>NZ_CP158687.1:984535-1312713 GCF_040580765.1 Lentibacter algarum | reverse complement strand
GTTTGGCACAGAAGCGGCAACCAAATTGATAATCGCGGTCACCTGGCTTTCGTCCATGGCACGCCCCCGGTCCAGTTGCAAAAAGACCGAAGCTGTCGGCGGCAGTTGCTCACGCACAAACACCGAACGTTCGGGTAAAGCCAAATGCACGCGGGCCGAGCGCACTGCTGAGATCTCGTTGATAGAACGCGCCAGTTCAACTTCTTGCGCTTGTTTCAAGCGCATGGTCTCAACAGACCGCGACGTGCCCATTGGGATGTCGCCCAATGTATCATATCCATCGGGCACAGACTGCGGCAGACCTTGCGCAGCCAACTGAATACGTGAGCTGTGATAGTCCGCCGCAGGCACCATGACGTCGCCGGTTGTCGGATCAAGCGTCACATCCACGCCAGCGTTTTTCAGAGTTTCAAAAACACGCGCCTTTTCTGCCTCAGGCAAGGATGCGTAAAGCGTCGTGCGATCAGGCTTTTGCATCAAAGCAAAAACAACCAAACACACACCGATTGCCAAGACGGAAATGATCATTGGAAAAGCACGCTGAAAACTTGGTTGTTGCGTCACGTTCTTGATGGTGTCTAGAACGTTGCCCGAAGATGGCACCAAGCCGTTTGCATTACTTGATAAAGCGCTGCTGGTGTCGAGAGACTGTGTTTTCGTTGCCATGTTCGAGGCCGTCCTTGTCTTGAATGCTCAGAGTGATCTGCGATCAAACCGGCATATTCATGATGTCTTTGTAAGCGCTCAAAGCTTTATTGCGCAGATTAAGGGTCAGCTGGAAACCAAGCGAGGATACTTGCTGACTAACCATGACCTTGGCCAAATCTTGCTCGCGCCCAAGTTCAAAATCACGCGCCATTTTGGACGCATCGCCCTGTGCATTCGCGACGTCATTTAAACCATTCGCAAGCCGTTCCGAAAAACTTGGTCCTTGCGTTGGTTGGCCTAAACCCTCTTGTGCTTTCTTCAAGCTTTGCAGATGGCTTTGATCCACCTGATATTTGAGGCCTCCAATCTGTGTCATCGCGTTATCCTCCGTAGGCGCTCAGGCGGCTGACCGTGGGTTGAGAGGATTGCGGCGTTGGAACATTCTGAAGCACCGGGACCGTATCAATCACAATATCTTCAGCATCAACCACGCCACCATTTTGCAAAACCAAGGCCCGCTGCATGACATTTTCAAGCTCGCGCACGTTGCCTGGCCAGTCATGGCTGCAAAGCACATCACAGGCATCAGCAGACAGCCAAGGAAGCCCTTCCAAAGACATCGAGTGTTTGCGCAACAAGGCCACAGCCACAGGCAGAATATCCTCTGGTCTGCTGCTCAAAGATTGAGTTGCCATCGGAAAGACATTGAGACGATAGAACAAATCTTCTCGGAAGCGGTTGGCAGCAACCTCGGCACGCATATCGCGATTGGTGGTCGCCAGCACGCGCACATTTACATCAATTTCGCCCTGAGCCCCCAGTGGAGTTACTTTGCGCTCTTGCAGAACCCTCAACAACTTTGATTGCAGGCCAAGCGGCATTTCTGAAATTTCATCCAACAACAAAGTACCCTTATCAGCCGCCCGAAAAATGCCCTTGTTGGCAACAGAAGCGCCTGTAAAGGCCCCTTTCTCGTGGCCGAACAATACGGCTTCAAGCATATTTTCTGGAATTGCAGCGCAATTTATGGCCACAAAAGGCTCTTTGGCGCGATCCGATCTGTCATGAATAAAGCGTGCCAGAACCTCTTTGCCAGTGCCCGTCGGCCCATTGATGAAAACAGTGACATCTGACTTAGCAACACGATTTGCAAGAACCAACAAATCACTTGTCGCAGGGTCAGCGGCAATCATTTTGGCGAGATCAGCACAAATTATGTCTGCGGCAACGGTAAGGGCCAGCCCATCTGACTGTGGCAGGTTCACACGCTGCACTTTTCCGCCAAGATCACTCGTGATGGAAAACTGGTCAGCGCTATCATCTACGATAACGACCAGGCGCGGCTTCAACCCACGTGCAACCGCCAAAAGGGCCTGCATATTGCCAAGCGCAGCTTCATGAGCCGCCGAGAACACCAATGTTGCGCCTGCATCTGGTTCAACCGTTTCGCCCAATATCCCCACATCCAGCATTCGGCGTGCAATAAGCTCGCGCAGCGCCTGCGCTTGTGAGAAATGTGCAGCTTCTATCAAAATCGAGTTCATTGCGGCTCTCCAGGTTACGGAGTTTAAAAGGCAATAACCAAGCCAACCCCACAAACCGGCGAGGCACAAAATCGAAAAATCAATACTTTCTTAATTTAACAACTTGATAATATTGATTAAATTTTTGTTAATATATTTTTCAAAAATTACGCCTAAATCAAAGAGTCAGAAAACAGACAAGCAAATGACGACCATGAGACTTGAGGCTTCAAATAATTGACAGCTAATACTGACAGCCTCGGTTTAACAGTTTTAAAATCTGTGTCGTTCAGATGACATGGGAGGAGCGACGATGAAGAAAATGTTATTATCAGCCGCCCTCTATGGTGCGCCTGCGCTCATAACGCTTTTGGTATTTGCGGCGGGTCACAACACCATAAGCCCTCAATCTGACAGGCTTGATGCGCTCAACCCGCCAACCCCGCCCATAGAAATTGAAGCTCCGCCTGAAAATACCGATGCCTCAGCACAAGAGACAGATGAGGACGGGTTTGCTATAGCGACACCCGGGTATGAGTATTACCCATACCCCTCCACAATTATCGGGAACGTGCCAGGAAGTAATAAGCTGTTCAGCTTTGAAATTGCCGTTTCAATCTTTGAGTCCCCCCTCAATGCCAGCAGTATGATGACGACACTTGAAGAGCGCGAACCACAGCTGCGCCCTCTTATTCTCGCACAAGCGGCCGAGCTTAACGAAGAAGTCCTTCTGTCTCGGGAAGGCCGCCAATTGCTAAGCGAAAAGATAAAGACCACAATAAATGACTATCTGGAGCGTTGGGGCTATGAGCCGTTCATCCATAGCGTTGAACTCACCTCGTTTTTGATCACTTAATCTCAGCTCTGAGCAAGTTGGCATCAATCTTGCTCAAACACTCGTAGGAACAACCAACGAGGTAAGCTATGAATCTGTTTCTGAAATGGGTCGCGCAAACATCAAACCCCTCACAAGAGCCTGATATCGGGAATGTTCAGGTCGAGGTTTGTCATTTCGACGAAAGCGACCGCGAGAGTTCTAGGGTCTTCATACCGCTAAGCGAATATACAGAAAAAAGGACGGCTTACCCTCAAAACTAAATGCACCGATTTCACTCTCGAGGGCCTAAACAATCCGTCTGACGCACCGTTAATATGAATAACAACAGTGGCGGGAGAGAACAATGAACTACGCATTTGCAAGAAGCCAATACAACAGGTCGCGGCAGGCAGGGCTCTCGGGTATCTCCGACCCTCACGAGATGATCACTCTAACCCTTCAAGAGCTGTCACGGTGCCTCAAAAACCTACAGACGCCGGCGATCGAGGATGAGAAGAAAAAGAAATATTTCTCAAATGCCTTCACGGCTGTGTATATCTTGCAAACAAGCCTCGACTTCGAAAAGGGGGGCGAAATTGCTGAAAACTTATTCAAAGTATATGAGTATTGCCGCAACCAGCTCCAAAAAGCGCTGAAGTCAGACCCTGACGCAAAATTGGATACCTGTGAAAATGTTTTAAATGATATAATTGACGCGTGGGGCCAGATAAAATAACTCTAACCTCAAAACAAAGGCTGTGGATATATCCGCTAACACACTTGGAGGTTTGAGTGTCAATTTTCTGTCCCTCATGGGTATATTCGGCAACTTGTGCCCTCACAGCGCAACGCTATCTGGCTGAGTCCCTCGGGTTGGAAGCGTTTGCCTCAAAATATGCCTCCGTTTTAGCTGATCGTTATAGCGATATAAGTTATGAAATGGTTCTGGACACTTCGGAAAGCTACCTTCGGCAAATGATGGACGCTGGCGTCGAAGATGCTTCTGAGATTTTAGAAAGCTATGCGTATAATAGAATCACTTTTGACAAAAATGGGGCGCCCCGCAAAATTAAGGGCTTTTTCTCATCATCTCTTGACGGTTTAAAGACACCAGACGTCTCGGCTGAATCGGCTGCAAAAGAATTCAAACCATTCATTTATATGTATCGTACTAAACCAGAACTCGCCATGCCCGCCGGATGGACTTGGGGCGCGATCGACGATGGTGAATGGCTGAAAGAGATGCCGGAACTGGAGGTTTCTTTCCTGGACGGCATCTAGTGCTCTGGACGGCATCTAGAGAGTTACGTTAACACTGCGGTTATGACAGCAGATTAACAGCGGATCCAAACCGTGGCGCATCCAAGAACATATTGGAAATACGAGCAATTTTTGTTGCCGCCCCCGAGTGAGCAAAGGGCTGAGATAAGAGTGCCCTAGCCATTAATGCGTTCTCGGTGCTTTGGGCAGACGGCGCTTGGCTGGGGTGATAAATCTGAACTCTAGTGTGATTGGCCGAATATGTTGCCGACGCATCAAGCTGATCTAGCGCAGGCAAACCTTGACTTGTCTGTCGAAGCGTCGGAGCCCCGAAAGGTGGCCGAGCAGCTGGCCGAAGCGCGTCTGCCAAAGACGTTGATGCCATTGAGCCAGAACCAGGGATATGTGTTATATTGAGTGGAAGCAAAGCAGCACCGCACATTTAAGTTGCATCGATGCTACATAATATTTTATTTTAGGTCTAGATATAACATTTTTGACAGTGTCGCTGGTAATATCTGGGTGTCGCACAACATTGCCAAAGGTGGTCACCAATCTTGATCAAGACACCCTCTCCCAAAAAGAAAAGAAAACCACACATTTGCAGACAATGTATGATTATACGCTATTTCCTTTTTGCGGCGGCAATTGGGATATTGTCTATTCCCTTCGCGGAAGAAAAGTTCCAACCACTACAAAACCTTTCCGCTTGGCATTTCGTTGCACTCATTTGGGGCCTCGGAATATTAGGTTTCTTCTTTAAATTACTCGTGGACCGACCAGACGAATGAATATGCGGGGCCGAGCATGACTCAGCCCCAAATCATTCAACGCGTCAGCTTTTCGACCATGTCAGAATTAGCCTGCAAAACTCTCGCAGACCCGCTGAATTGTTGTTGTGCACGGATCATTACCGTCATTTCTTGGGTGATATCTACGTTTGATCCCTCCAAGGCACCGGTTTGAATTGTGCCAAAACCACTTTGCCCGCCAACGCCAAAAATAGGATCCCCCGACTGAGAAGATTGGGCAAATCGCGCGGAACCAACGTTTCGCAAACCGCCTTGGTTGGAGAAGTTCACAACAGCCAGCTGACCAGATTCCACAACCGTCTTGTTGCCGTAAGTCGCAGAAATTAAACCATCAGAACCAACTTCCAGCTGGCTCATGTTTTCTCCTTCGAGAGAAAACGGAATTTGGATTGTTTCTAAAGTGCTTCCTTCCTCACCACCAACAAGGCCGCGCACGAAAGATCCGTCTGCCGAGCGTAAGAAGCCCTCTTTATCTAACGAAAACTCACCATTCCGAGTAAAAAGCATGCCCTCAGAAGCTCCCCCGGTTTCGTCAGGGGGAGAAATGGCGAACAAGCCAGGGCCAACCAAAGCCATATTCAAAGCCCCAGCTCGAGTAACAACTGTTCCCTGACCGTCGTTGCGGCGCGTGTCCGAAATTGAGCTGCCAAAGCCCGTCGTGGTGCGGGCCACAGTATCAGGCGTGGCGGAGCCGTAGATATCAGCGAAAGATACGTCGCTCTTTTTGAAGCCCGTTGAGCCCGAGTTTGCGATGTTGTTGGAAACGACTGCAATTTCATGCATCGCGGTCGCCATGCCAGTTCTGATAATCCCGTACATATTCTTCCTCGCTCGGTTAAAGTCTAATGTGTTTTGCAGGAAGCGTGCCAAACTAATAATATAATAATCACTAGTGATATTATCATTTTATATATTAAGCTGACTAACTAAGGACGCAGGATATATTATGAACTATTCTCAAGCCATCAAGCACAACAAGATCGTATCAACCTATGCGAGTGCCAGTTTCGGCGCGGTGATCGGGGCCATTGTCGCCATGGCCGCCGCCGCATTTGTAAATAGTGTAAAATACTTTGCCGAGCTGCGCAAAACCTTCAGCGGTAACTTTCTAACACTTGAGGGGGTATCAATTGATCTCACCTTAACAGGTTTCATCACCGGAGCAGCGATCTTGATATTGCTGATAAGAAGGGTTTTTGACATCCCACGCTGGTATGGTCCAGCCGACACGATCTACGCCGCCCATCAAGATGTCGAGCCCTTAGATTTGCGCGCAGGACTTGCCTCAACACTTGTAGCTTTGATCTCCGCCTGTGGTGCGGCGTCGGTTGGGCAATATGGACCGTTGGTGCACTTTGGGGCCACCGCCGGAGCAGGACTGAAAAAGCTGTTCTTTGTGCCCATGAGCAGCAATGTTGTCATTGGATGCGGTGTTGCAGCGGCTATCTCAGCAGGCTTTAATGCCCCCATCGCTGGAATTATCTTCGCCCATGAAGCTGTACTGCGGCACTTTTCTCCAAAGGCGATGGCCCCAATCGCAACAAGCGCAATCGTAGCGGCTGCGATGGTCAATTATGTCTTCCAATTGCCGCACCCCCTCACGCTTCGCGGAGAAGCGCCCGCTTTGATCGAGGCGTTTCTGCCTATCATCTTGGCAAGCGTTATGTTCGGCTTCGTTGCCGTAATATTCATGATCAGCTTGCGAAAATTTGCCGTCATCAACAAAAACTGGGGGCTCAAACCCTATCAATCCTTAAGCATTGCCGTCTGTGCCGTGGTCATCATCGGCTCTTTCGTTCCAAACGCGTTGGGCCTTGGAACAGATGCCTTGGTGTCATTGCTCAACACGCCCCAAGACCTGAGCTTTATCGCAACTTTACTCTTGGCCAAGATTATTCTTACAAGCATTTGCTTGGGCTTTGGGTTTTTTGGTGGCGTTTTCTCGCCTGCCTTGCTGGTCGGCGCGGCATCAGGTGCCCTTCTAGCTAAAGCCTTTGAGCCGGTCGTGGCCAGCAGTTTGACATCGGCCCTCACCCTTGCGGGCATGGCTTCAGTGGCGGCTTGTGTCGTTGGCGCCCCGTTGGCAACAGTCTTTATCGTTTTGGAGCTGACCCTATCCTATGAATTCACCCTAATTACACTGCTGGCCGTCATAGTAAGCCAAGTGGTTTCCTCAAATATTTTTGGCCATTCGTTTTTTGATCGTCAACTTATGGACCGCGGGATTGATTTACGGTTTGGCCGCAACCAGCTCAGCCTCAATCAAACCACAGTGGGTGGTTACGCCACCGCTGATTACATTGCAGTCCCAACAGGGAGCACCGCAAAAGAGGTCATGACAAAACTGCGTGAAAAAGTACAAACAGAGGCATATTGTTTAACCGCTGACGGCGATTTTGTGGGTAAAATCACAATAAATCAATTGCTGGACGCTCCACCCGCAAAACCTGTATCCGCTTTTCTTGATCGCGCGCCCATAACACTCAATGAAACCCACTCGATGAATGAAGCAATCGAAATTGCGTCCTCATTTGTCGGAGAAAGCATCCCGGTTGTGTCAAAAACAACTGGCAAGATGCTGGGGGTGCTCACAGAGGCGGATCTCTTTGCCGCATATCTAAAGATACAAGACAACATTCGGGCAGTAGAGCGTTAAGGCACACCGACGGCAAGCGCCCGACGAAAGACCTCAACATTCTGCCACTTTGCGTGCAACACACCTCTTGTCTGTAAGCGGTCGGTCAGCGCTGTGCTGCCCTGCCACACAAAAAACTCCGTGCTCGGTGCGTCGGGGCCCAAAGCGTCAATAAGGCTCTGATAAGCTTCTGTAATCGCATCAATTTGTGAGACTGGTGGCAATAATGTGCCACTATTGTCTGCGCCAAGTCCAACAACAAGTCGCGATGCAGCCGTGCCAGAAAAACCAAAGAAACCAGCGCTGGCATAGAGCGCCTGAGCGGTTGTTGCTGCTTCAGGCGGCTGTTTCTGCAACAAACGGTGGGCCGTCTGAAACCCCTTATAATAGCGAACTCCGCGCGCCTCATCTGGCGAGTGGTAGTGTTTCACCGCTTCAACCCAAGAACCATGACGCTCATAAAGCTCTGTCAGATAGGCGGCCGCATATTTTACGTTTTTCACAGGGTCGATCATCTCTTCGAGCGAACCAAAGGTATGGCCGTGCCAATAGTGATTGATCTGCATACAGCCAACGTCAATGTTGGTGCGCCCTTTTACCGTGGCTGTCCTGAGATAAGCCAAGGCTTCAGCCTTGCTCTCAAAATAGAGTCCCTTGCCAGAGTGGTTTAACGTCCAGGGCCAAGCGCGGCGTTTGCCGTCGCGCTGGCGGCCCGACTCAATCCGCGAAATGGCGGGAAGATAACCATCAGGAAGTTGAGCCAAACGCCCCACTTCGGCAGCCATCGCCTCGCAATCAGGCTCAGAGGCCTGCGCAGCGAATGTGAAAGCGCACGAGACTATGACAGAAAGCCAGAATTTCATCGGATCAGATCAAACAGGCTTTGTTGCCCGACTTTGGCAAAGACTTGCCGTAAAGCATCACGGTTGACCAATAGGCTTTGTAATTCAGTCACGACAGCCGTCAGATCGGCATCTTCTATGCCGGATAGAGTTTCCGTAATCATCATCTCTTGCCGTGCGAGCATATCAGACTGAATTTCGGCTGTAGCGGCAAAGGCGCCCACTTGCGCGCGGGCCGAGGCCATGTGCAAGATCACGCTGTCTAAACCTGCCACAGATGTTTTGAGCGCGTTGTCTTGATCAACCAACACCACAGGCTCCCCAAGAACAGTGTCACCCACGATTTGTTGCACGGTGATCTGGCGGCTTGGCACTGACTCTGCGCCATCAATATCATCGGCCTGAAACCCAGATATTGTAAACGCCTCGCCGTCGCTGCTTTTCAATCTGATGGTATTTCCATCCTCTGAAACTTGGGCGCTTACGCCCGTAGCGGAAGTTTGTGCATTGATGGCTTCAATCATGGGACGCATCGTCCCCGATACCATCGTCACTGTGATATCGGCCGCACCAAGACTCCCCTCAAGGCGCAGAGTTTGGGGCCGTGGTGAACGGCCAATTTCAAAACTAAGCCTTGCGCCGTCGGGGGACAGCACTTTCACACTGGTTTCGCGATCGGCCATCACCTTCAGCGATGTTTCAAACTCTGCAACAATATCAAAAACCGACTTTGGCCCCTGCTCTGTTTGAATTCGCATGAAGCTTGCAGCGCCATCAAGCCCTGTCGCCAGGCTCAGCGATTGCGAGACAGGTAGACTGTGCATTCCGGTGTCACCGAGGTAGCTGACCTGGCCATCCAAACTCATGGAAAACGGGGCAGTATTCGTCATATAGCCGCCAAAAAGCGCTTGCCCCTGCGCATCTTTGGTGTTGGCCAAACCAACCAAAAAGGCCTTATACTGTGTCACTTCTTTGCGAATTGATAGCCGATCCACATCATTAAGGGTGTCATTTGAAGCCTGAATAGAAAGCTCTTTCAAGCGCGTCATAACGGTTTGCACCTGGCCCAATGCAACGTCGGTTTCGCTCAAACGTGTGTCAATCCGGTTCATATTGCCGCGAAACCGCGCCAACCCAGCCTCAAGCTCTTTGGCGGCCGAAAGCTTGGCGGTTGCAACAGGGTCTGTTGAGGGTTTTATAGGCTTCTTCCCCGAGGCAACCTGCTCTTGCAGGCCACTCAATTGCTCTGACAGGCGGCCAAGATTGGCGATTGTCTGTTCATTGAACATCTTGGTGCTAATCGTCATGTTAACGGCCTTTCATCAAATCGAATTCATAAGAGTGTCCAGCAACTCTTTGGCTGTGCTCAAGACCCGTGCGAGCGCTTGATAGGCTTGCTGCTGCTCCAAAAGCCTGGCGGCCTCGGTATCAAGATTGACCCCAGAAAACTCTGACTCTAATTCGCGCGCAGCATCTCTCACAGCTTCAGCAGACTCCGCAGCAATGGTCCCCGCTTTCACTTTCGCGCCCATGTCAGTGATCAGCGCACTAAAGCTTGTGGCAAACCCGCCCTGCCCCGTTTGTTTGTTAAGAGACTGCAAAGCCAGGATCTGAGAAATATTGCGCCCATCACCCGCACCTCGGGTATTTGCAGCAATTGTAAAGCTATCACCCGTGGCCACATCGCCATTGAGCAACAAATCTAGGCCCGCCACATTTATCCGGCCGGTTTCGTCAACATAGCGTGTCGCAATGGAATGCCCGCTAATGGTGTCAATGATTTCCAAGCGTCCACTCAAGGCATCGCTCACTAGAACTTCCAGTGGACGGTTCAGGCCAGTTTGAACAGGCTGATCTGCCTCTTCAAACTGTGCCGACAAGCGACGAGCGCCATCTCCTGTTAGAATAACAATGAGTTCCTCAGCTGGTAGGTTTTCAAGCGACAGATGCTCCGAAATGAGGCTGTCAGCAGTGCCAGTGACATCAACCGCCGTAGAATCTGCCGTGCTCAAGCGCAAGCCTGCTTCTGTCACCAAAATTTGGTTGGGGGTTGTTGTGAGGCCAAGCGTCCGCGCGCCGTCGCTGGCAATAATTCTGAAGCTCTCAAGGGTATCCGCACCAGAGCGTGTGATTTGGAATTGATAGCTGCCATCCTCACCCACAACAATGTCAGCTAACGTATTGCTAGGCAACGCCACGTCGCTTGTCACCGAAACGGCGCCAGAGCTGTCTTCTGTGACGCTCACTTCAAAATATGCGTTTGCAATTTCAAGCGTCAGAGTCACAGGCGTTTCGCTTAATTTATCGGCGGCAAAAGCCCGACCTGTCATAACTTCCTGACGCGCACTTTCAGATAGGCCAAACGCAGCCATTGAGGCTTCACTGGCGCTTGAAGATACGCTGAGCATCTGCCCGGTTTCCATGCCGCGATGAGCACTCACAACCAGCTCTAGGTTCTCGTTGAAGCCTGCACTCAAACGACCCGCCTCAGGCCCGCTGACAAGAATTTCGCCATCATCCATCGTCAGAATGTAATCTTGCGTTCCCAAGCTGAGTGTAATGCTAGCCCCTGTTTGCGGCAATGTGCTGGAGTCAGAAAAACCGGCGCCAGTTAAGGTTGGCACAGGCGTCATTCCTCGCAATTGGGCAGCCATGGCTGTAGCAACAGCCCCGCTTGAAAACTCTGAAAAATCTTTGGCCTCTACAACAGCCTCAAGGCGGGCCGCTGATCCATCCGTCTCCAAGCTGACGCTGAAGTTCAACGCCGCAGCGCTCGCCAAACTGCCATCTGGACGGGCCTCGTTGCCATCAATCCCCTCGGTGGTTTGAAAACTCAGCTCTTGCCAACTGCCCGCTTGATCCACCACACGGGTGATCAAGCCGCCTTCAAAGCTATCAGCAAGGCTGGATTTGGTTCCGCCAGTGCCCGTCAGCGAAAAGTTTGCACTCGCCGTGAGCGTGACTTCGCCACCAAAACGCGCAAAACTCGCAGCATCATCCCCAAGTGAAACAGAGGTGTCCAACCGTGGGTGGCCCGCCTTGCCAACAGGCATAGCCTTTAGAGCCTCACCGCTTGTTGAGATATTTCCTAAAACAATGTCTGCGCCCGTATTGTTCAGCAATACGAATTTGTCCCTTGAGGATGAAACATACGCTGTTACGCCTGTTTCATGTGTTTGTGCATTGATCAACACAGCTAAGTCAGACACATCACCGTCACTCACGTAGCCCTCAATATCAATGGCTTGAGTGTTGTCTCCCGTCAGAGAAAATCGCACGATACCATCTGGAATCTCGCTGAGCTCGACACGGGTTTGAGCCGTTGCCGTAACGCCAAGATCTCCGCGTAATGCGTTGATTTCAGAAGCGATGTAATCGGCCATCACGCCTTGTGGTATTTCAATTTCAGCGGCGGCATCGCTGCTCACTGACAAAAATAGGGTTTGAGCTGGGGTTTGCACGCTGAGCGGCATAACACTGTCGGTCACGACTGGCGGAACGAACCCCTCACCAGAAAACCGCAGGCTTTGCGTGCCAACAGGGGTTTTCCGGCTCACACTCATGTTTTGCAAGCCGCCCTCAGCGACACCATTCAGATAATCTGCCCGGTATTCCGCCGTCTCCAAAAAGCCATTGGCCGGCGTAAGATATTGCATCACATCAGCATCACTCAAAGGCGTGCCTGCAATCTGGCGTCCCTCACGGGTAAACACCTGAATCTGGGAGCCAGTATCATTGCCCAGCGAGACGCTTCCCGTGATTTTCGCATCGGCTTGGAGAGAGGCTGCCGTTAAGGACGCCTGCGCACTGGCCAACGAAAGCAAGCCACTTTCCCCGGCTGCAAACACACCCAAATCAGCCAAGCTTAATCCCGCGCCTGTTGTGATGGTGCCGGCGTTCAGCATCTGTGCCAAATTGGCCATATCAATATCAGCTTCTGAGACAATGCGTTCCTTAAACGCGGTTGTTTCAAAGCTGTGCTCGGTGCCATCAAGTGTGAGCGTCAGCTCAGTTAGGCTGGTTTGCTGCTCATCAGAGAGACTAAACGTGACGTTGTCCTGGGTTTTGAGTGAGAAGAGCTCCAGACTTCTCACGGAAGCAGGGATGACCCCAGCAAAGCCATCAGAGCGCAGACGTGTCGCGGCGGCAACGCCGTCATCATTGGGCAGAGACACCATCAAACTTTCAAACCCCGACGCCACATAAGGAGTAAAGGCCTGCGCTGTTAGGGTTGCCGAGCCTTGGTTGTCTAGGCCCTCGCTGGTCAAAAGCTGCCCGGCGGCCGCAAACTCTTCTGGGCGCGTCAAAAGAAACGCCATATTCTCCGCTTTACCACGCGATACTGAAAAAAACAGCGTGTCTCCATCAGCCGCCTGCCCGCTTATGCTGACATCAAGCCCTTGATATACAAATCCGTTTTTGCCTGTCGCCACAACGGTACCATCGGCTTGTGCACCACTCCAAAGCGCGCGCGATTTATCATAGACAATCTCAAGTTCAATATCGGCTTCAGGCAGCTCACCAACAGCGCTCACATAGGAAGTGATCGCACCCAAATTTGTCGCAGAAGGGGTGAGCGTATAGCTATCGAGACTATACAAATCTTTGCCCGCATCGCCATCAAGTGTGATACCGCCTTGATGCACCGAGTTCAAATCTCTGCTGACCTTGCGCGCCAAGGCGTCCAGATCACGGGTGGTCTGACTGACCGCTTCATAAGCGGCAATCAATCCGGCCAAGCCGCCAGATGTTAGCTGTTGAGTCTGGGTTTGCGCCCCCCCCATTCCAGCATACACATTGATCTGACCATCGCTCACAGTCACGGACAACTGGCCAGCCGCCTTACTCTCGACCAAAATAGGGCCGCTGCCCGTTGCGCCAAGCGTAAGCCGCGCATCACCGCGCACGTTGTAATCGGCTGACAACCCCACATAATCAGCAATTGCCGAAATAGACTTGTCCCTTTGATCCAGCAGCGCGTTTGATGCCTTGCCACTGCCCCCCGCAGAAATAAGCTGTGCCTGAATATCGGCGAGGCCTGATAATTCAGTGTTGAGCGCTTCGACATTGTTGCGGACTTCGCTCTCGATAGCGGTCTGAAAGCTTTGCAAAGAGCGCGCAAGTGACTGGAACGCAGAGGCCAATGAGCGGCCCTGCTCTAAAGCAACAACCCGACCTGCTGTGTCACCGGGGGCTCGAGCAATTGAACTGATGCCATCAAAAAACTCATTGATTGAAAATGTAAGATCATAATCTTCGGGCAGCAGTACTGTTTCAAGCGTATCAAGCGCGCCTTTGTATGAATCGGCCCTGGCAAAATCAGAGGCCGTATCTCGAGCGCGCCCAACAATGAAACTATCAAATGCCCTACTGATGTCGGACACCCGAACGCCCAGCCCCGCCTGATCTGAAACACTTAAAATGTTGCCTTGGGTGGCGGATATTTCCTCCATCGAGGCTTCGCGGCGGCGATATCCCTCAGTGTTAAGGTTCGCTATATTCTGCCCCGTGACACTCAGCGCCTTACGGTAGGCCTGAATGCCGCTGCTGCCAATGTCAAAAAGCCCAGCCATGTTTATTTGACCTCTTTGGGCAAGCCGCGCCCAAGTTGTTCAACCATTGCGTCAGCGATCCCCAAGTTTAACCCACCTGAGCTTGCACGCGCCATTTCAACATCAAGCATACCTTGAAATGTTTTGCCTGCTTCCGAGGAAAACATACCCTCAGCCAATTCGCCTGCGCGCCCTTGTTTTAAGAATTCAGCCAAGAAGGCAGCCTCAAATTCCTTGGCAACTCCTTGCAATTGCTCACGTTGACTCTTGCTTGTGTCGACAGTTGTTCTGTTCCAAGCCGCCGAACTGCCAGTTGAACTGCGCAGCTGCATCAGTGCAGCCGGCTTCATGAAGTTGTTCAGAGAGTCACCCATAACGCCACCTAAATCACGACAAGCTCGGCGCGCAATGCGCCCGCCTCGCGCAAAGCTTCTAGAATGGCAACAAGGTCTGAAGCAGATGCACCGACGGCATTGATGGCGTCTACCAATGACGACAAGGACACGCCTGTGTCAAAAATAAAGGCACGCGCCGGCTCGGCTTCAACATCAATTTCTGTGTCGGGTGTCACCACGGGTTCATTGTCTGCAACAATTGTCTGATCACCATTTGTGACAACCGTCTGCCCCTGATCAACATTAAAATCCTCGTTGACCCGCACGGTCATTGAGCCATGTGTTACCGCTGCTGGTGTGACACGCACATTGCCACCAATCACAACGGTGCCGGTGCGCGAATTGATGATCACGCGGGCGGGCGGCTCGGCTTGCGTCACTTCAACGTTCTCAAGTAACGAAACAAACGATACCCGCTGACTTGGGTCTTGGGGCGCACGGACCCGTATGGAGTTAGCATCAAGTGGCACAGCCACATCGGGGCCAAATATCCCGTTGATGGCCTCTGCAGTGTTTGTTGCTGTCGTGAAATCTCCTTTGTGTAAGTTTAGCACAAGATGTGGGGTTTCCAGAAATGAGCTGGGCACCATTCGCTCAACCGAGGCGCCACGCGGAACGCGCCCCACGGTCGGAACATTCACCACCAGCGAGGATTGATCCGCACCCTGAACCCCTAAACCGCCAACAACAAGGTTGCCTTGTGCAATGGCATAGGTCTCACCATCGGCGCCCAAGAGAGGCGTCATCAGCAATGTGCCGCCCCGCAACGAACTCGCTCCGCCCATGGTAGATGCGGTGATATCCAGCGTCTGCCCCGGCTTTAAGAAAGGTGGAAGCTCTGCAGTTACCATAACAGCGGCAGCATTTTTTGCATTCAGCCCTGAAACTTCCGTGACAAGACCAAAGCGTGAGACCATGGCCTGCATCGACTGCAACGTCAGCCCCGAGCTGCCATCACCCGTGCCCGCAAGACCAACCACAATACCATAGCCGACAAGTTGATTAGAGCGCACCCCAGCGACACTGGCAATGTCTTTGATACGTTCGCCCATGGCAGCTTGCGATAGAAAAGCCGTCATCAAAAAGGCTGTAAATAGAGGTTTGATACAATGCGGCAGGGCCATTTTTTTATCCACTGTCAATAGGGTGAAAGAGTTGTAGCAGCGCGCTGTAACCAACCGACCTTGCCTGTATCGGCCACATCACCCGCTCCGATATATTTGATTTCGGCGTTGGCAATTCTATCTGATAAGACAACATTCTTTGACGAAATGTCTTCTGGGCGCACGATACCTCGCACACGGATATACTCATCTCCATTGTTCAGCGTGAGCTTTTTTTGGCCCAGAATTTCTAGGTTTCCACCCTCATATACACGCGCAACAGTTACAGACATCTGCCCCGTCAAACTGTTTGATTGCGCCGCAGAGCCAGAGCCAGAGAAGGATTGCGTGGTGCCCGTGCTAAGCCCGTTCGATAGCTTATCCAAACCCAGCACATTCGGTAAGCTCATCTCGAAACTCGCAGCCTTACCGTTGGCTGCATTCTGCGATTTCGTGGCTTGAAAACGTTCAGAAAAGGATATCGTTAGGATATCTCCGACGCGACTTGCCCGCCTATCAGTTGCAAAAAGACCTGCTTGGGAGGGGTTGTAAATCGCACCCGAAGCAAACCCTGTCTGAATTTCAAGCGCGGCTTGCGGCATGACAGGGCTATATTGGAGGCTATTTTGCTCTTCAACAAAAGTTGTTCCACACCCTGCTAGCGCCATCGCACCAAACGCCAAACAGACAATTTTTGAGCTGACCATCAGTTCGCTCCTCACAGATTGTTCGAGAGATAACGCATCATCTCATCAACAGATGAGATTGATTTTGAGCTGACCTCATAGGCGCGTTGGGTTTCGATCATGTCGACAAGTTGTTGAACAACATTTACATTAGATCCCTCAAGATATCCTTGCACAAGTTTGCCAAAGCCACCATTAAGAGGCGCACCTTCGATGGGGGCTCCACTGGCAGGTGTTTCAACGGCGAATGTTTCACCTACGGGCTGAAGCCCCCGTGGGTTGGCAAAATTGGCCAGCGTCAATTGTCCAACTTCTTGCGGCTGGGTCTCGCCAGCAAGCTTGACAGACACAATACCGTCCGCCGACACATTGATTTCGCTGACATTGTCCGGAATCCCAACCTCAGGCTGGACGACATAGCCGCTTGACGTGGTTAACGTGCCCTCGCCATTGCGGGAAAATGTTCCGTTGCGGGTATAACCCATACGCCCGTCCGGCATCAGCACTTGGAAAAATCCCGACCCATCAATCGCAAGATCAAGCGAGTTATCCGTACTAATGAGACTACCTTGAGAATATAGCTTTTGAGTGTTCACCATAGTCACACCCGTGCCAACGGTAGAGGCCGACGTTAGCATATTACCGTCAGCAGTCTGAGCGCCGCCTGACCGGATTGTCTGATACAGGAGGCTTTCAAAATTGGCGCGGTCGCGTTTAAAGCCTGTTGTGTTAACGTTTGCCAAGTTGTTGGCAATTATCTGCATTTTATTTTGTTGGGCATTCAGGCCAGTTTTGGCCACATGCATTGCGCTTGAAGACATTTTACCACTCCTATATCAGAGGCTCACCACTATCTTGCAAGAGCCATGCCAAGCCAGTGTCAGTTTTGTGGCAATCGCATCAATTCGGCTCCTCCGCGGTCAATGTCTTCAGCCATCTTGATAAACTTCACCCCAATTTCAAATTGCCGTTGCGCTTCAATAGATTGCACTAACTGTGCAACAGGATCTACATTTGATTGTTCAAGCATACCCTGCGCGAGCAAAGGGCCTTGTTTTGGATCTGGAACTGTTCCATCGAAGCGGCGGATTTTGCCATCATCACCCTTTGTCAAAGCCTCCGATGTAGCAGATGTTAAACCCAAAAATCCATAACTTTGAAACTGTCCCTCAGGGCCATCAAATTGAGCGATAGATATCTCACCAACGTTTGAGATCTGAAACTCGTTGAACGCCGGAAGCTCAATTGGTTGCAGCCCGTCGTCCAAAACCAAATCTCCAGCTCCGTTTTGTAAAAATCCTTCTGGACTGAGGTAAAAGTCTCCGCGCCTATCAAGCGCGATTTCTCCATTAGCGGGCTTTACGAAAAAATACCCCTCAGAAACAATCGCAACGTCTGTTTGTATTCCTGTTTGCCGTAAAGCACCCTGTTTATTCGAAAAACCCGCCTTCCCTGTTTCCAAATTCATGACCCGCGCAGACGCCGCGTCCATCGCCTCAACAAACGCCGCTGCACCATCATTGGGAAGATCCGTCCGAAATCCAGGGATATCAACACTACTCAGGTTTTGGGCGGTGGTTTGGCGAATATCATGCAGGTTGTGAAGCGAGTTCAACGCGGTGTGGATCATCCTATCCATAGCATTTTCTTTCTAAATTGACATTACATACGAATATTGATGATCGTTTGAGTAAGGCTCGTGGTTGTCTCAATTGCTTTGGCAGAGGCTTGATAGTTCCGTTGCGCAGTAATCAAGTTCACTAGTTCTTCGGTAATATCAACGTTTGATCGCTCAAGCGAGCCTGACAAGATGTTGCCAAATCCTTCGGCCCCAGCTTCACCCACTTGTGGCGTTCCAGAAACAGCCGTTTCAACATATGTTGCATTCCCAATTTGCTTCAAACCATTTTGGTTGTTGAAGTTTGCCACAACAATTTTACCAAGCGGGTTGTTTTGCCCGTTGGTATAGTTCGCACGAATGGTTCCCGAGCTGTCGATTTCCAAACCATCCAAACGACCCGATGTGAAACCGTCTTGCTCGACGGATAGAACAGAGAATGGCTGGGCAAACTGACTGGATGTTGAGTAATCAATATCCAATGAAATCGAGAAGCCTTCAGCCTGCTGTTCATAGCGCACATTGTTTTTCGGGCTGACAAGCTTACCTGTTTTATCAAAGGTCAGCTCTCCCTCATCAATGTAAAGCGGGAAATAACCATCCACCATTTCTGCCGGCGGCGTTGTCACAACATTGCCTTCAGGGTCCACGTAAAGCGCGATGCCATCGGCATTGGTGGCTTGGACCAAATTAAAGATTCTTGGCACGGACCCAACGCCCAAAGGAACCTCATCTAGGCCCAAGCGCGCGGCTCCCTTTACCTTAATCGTAGAGCCATCGCCTGTTGTGCCCGTTTGGAACACAAAACCGTTGTCGACAGTTGAGTAACGGACTGTAACGCCACCAACTGTTTGGCCCGTGACAGGATCAGAAATTTGGTTGATCCGCTCTTCAAGTGCCGTCGCCAGAGTCGTGCCAACGTAGTTGCCTGGTGGGATATCAATGATACCCGCGATGCCGTTGACCGAGACGTTGAAGCGGTTTTCGCCATTGTTGGACGTCAACCGGAACACCTCCGTCAAGTCGCCCTGTGCCGCACGACCTGTTGCAACTGCAGGTTTCGCAGCGAGGCCACGCCCCTCTTGGAAGCTGAAGTCCTGCTTGGACGCGCCAAAGCCAAAGAGTGCGTTTTCGCCACCGCCAATAATACGGCTGTCCAGATCAATGCTTTCGCTCAAATCTGTGCTGCCATCACCACTGGTCGAAATAATGCGTCGACCAATCTGAATGTTTGACGCTTTCTGATCAGTTGCCACTCCGAGAGCGCCGTTTGCGTCAATGTTTTCGCCTGTCGTGCCGCTCGCCACGGTGAAAGATTTGGTGTCGCCATTGTAGCTCACCGAAACGCCATACCGCTTGTCGTTGAGTTGCACTTCCTCACCATCCGCAATGAAAGGCTCAGTGGATAGAATTTCGCCGCCACGAATAAGCACTTGCTCAGCGTTGCCACCCGCAGGAATGCCAAGGCCGTTGGTGCTGTCGGCATCAGACGCGCCATAAACGGTGAAGGCGTTGAAGTTACTGCCTGTGCCAGTGCCCAAAACCGTGCGATCAACATTAAATTGCAGACGCTGATTTGTTTCGTCATAGGCAATTTTGATCGGCGGGTTATTTTCATCAACCCAAGCCACCTTGCTGCTGGCGCCATTGGAAATAGTCGCCACGCTGACAGCACCAAGATCATCCGCCAGCGCATTCGCCGTCACAATAAGATCAGAGCCTGTTGTTGAAAACGTAACACCTGCAATTGCCGTTGCAGGCAAGCCGTTAAGCGTTGCCACAACCGCCGCCATGTCATCATGATCAAGCGCTCGAAAATCAGCACTGATTGTTTTGTCGCCAATGCTGATGTTGTTGAATTTTTCGCTGAAGGCCGCCAAGCCCAAAGACAAGGTATGCGTCTCCGCAGTCGCAACACTTACCACACCCAAATCCGTGTTAACGGCATTTGCAGTCACAACCAAGTCAGACCCCGTGGTGGAAAAGGTGACCCCTGCGGCGGTCGCGGCAGGCAGCGCATTCAGCGTTGTTACAACCGCAGCCATATCCGCATGGTCAAGCTTGCGCAGATCCGCTGTGATGCTGTCACTGCCAATGTTGATGGTGGTCAGCCGCTTGTCAAACGCCGTAAGCCCGAGAGCAAGCGTATGCACCTCCGCAGTCGTAGAGTCTGCGGCTGTCGTCTCAGTTGCGACCACAGCTGCGGCATTTGAAGCGACAGTCTCAGTGGCCACAACAGGCGTGCCTGAGGCGGGCAGCCCCAGCTTGGCAAGCGACACACCCGTCGTGTCGATCAAAGTGCTCCCGAATATAATGGCTTCATTCAGCGATTTTTCGTCTGATGCACGCATCGCGGCTTCACCCGTTTCGCGCACCACAATCCGCTTTGAATTAAACGTTTCAAAACCGCCTGCAATTGTGGAAGTTGCCCCTTCAAAAAAGGCTTCCAGATCCTGTGAAGGCTCATAGAGGATAGAAATATTGTCGCTGTCCAAATTGAACCCGGCTTCAGGAAGATTGAGCCCGCTGGTGTCAATGCGCAGCATCCGATAGTTATCAGTCGCTACATTTTCAAATATACGAAGCTCACGACCATTGAGATGGTTTTGGAAATCAGCATCTGTCGAAGCCCCCACAAGACGAATTGAGGACGACGTCGGCGTTCCAAAATCATTTGGCACATATACCGTCAGAGTGTTCTGGGTGTTATCATAGACAACAGCATTGCCATCCGCATGGATAGCTCCGTCCGCATCAACTTCCAACAGCTCTGCTTTTTGATCATAGACTGACAAGCTGGGGCGCTTCCCATAATAGGAGTGGGCCAAATAACGATCCTGGGACACGGTATCGCCAGCGTCCGTGTCTTGTGTATGCGTTATTGTGATAACCTCTGGCTGGTCATAGGGGCCATCCATAGCCGCACCAATGCTGCGCACAAAAAGGCGGCCTTCAACACCAAGCGTTGCAGCCCCGGTGCCGAGGGAGCCATCGGGGTCATAGATATAGTCGTTCAGCTCATCAACAAGGCGAGCTTGGGTGTGAGCCAAGAACTCCTCGCGCGTAAAATCAGGAGAAGCACCCTCAACATCCATACCCATTAACGTTGAAACAGAGCTGTCTTGGAGCAAATCGATTTCGATTTTGTTGTCGCCCAACCCTTGCAGTGTACCATCGGCTGATAACTTAAAGAGATCAATTGTCAGTTTATCATCAACGTTCTGGAAAATCTGGATCTTCTTATCGTCGCCATAGGCCTCGTTAATCGCCCGCTCCACTTCGGAGGCGAGTTGCTCGGCATTGTATTTCCCGGGACGCAGGTTAATCGAAACAGGCGCATCGCCGTCGTCTACGTTGACAGTCAAAAAGTCTTTGCCCCAGTAAATGTCACTATCCGCATTACCCGCTTCTCGCGTCGCTTTAAACAATAAGGGGTCTGTTACAATCTCGACAAGTTTGTCGCCTTCTTCACCAAAGTCAAAGCTACTCTGCTCACCCTGGAGCGTCGCGGGTTGAGACTTGACCTGTTGGTTCAAGTCATCCATTTTATAGAGCGGCGCACCCTTCCCCTCGAGGAAGTAGTTGTCATCAGGAACCGCGGTCGTCTGTGCGCCAAAGCGGTCAATAAAAAGCTGCTTTCCCGTGTCATCAACAGCGCTCACAAGGTCAGGGTCAATGATCGTATCATTGATGACCAAACGTGTGTCGTATTTGTTTGTAGGGTCTTCGGCAGAAGCGTTTTGTGTCTTGATGAAGTAAATCGTGGCAATTGTCGGATTTCCCAAATCATCGAAGATGGTGATCGAAGTCGAGTTTGTGTAGCTGTTCGCATCACTCGGATCAAACTGGTAGCCATCAGCAAATTGCTCAAGGTCGGTCACGACAGGCGCATCGGCGGGTACGTTCACGCCCAAGTCGATTTTGCCTGTGGCTTTTGGCTCGCCCGAGGTGACAGGAAGCTGCAAAGGCACGGCACTGTCGAGGTCTTTCGCTGTAACCGAGCCGTCAAGGTTGACAGGATATGTCATCAGATACTGGCCCGCACTGTCGACAACATACCGATCGTTATCCACGTTAAACGAGCCGTTGCGAGTGTAGACCGTTTGAGTAGAGGTGAGAGAGGGCTTCAAAGCAAAAAAGCCCTGCCCCGAAATGGCAAGGTCAAGCGCGTTGAGCGAGGAGGCAATGTTGCCCTGCGTGAACTGTTGCTTGATCCCTTTGAGGATCGTGCCCGAACCGATTGAAGAGGAGGCATTCTGCAAAGGTGAGGTTGCGAAGATATCGCCAAATTCAGCGCGACTTCTCTTAAAACCCGTTGTCCCAACGTTGGCAATGTTGTTGGATGTTGCCGAAATATCGGCCTGCGCGCCGTTAAGGCCAGTCAATGCTGTGTAAAATGACATATGTTACCCTCTCCTATCGTGTTTTGGGCATAACTCAGCCCTCAAGTAATTTGCGCCTTAGCGGATGCGGCTCACCGAGCCTGCATCAATCGTGCCATAATCTTCGACATCTAGCATTGGGCTGTCAGAAACATCGCCAATAGACGAAGCTGAAAGCACCCGTGCATAAATTGAGGGGCCCATTGTCTCCATGCCTTTGCCAGTATTGGCTGCAATATCGACTTTGATTTTTCTATTACCCTCTCGCAATTCAGTCGGGATATTTGTCCAGCTAAACCCAGCCAGGCCTGTGCCTTGTGGCCCTAGATCTTCACTGTGAAGCAACTCGCCAGTTGAGGCATCGCTAAAGGATACGCGAGAAGCGCTTGCTGCCTGGGGTAGCTCGAAAACACCATGAATTTCACCGTTGTCATCTGGCCGCGCGATCGCGCCTGGCACAAGCACCGAGTGGCCCAGCAAAGTGGAGGCGGTCGCGATCCGCGTTTGTTGCATCTCACCTGAAAGAGTTTTAAGGTTTGTGTTAATTTCTTCAATCCCAGAAACTGTCGAAAACTGCGCCATCTGTGCAATAAAGTCCCCATTCTCCATTGGCGCGAACGGATCTTGGTTTTGCAACTGGGCGGTCATGAGTTGCAAAAAATCATCTTGGCCAAGCTTGTCACCGCTTGCACGTTCTGTCGCCGACTTCTGGGTGTTGATACCCAATTTGTCGAAAATGGCTTGCTGCGCCGCTGCGCCCGTTGAGTCTACAGTTGACATGGTGTTTCCTTTGCTTAGCGGCCCATGTTGACTGTGCGCATCATTAATGAGCGCAAGGTCGACACGACTTCCAGATTGTTTTGGTATTGGCGCGACGCTTCCAGCATCTCCACCATTTCTTCTTCAATATTGACGGCAGCGCCCCACACATAGCCTTCCTCATCCGCCTTGGGGTGATCGGGTTGATAGACTTTGTTTGGCTCACGGTCAGCAGTCACAATACCCCGCACATTAACTGTCGATATTCCGTTTTCACTTACTTTGTTGGCATATTCAGTTTCAAACAAAGGCTTGATCGCCTGATAGGCTTCTTCGCGACTGCCAGCAACGCTGCGGGCGTTGGCAATGTTGCTTGCAACCGTGTTTAGCCTAGTCATCTGCGACGACATCGCCCGGCTTGCGACGTCAAAAATGTTTTCAATACCTGACATTTATTCCCCCTTAATCGCAGACAAGAGCCCTGATACCTTACGGTTCAGGAAGGTGAGCGATGTTTGATATCGCACAACGTTTTCCGAAAATTGCATCTGCTCAACAGCAAGCTCGACGGTGTTCCCATCCAGAGATGGATTAACTGGATCACGATATTGCAACCGATCCGCGTTCAGGTTTGAACCGCGAGAGACATGGCGCGAGTTTGTTGTCGCGAGTGGACCGTCAGGCATAGCTTTGGCTAGGGTTGCCTCAAAGTCAACATCGCGCGCCTTGAAGTGTGGGGTAGCCGCATTGGCAATGTTCGAGGCCAATATGCTATTGCGCTTTGAGCGCAGTGCAAGAGCATCGTCATGAATTCCAAAATGCCGTCTGATACCGTCCATTTGTATCTCGCCTATTTTAATTTTCTTGTTAAAATCACTAATCTTGGAGCGATATTTGCAAGTTGAATGCCAAACCAACCAACACGAGACAAAAAAATGTCAAAATATTCTCAATCACCTAAAGTAACAGTCTCAGGCCTCGCTGCTCTATCTGCACAAATGAAGCGTCTCAGGCTGAAGTTTTTAAAATCGGTAAAGTCAGAAAGCCTTGATCAAGCCTTGGAAACGCTACGGCTGAACTTGACAAAGGAAAAAGATGAGACCGCACGGCTTGGTTCATTGGCTGCGCAAACCTGGCTTATTCGACAGCGGTTGTTGACCATTGCCTCTGATGACGTTCCACAAGTGGCAGATTGTCTTGAGGTGCTAGAGCCAGCGCGCTCAAAGCTCAACTTTGTGCCAAAGACACCCACACAAGAACAAACGGACGCGACAGATGTGGCCAATGCCTCCGCAGATCAAGCTTGGGAGACCGTCAAAATATTAGAGGAAACTGTTGTCAACGGTATGCGTTTTTTTAAGGACTTCGTGGTTAAAGTAAATGCAGAGGATGCACAGAAACTGGTGCACGCCAAAAAAGCAGAGATCGTCACCGAAGACGCGGCTGAAAGCGAGGCCAAAAAAGCCACGGCCAAAGACAAGCAAAACACCAAAAAGGCCCCGTCTAAAGACGAGGCCAACTCAGATAACCAGGATAAAAAATGATAAAATGGTTATATGGAGCAATTGGCGCACTGGTGTTTGCTGGGCTGGTCACAATTTTGGGGAGTGGCGCCTTCACACGGTTTGAGCACAAAACATTCCTTTGCTCAAATACGCTGATTGGCCCCTTTGAACTCATAATCAACAAAGCGACATTGGGGTCTGACGTTCAACTGTCACAACCAAACGGCAACAGCAGACTTCGCATCACCTCCGTAATAGACAACGTCATCATAGCTGAAGCCGATACACTGCGCTTTGAAGTTGATATTGAAAACAGTTTGGTGAGTGTCCAGCAAATGGCCAACCTAAGCACCTCAAAATGCGAAACAACAAATTTCTCAATGTAACTCGGGCCTGCTTTGTCGATATTCGTCTGGTCTGGTTAACAGACACAAGCGGTTTCGCGGGCAAAAAATCCCTGCAAGTTAAATTCGTCGGTACGCCGCGCTCTATCGTCAAGCGATGAGTCACTTCTGGGGGCTCCAACGAAAGCAGGTTACCTCTGGAAAGAGCCACTGCATGAAAATGCCTGCTGCCACAAAACAGCATAATCGCTCATTATCTTGATGACGGTTAACTCTTCCTGAAGTAACGCCAATTCTTCGACCGCAAGTGCCTAAAACTCCCTGCTGTATTCCGCGACCGGCGGATACGCTTACACACCGTTCGCTTTAAAACCCGGCGTCGCGCAGCCAGTCAACCAGCTCGCCGCGATCACGAGAACGGTGAGCCGGAGCCCTCCACCCCAATCACAACCATCCCCGTCAAATGCCAGACAGCCGCCATCAAGATCCCCATATTAAACGCAAACTCGTTGGCGCAGCTCTGCTTGAAGAAGTCCCCTTCGAGGAACATGCAGGAGCCCTTGCAGAGCTGGACAACGGGACAGGCCATACACTCGTCCCGAAACGCAAAATGCGTCGCGGTATCAAGCGCGATCGCTTCAAAGTCGGCAACATGCCCAATCTTGTGGGCCCCCTTTGCCCCGGTGTTCTGGCAGGTCATGACGTTCCCGCGCAGATCGACGGCGATGGCGTCTGGGCTGTCCATTCCGCATTTTTGACCGAGGGCTTCGATGGGCCGGCGGCGCTGGATCGATGCATAGAACTCGTCGACACGCTCACCTAGGCCAAACGCATTCGGGTCCTCCGCCAGCGCCTCGAAGATCGACCGCGTCAGGCTATTCAGTTCCGCGGGCTCGAACCGCCCTGTCCCGATTGCGGTCGCTGCGTCATAGACATTTACAACACCTTCGAGCCCGACAAACACATCCGGCCCGACCTTCTCAGTAAACCAAGCCTTAAGGGCGCGCAGATCGTGATACTCTCGCGTCAGCACTGCGTTAAAGCTGGTCTTTTCCGAGCGCTCGGCCAAGAGGGTTTCAATCCAGCGCCGCTTGTGAGGATCATCTAGCGGATCAGGTCCGCGCAAGTGTTGCCCCGGCCCGTCATGGCTGATCCCGATGGCAATGTCGTATTGTTCGATGAAGTCGAGCTTTTCGCGGTCGAGGAGCGAGCCATTCGTGATGATCGAGAACACAACCTCCGGAAACCGCTCCGCGAGCGCGGGGATTAACCGTTTGATCTTCGCCCAGTAGAGAAAAGGCTCACCGCCCCAAAGCTCAATCTGTTCCGGGGCTTGTGCGATCCATCCATCAAGCTGGGTCAGAAACTGCGCAACGTCTGCTAATTTGGAAACGGTCGCATCACCAATCTGGACAGCTTGATTACAGTAGCTGCAGGCGTAGTTACACGATAGCCCAAGTTGGATTTTGAGAACGCGGGGCGCACGTGATTTTCCAAGCGGCGCAGACTTTGACACGCGCTCAACCGGCTCAAATACCCCCGGCTCCACCGGAAGCGGCAAGCCTTCACATTCGGAGGTGTGCGAATTGTAGCGCATATGATGGCGACTGCCATCGCGTGCCTCTAAGGTTAAATCAAACCACATCAGTCAAAAAGCCTTTCTTCGATTGCAGTCGGCAGGTTTAGGCGGAAGTTCGCCACGACCTGCACATGGGGCCTGCGCCCTGTGTAGGGATGCTGGTTGTGGGGAATATGGGAAGGAAAGAACACCGACAGCCCTGGCCTTGGGTTGACTGAGAAGCCATGACGGCTCTCGAAGGGCAAGCGCCCCTCATCAAAGTAGCGCGATGGGTCTTCAATCACAAAGCGAGGCATCCCAACACTGTTAATGGGCTGCCCTGCGCCGCTACCGGTTAAAAAATGCACGCATGTCAAATCCCCCTCACGGCTATCTTTGTGGGTTGAGATAAAGCCGCCGGGCATAATCACGAGGGCGCGGTTTTCACAAAGGTTGGGATCGAGATATATCGACCAGTTTCCAAGAACTAAGCGTGCACAGCCAAAGAGATGCGCTTTGAGCGCCTGGCCTTCGGTGCTGTCGTCCAAAATACCCCGAACCCGCCGCTTTGCGGCGCTGCCGGGTGTCTTCTCATCCACACCCCCTGCCCGCGCAATGGCCTCATCTCCCAGGCGCCGGTTCACTTCCCAATCCGGCGGGGTTTCAAAAAAGCTGATCCTTGCGGGCCAGAGCTCAAGCGTCGTGCTGCGAACATCCATCCTCAGCACCGACAGTTACAGTTGCAATTACAGTAAAAATACTTCCGGTTCGCAGTAATTGTGACTGCACCCGATGTCCCTCCTCCCGAGAGGCTCTCAACATAGCAATTTGCCGTGCAATTACAGTTGCCCGTTGTACTTCTATTGGCCGCAAACACAGAGAGTGAGTTGAGCGTGTATTGGTTATTTACAAATTTCACACCGCTTGCCGGCGTCCCATTGGAGATCCCAACGGAGGTAATGTCGCCAGCCCCAATCGCTGGCTTATTGGAAATCCGTGACCAATCCACATAGCCGCTGTCGTTAATCACGATGGTTGACCCAACTTTATAAGCCATCTGTGTCTCCTTGCGCTTGATGGGCTAAAATCTCGGCTAGACCTGCCTTGCAGTGGGAATTGGGAAGCTCGAGCGCACAAAGAACCGGAATGCACATCCGCTCCTCGCCCTCAAAATAGGTGCTGTCATGGGGCACATGCCCTTCAAAGACCAGCATCGAGCCGGTTTTGGGCTCAACGGCGTACCAGCCGCCCACGTAGGTACCTGGATTGTTGCAAGGCCAAAGCCGTTTGCCAACATTTGCAGGATCGTAAAAGCGCACCGCCCCACGATGTAGCGAGGTCTGAGGACAATCAGTGTCCAATACCACGCGCGGATAATAGGTGCAGACAATATCGGTCTGGATATGCGTATGCGCGTTAATCCCAATGTGTTCGCGCTTTGAGCGACGCTGCCAGAAGGTATCCGACATCATGGCAATCTCGCCCTTGTGATCATAACCATAAGCAATCTGCAAATATTCTCGCACCGCTGCTGCAACCATCTGCGCCAGCACTGCAATCACGGGGTCGCGTCGATCCATCAGGAAGTTATGGCGCAGATGCCCGAGGTGATTGGTTTGATCACCAACGTTTCTCCCGTCGCCCGCGTCTTGGATGCGATTTGCTTCAGCGTCCTCGGCGGCCAGCGCATGCAGGCGATCGTTAAAGCCCTCTGGCATCTCCCAGTGCTTGTGCATAACAAAAGCAGGATAAATCAGCTGGATTTCCGTCGTTGTTTGAAGGTCCATCACACAACCTCCAAAATGATTTTACCGATGGCCGTGTAATGCTCGGTGTTGATTTTAACAGCAATATGATCCCCTGAGTTCAACCCTAGCGCCTCGATCGTAAAACTGCCCAACCCGTTTTCATCGGTGATTAACCGGCGCTTTGGCAGATATCCCGCATCACTTTCGAGTTTGAGCCTCAACGCATGAGCGCATGGCATGTCGTCCTTGTTCCAACGCAGCGCTATTGGCACGTCAACACGCGCGCCGGCGGCAACCGTGACAGTCTCAAGCGGTGTCTTTACGTGGAAATAAAACTGTTTGAACCACTGCCCGTCATTTGGAATTGTCGCGTCATCAATCCTGCCTGTAATCGTCGTGCCGTTTAAAAGGATGGGGTCTTGATCACAAAGAAGCTCGACACGGGCGGTTGTGAGAGCCCCCGCGATAGGCATAAAAATAACAAGCGCGTTGGAGCACTGCGTTCGCGCCCGATGTCGAAAGGAATAATCCACCTTCTCGCGTGCCGATTGCGCAAAGCGATTGCGCCAAGGCAGTGGATAGGCTGCCTCATTCGTCATGATATCGATCAAAGCATAATCAGTGATTTCATCGTGGCCGATCATTCCATCAAGGAACACGTAAGACCTGCCACGGTATATAGCCCCATGCGTTAACCCTGGAATGTCAGGGACAAAGAGGCCATTGCCGCGCATATCGACAAATCCCGCAGAGTTCGCCATGTCAAACGGCTCTTCAAGCATGGCCAAGATATCTGCCCATAGAACTGCGTCGTCCCCAAGGCCCATGACAGACCCCTCTTCACAGGGCTCAAAGACAGCAATCCCTGCATATGTGTCCTGGACATCAACGGCATAATGGAGCCGCGATCCCGTATTGTGGATGACATGAAGTCCCGTCTCAATCACAGCGCAGTCCTTTTTAGCTGATCAACCTCTTGGGCGAGGTCCTTGATGGCCTCGACAAGAAGGCCTACGAGGTTGCCATAAGCGAGGCGCAAAACACCATCAGCCTCGACAACCACCTCTGGGGCAACTCTCTGCACGTCCTGCGCAATAAGACCCATCTGCGGGGTCTCATTGCCCGCCATGGTGAACGTAATCCCGGTCAGCGCCTTCACTTTGGCCAGTGCCTGGGGAATGGGTGCGATGTTGGATTTGAGCCTCACATCGGAGGATGAGACAAAATTTGGCGCCGTCACCGTGCCAGAAAAGGTCGCGCCTGAGAGTTTTGCAAAGGCGCTGGCGTGGCTGCCATCTAAAAGGTCGGCATCAATCCCTGAGCCAGCCCCATCGACGGTGATAAGCTTTGCGCGCACCTGGGCCGCCGTGTCCGGAGAGCCATCTGTCCCAGCGGGGCCTTGGGGCCCAGTGGCCCCGGTATCTCCCTTTGGTCCTGTGGGCCCGCTCGCGCCTTGGGGTCCTGCTGGGCCCATTGGGCCCTCCGGCCCTGTCTGTCCAAGCTCAATTATGGTCTCCGCACCGGAGACGCGCTTGAGGTAAAGCTTGCCATCGGGCACATTCACCGCCAATTCACCGGCAGCAAGTTGCGCTGAACTGGGCACACGGCCTGCGACAGTCGTGCGTTTAAGAAGAAGTGTATTGGCCATGATCAGAAGGTCCCACCATCAAGTGTGATCCCGGTGATCGACCCACCGGTGATCGCGACATTGTTGGCTGCTTGCGTGGCAAGGGACCCCAGCCCGAGGTTCGAGCGCGCTGTCGCCTTGTTCGGAACATCCGACAGGTTCGAGGCAGCGAAAAGCTTGCCCGCTAGCGCGTTCGTAACCGTGGTCGCAAAGTTCGGATCATCGCCCAGGGCTGCCGCCAATTCGTTCAGCGTGTCCATGGCGCCGGGAGCGGCATCGATGAGCGCACCAATTGCGGCGGCAACAAAGGCTGTGGTCGCGATCTGCGTCGTGTTTGTGCCGGTCGTTGCAGTGGGGGCGGTCGGCGATCCTGTCAGCGCAGGCGATGCAAGAGGCGCCTTTGCATCGAGCGCCGTCTGGAGCCCCGTGACTTGCGCGATCGAATGGCTGTGGCTGGAGGGCGTAAAGCTCGAGGGTTTGCCGGTAATGCCGGCCCAAGGAGCGGCATCCGCAACTTCTGCGGCATCCACCTTGCCGTCATTGTCGGTGTCATAGGTGGATTTTGCCATGTCTCCGGCGCCAAAACCGGCAATGGCCTCATTGACGAAGGCTGTCGTCGCAATCTGCGTGGAGTTCGTGCCCGCGACCGCCGTCGGCGCCGTGGGCGATCCTGTGAAGGTGGGTGACGCCAAGGGCGCTTTCGCCGATAGCAGACTGTCGACCTGCGACTTGCGAACAAGATCGGGCCCGCTGCTGGCATCTTGTCCAGATTTTGGCACGAGAGAGAAGGTTTTGGCCCCACCAACTGTCTGCGTGCCCACCAGTGCCAGAAAGCCGCCACTCCCTGCTAAGGGGACGATGGAGGTTGCATTGCCGCTGCCGTCGTCGCCCTTTCCGACATAGACCGTGTTGTCGACCTCGTTGTGAGCAAGCTCGCCTGATTTCAGTGCTGCGGGCGCACCCGCCACGCCGGAGACGCGGCGTTTGAGCTGGATCGTATTGGCCATCAGAAAAATCCTCCATTGATGGGGGCGTCGGTGGGCAGGATCGTGATGCCCGGATCACCTTGATCGCCCTTGTCGCCTTGTGGGCCTGTCGCCCCCTGCGGTCCTGGCTGGCCGCCAAGCCGAATACGGAATGGCCCGTTTACAACGCGCACCTTGATCGGCGCGGTGATAGTGATCGGGCCTGTTTGCCGGATCGCTTCACTCATGGGCTCAGCCCTCGCGTCACCGGCAGCATCACGGGGATTTCAATGAGAAAGCCCAAGTGTAGGTCTGGCTCGAGATCCGTGCGAACCAAGTCCAGCACCACGCGACCGGGCGTGAGACCTGCGGTTTGGGCAGGTGTAAGAGACAGTTCCAACACCGTATCGGTGATGTGCTCTATCCCGCCATCAGCGCTTGAGAGTTCTGCCAGTAGCGTCGGGTCACTGGGTTTGAGGCGCAGATGGCCGGCATAGCTTGCGCCGTCGACAAAAACCGGTGCCTCTGCCTCAATCTGCAGCCGCCAAGCATAACCAACGAGGATCGCCGGACCTTCGCTCAAAGTGGCCACGGTCATGGCTGCCACCCGCAGAGCCGCGCGCCGACTTCGTTATGGGCAACGATCTGGGCCAGAGTGTCATCGCTCAGCACATCACCACGAGAAGGACGAATAGGCTCGGCCCAATCGCAATCGTCGCGCAAACTCCGCGGATCAATCGCGCATCCAGCGGTTAGCCCGGCGCTCAAGATCGGTACGATCAGTGTTTTGAAGGTCATGACGGATGTCCTTGGACGTTTGCAGCGCGCGGACACGGGCATCGGCGCGGCGAATGGCGAGGTCGGCCTCTGCGGCGTGCTTGCCCTGCCGGAGCAGGATCCAGACTGCGACACCAACGGCCGCAACAATTGCGCCCCAATAAGCGAAGCGTCGACCAAGGCCGGAGAGCAGCGCGGTTAGAACGAGGCTCATGGCGTTTTCCCCGAGCGGTGGTCGCCGATCCGGGCCGCCTTGGCGCGTAGGGCATAGATCACCACGCCAATGAACACCGCCGCACCAATCCAGGGCAAGGCATCGGAAAGCGCGCTTTCCAGCCCAATCAAGGTGAACACGCGCCCGGCCATGTCTCGGGCCTGTTCGGCCTCCGCGAGTGCCGGCGCGATCTGGCTGCCGATCGATCCCGCCGCGCCAATGACACCGAGACCGATCTGCGCATTGGATGCCGTTACAATTCGGCTTTCCGTCGGAGCACCAGATGACCTCTCAGGTGTGATTTCGCGAGGGGCGGCATTCTCCAGCGCCTCGGTCAGCGTCACGTCGATGATGGGCAAAAGTGGCAGGCTTTTGTCGTTTCGGAAGGCCAAAATGGCAGCGCGGGTGCGCGGCCCCACTTTTCCGTCGACTTGGCCGACTTCGTGATAGCCCAGATCCTTCAACCGCTGCTGAACCGCCTTCACCGACAGCGTCACAGCAGGTGCGACATTCCCGGCGCGCCGCACACCGAGGAGTTTCGAGACCGGAAAGCGTTTCACAGTGACTGCGTCGTCTTGGTTGCCGCCCAGGCCCCAGACCCAAGCGCCCTCGATCCGATCGATAAAGAACACATGGCCCTGCCAGCTGGAGGAGCCGCGGGGGATCACACCGATGTCGCCTTGTTGGGCGTCTGTCACGTCAATGGGCACGCCCCAGTCGAGATAGGAGCGCGCCGTCAGCTTGCGGGTGGATTTGATCCCGGCCATCTCGAGGCAATGTCCGACGAAGGCCGCGCACCAGGCGACGCTATCATGTTCCACCCAGTCGTGGCCGACCGAGGCATACATCTCCATGATGACGGGATTGTCAGCGGGGCCCGGTCCCTCGGTCGTGCCGATGTAGCTGCGGGCGATGTCGAATGGCGTCATGGTTGTCTCCCATGCAAAGGAAAACGCCTCCCCAGATGGGATGGCGTGCAGGATTTCTTTTGGTGGTGGACGGGTTATTTCTTTCGGCAGAGCCAGGCCCCCAGCAGCGCTTCCGCCCCGCGCGGACCCAGATAAGCAAGCGTGGCCACAAACCCGGTCGAGACCGGCTGCGACAGGCCGATGTAACGCGCCGCCGCCTCCCCGATCAGGGCCATGCCGACGGCGACGGGGATTTCCCACAGGAGTTCTTTGCCAAAAAAGCGGCGGTTGCCGAGTTTTACTTCACCCGAATGCCACATCAGCCGGCCGGTAAAGGCGCCGATCAGTGTGGTGACGGCGCCTCCAAAGACCGAGTTGATCATTTCAATAAACCCACCTTCAGTCATAGGCGCGCCTCCTCTAATGCCGCCACGCGAGCGGTGAGTTCTTTGACAGCCTCAATCAACAGACCGGTGATATTGCCATAAGCGACTGAGAGCTGACCGGTTTGCGCATCCGCCCGCACCACCTCGGGCAGCACCCCCTCAACCTCCTGAGCAATCACCCCGATTTGGCGCGTGCCATCCATGGTGAAGCGCACACCGCGCAAGGCGCTGACCAAGGCAAGAGCGTCCGCAATGGTCTCGACTTCCGCCTTCAACTGGGCATCAGACGAGGAGACGAAGTTCGGGGCGGTGACGACGCCGGTGAAGGTTGCCCCGGACAGCGCAGCTTTTGCCGCGATCGCCACGTCATAGTCGGCGGCGGATTTCGTGGCCATTGTCCCGAGGCCAAGGTTCGTACGCGCCACTGCCGTATTTCCCAGCCCCTCCAGATTGCCTGCCGCATCGAGCAGCGCATCCCAGCCTGTGTTGGTGGCGTTTCGTCGGCGCAGCACCGGCGGCGATACCGAGGTATCGACCCAGAGCATACCGGCAACCGTGGCTGTTGGTGCCGAGGACCCGGCACTCGTCGATTGCAGTGCGGCGATCACCTCATTGATGCGCGCTCGAACGGCCGCGCCTGCGTCGTTCGCTATCACGAAGTTGGATGTCTGCGCCATCAAACGACCTCATCGGCATAAAGCCGCAGTTGCGAGACGATGGGCGTATAGGACGCGTCCTTCGTCGTCAGATACGCCCGCGCTTGCACCGCGCGAGCTTCGATTTCGTGGTTGTCGAGCCGGCCCCAGGGACCCCAATTCGGCGATGCAGCCGGATCGTCATCGGTCTCGCGGATCTCGAAGAGCACATCGATTTCTGCACCTGCTGAGCCATCGAAGTCGGCCCATGTGTCCATCAAGGCAGTGCGAGCGTCGATCCGGTCATTAAGCGCCAGGGCGGCAACGCCGATTTCCGAGCGGAGCCGCACGCGTTTCACGGCCCCAAGATCGAGACCGGCGGCGAAAGCGTATTCGCCGTCCATTGCCGTCACTTGTGTCACGCCATTTGCCGTCGCCGTGGCGAGCGTCAGGTTTGATCCTGTCACCTGCAGCCCGGCTTTTACGCCAAGAAACCCAGGATCAGCTTGCAAGAAGTCCAAGGTCGAGAAGGCTAGCACCTGCGCGCCCTTGGTCGAAACACGGGTTTCCGGGCCCGCACGGCCGCCGCTGTCTTCAGCCCGCACCAGATAGGTCCCGGGTTTCAGAGGCACGACGGCGATGGCCTCACCGCCCGATACCCGGTCCATCGAATAGCTGTCGGCCCAGGTTGCCGTTGCTTCCTTTGAGTGCCGGATCACGATATTGCCGCCGACCCGCACATCCGGATCCACCGAGCGTGACCATTTCAGGATCGCCAGCCCGCCCGCCGTTTGCAATGTCACGTTCTCAAGCTGCGCCGGTGGGGCGGTCAGCCCCAGAATTTCAACCGCTGTCTCCTGCCAAGGCGAGGAAACGCCCAAGACCGAGATTGCTTTGACACGGAAGGCCCAAGCCCCCGGCGCGATGTCGCGGATGTCCAAACTCACGCCGTCGGTGCGGCCATAATCGATCCAGTCGGCCGCGCCAGCAAGTTTGCCTTGCAGCTGATAGGCCGCGACAAATCCAGACGGTGCCGCCTCCCAGCTGATCTTAGCCAGTACCTTCAGCCCGCCCCCGTCCCGTGTGACATAGAGGTCTTCCGTCACCTGCGGCGCGCCGGGTGCCGGGATGTCATAGGCATTGGGAAGCGCCGTGCGTGGGGCGGCTGCATAAATCTGCTGCTCGGAGGCGGACCAATCGTAAACGAGCGGCGAGGTCTCGCGCAAAACGAGCTCTGGCAGCAATAACGCTCCATCGCCCGATGCCCTCAAATCAAGACTGACCCCACGCACTTCAAAAGGCTTCGCCGCAAAGCCCCAGCGGGCATAAGAGAGCGTCACCACATCCCCGACGGTGGCTGCCCAGGCCGAGAGGTTGCCCGAGAGCCGTACCGTCATCTGCCGACGCGCGCGCTCGAGCTCAATCTTCGCCAGCCGCTGCGCCATGGCGGCCGAGATCGTGAACGGCAGCGAGATATCCCGCCATTTCCGCTCACCACCGTCTTCGGCCACATAGACAGTGCTCGCATAGGCCGGGAAGTCGTCCGGCTGCCAATCGTTCTCGGGGCTGACGAACTGCCCCCGCACGCCGTTGAAGTTCGATGACATGGTCACGCGCGTGGCCAAGGTCAGCCCACCTTCACGGATATGATCCGCAGTCAGCGCCACGTCCGGGGCCCGCCAGGCGCCTGCGTGGATGCGCCAAGACCCAGCGGAGAAAGCGCAGCGGCCGGCGAAGGACGAGAGCATCCCCTCGATAATGGTCTTCGGGACCTCGGAAAGCGTAATCACCCCATTGCAGGCATAGCGCGGCTCCGACCCACCGCCGGCAAGCGGGACGGTTTCGTCGCAAATGTTGGCAGCCTCGACCAAGGACATCTCGTCGATCCCGTCTGGCCGGCCGATGCGCGCGCCGATGCCCCAAGTCGGATTGGCCATGTAATCAGCAAGGCAAAGGGCTGGGTTTTCCGAATACCCTGCGGTTTGCGTCCGCGGGTCCCAGATGTCGTCTTTGCCCTCGAGATCGACCGTGATGTTCGGGATCCCGCTCGGGAAGGCATCCTGGTCATAAGTGAGCCGCAGCCGGATCGCGGCACAGCCCCGAAGCCGATGGTTCTCGGTCCACTTGTCCGGCAGCGCGGATTTCAGGCCCGCAAAGGCCGTCTGGTTGGCGGCACCCAGTTTCTTCTCAACGATGACCTTGCCGGCCCAGTGGCCCTGCGCGGTCCCTGCGGCATTTACCGCCATTTCGCCTTCGAAATAGATGGCCCCGATCGATTTGACCCGGTGCGTGGCCAGCACAATCACCAGATCGAGGTATGTGTTGCTGGGTCCTGAGGAGTGCAGGAAGACGATGACCCCGCCCTTGCGGGTGCGACCATAGACAAGATCGCGCGGCACCACGGGCTCGCGGATCGTCACCGTCCGCGGCTGCATCGTGGTCTGGGGCTTAGGCATCAGTGCCTGCGCCGCATAGGACAGCAGTAGCGTCCCGCCGATCCGCAAGAGCGCAGCGCCAATACCGCCTGCAGCCAATACGCCGCTGATCGCCCCCGCGATCGCGGTGACGGCTGTCACGATGAAGGGCATGGATTGGGTCCGTATTCAGATGAGCCAGGCAAGCCGGCAAGAGGTGAGCGGTACGGTCACGAGGCCCGCGGGCGCCATTCCGACGGCGCTGGCCCCATTGCAAATGCCGAAGCCAAGACCGGTGTCGGCCAGAACGATGTCGCCGCGTTGGGCCAACAAAACGCCCGGGCGGGGTTCGCCGAGGAACGCATGACCCATGTCCTCGAGCGAGGCCCAGCCCAGGCGGCGCATAACCCGCGCGCCGCCGAGCGCTGTGGTGTAGCGCCCGCGCCAGAGGCCCGCGACATCCTCTCCGCCGGTCAGGATCATGCGCGTCTCGAAGGCAAAGGTCGGGCAGTCATGAACGCCCCAGACAAAGGGCTTTGCCCGAGCGGTATCGATCGCCGATGCAAGCAGGCGTTCCCAATGGTCAACGCGACGGAGCATCATCCACGCCCCCAGGTGATTTCTCTGTCCTGGATCGCGGTCACATATTCGAAGCCAAGGTCGCCCGGAAACAAGACCTGCTGGCTTTCGTGCGTATAGCGCCAGGTCCGCGCCACGGTCAGGTCGATCAATCTGCTCTCATAGCTGATCGTGATTGTGCAGGTGTCCGCGTCATCCTTGATTTCAGGGACATCGAGCCGACCCGAGAAGGCCTGAACCGGATTGGCAATGATGCCGCCATTCTCGGAGAGAAGCCCCAGCCAGATCCGGCCTGGCAGGCCCTGACGCGCTTCCTCAATGGCCATCTGCACCAAGTCCAGCGGTACGCCGGACAGCGACACCGCTGTGCCGCCAGCCACGACCTCCCCGGTTTCATCGAGCGAGCCGAGGCCTAAGAGCGATCCAGCCCCAGCCCAAGTTTGCCCGTTCCAGCTGACCTCTCCCAGCCCTGACCAGATCCGGACCCAGCCCGTGGCGAACTGACCCTCGAAGAAGATGACCGGCCTGAGGCTTTGATCGGCCAGTGCAGTGGCGAAGGCGTGGGTCAAATCACGGCTCATTAGAGGGCCTCGCTGGTTAAAGGGCTTCGCGGGCTGATATCGTAAATCGGTGCTGATCCGCTCGACCGATGACCGAGGGGACCGGGGCCGTCAGACGCAACAGGACCGACGGGGTCTCAAGGCCAAGGAGCGTGCCGACCGGCACGGAAGCCCGAAGCGGCGGCACGAAGGCGAGCGTCGCCTCACTGCCCAAAGGGATCACATCCGCCGTCAGCTGGTAGAGCCGGGTGGTGGCATCCGAGCCCAGTTGGAAGAAATCCCCCGCGCGAAGGCCAAGTCCCCAACCAGCCGTGCGCAAAGTGGATGCTCCCGCAACCTGCGCCTCTGTGACATAAGGATTGCCCAGCCCCAAAGGCACCTCGATCGATGGATCAGGGAACAGAAACCGGCCGCGCAATCCACCAAGGGCCGTAAAGAAGGCCGAGAGCCGCCGCGCCTTGGCCCCTTGGGTCACTGCCATCTCGATCTGGTATTCCCACCACGACGCGCCCCAATCTTGGATCTGGGACGTGCCGGTAAAGGGCGAGCGTGCCTCGGCAACAGATGTCACCAGCCGCCGCTCAAGCGAGGACACAAGCGTTATGGGCAAGACAGGAATGCCCATCTCAGATCACCTGACCCCGGCGTCGGCCATCGGCGACGCTTTCCTTCGCAATGCGGGCGATCTCGGGGATGGCCGTACGAAGGCGTGCGTCGATTTGCTCTGCCACGCCCATCTGCGCCCCACGCGCGTCGATATTTACGGTCACGCCCGAGCCAGCATTGCCTTGTCTGTAGCTAGCCGCCTCGCGCCGGTTTAGCACCCTTTCCCCGCGCTGCAGGATCGTCGGGACCTCGTCGGGGCGAAGACCCGCCCAGGAGCCAACCGGCTCCACGCTCCCACCGGAATGCATCCGGGGAGCGCCAGCGAAAGCCATCGCGGGCACCGAGCGGCTATGTCCGGACAGTCCCACAATACCACCCGCATGCGAGACGGCCGCTGCGACGGACCCGCCGCCAAAGATGCCTGAGAGCGCCGAAGCGATGGGCCCCAGCACCGCGCGCTTGAACGACAGTACAGCCAAGTCCGCCAGGATCGAGCGCACAAGGCCCTTGAAGTCGAACTTACCGGTCTCGACGAAGCTCCGGAAGGCGCTTTCCGCACCGCTGAAAGCGCCGGTCAGGGTTTCGCCGAGGCCTTTGCCCCAGTTCAAAGACTCTGTGGCATAAGCCTGAAGGGATTCTGAGACCGCACGCCACCCGGTTACGACCCGTTCGCCAGCGCTCCCGGCCGCACCACCAGCTCGGTCCATGGCATCCGATAGCCGATCTGCTGAAACTGTAGCCTCATCCAGCGCAGCCGCGCCTTCTTCGCCGGTGCCCGCAACGGCGTCGCGCAGCGCAGCCCAAGAGGTGAGCGGTGCTGTCGCGCCATTTGCCAGTTCGGTGGCTGCCTGACGGTAGGTGTTCGCAGTGGCCAGCGCCTCGGCGGCGATCGCGTCAAGCCCAAGGTCGGGAACAGTGAGCGGATCATCCTCGAAGGCTCGGCGAAACGCCTCTGCCACAGCCGTTCCCGCATCTGCGGAAGCACCCGCGAAGGGGTTCGGGATATCCCCAAGGCTGATCTCACCAATCTCGCCAAAAGTGGTCTCGATGCCCACAGCCGCCAGCGCATCGCGGATCTTTCCCGTAAAGGCATCGATCCGGGTAATGGCGCCATTCAGCATCGCCTCTATCCCGTCGAGCATGCGGTTGGCGGCCGAGAAGATTAGATCACCGATCACCGCTGGCAGGCGCGACCAGATCTCGCGGACAGCCATTAGGGCACCCTCGAAGGTGTTGGCAGTGGTGTTGCCAAAGCCCACGACGCTAACGATGGCCCCGGCCATGCCAGACGCGGCATCGGCTTTCAGGTCATAGAACATGGCGGTGGCCGCAGCCCCGGCGCTTGATGCCCCCATCTTGATCCGGTCCCAGACCTCGACAGCAACGTCTTTCAAGAGGCCCATAGCCTCGCCAAAGCCGCCTGCGCCAGAGACAAGGCGCGTGAACCAATAGACTAACTCGCCTGCACCAACGATCAGAGCACCTATCCCGGTGCGGATCAAGGCGCCCTTCAGGACCACCAGCGTGGAGGCGAGGCCTCGGACAGAGAGCGCCGCGGCAGCCATCGCGGTCGCCCAGCGACCAGCGAGGAAGGTGGCGAAGGTCCCGGCGTAGATCGCCACCCGGTCAAGGTTGCTCAGCACCGCGTCGAACCCCCGACTGATTGGGCTTATGCTGGACGCCAGCGCGACAAACGCATTGGCTGCAGCCTCCAGCGATGGGGCGAGAGCCACAGCAATCCGGTTGCGCACCCCAGCGAAGACTTGTCCGATGCTGACCAGCGCGAGTTCGGATCGACGCATCGCGGCGATGGCGTCGGTATCCAAAACAGCGCCGAGCGCTTGAGCTTGCGCACCCAGCCGGGTCATCTCCGCCCCGCCGTTTTGCATAAGCGGGATAAGTCGTGTCGTATCTGACGCCATGGCCTCGAGATAGAAAGTCATTTCCTGCTGGCTGACGCCTGCGCGCTCGAGGCTATCGACATAGAGTTGCAGCGCCTCCGGCCCGGAAAGCCGGGCAAACTGATCGGCCGTCACGCCAACGCGTGGTGCGATGTTCTCAAAAAAGTCTGCCATCGGACCGCCGCCCGTCTGCAGAAAGTCCCCCACACGGTCATTCACGTCCTTGAGGATATCGGCGAGCTTCTCTTGCTCGATCCCCACCGTGGCGGAGGCCGCCGACCAGCGCTGGAACAGCTCCGGTGCCGCATTTGCAACTTGTGACAGCTGATCAATCTCATTGGCGGCGATGATCGTCGAGCGGGTCATTGCAACAACAGCACCGGCCAAGGCGACCGCAACAGCTGTCGCGGCAATCTTGGCGCGGCGCGCAAAAGCCGCCATGCGCGCATTGGCTTGATCCAGCTCCCGGCTCAGACGCCCCATGCCCCGCGAGCCGGCCGCACCAACGCCTTCTAGCTCGGCACGCACTTGTCGGCCGCCAGTCGCAGAGAGGCGGACGGATACCTGTTTGGTGGTCATAGAGTATGTCATCCTTGCAAATCTACGCTTTACGTCTTACGTTTAGATTATCGATGCGTTAAAGGTACAAACATGACCGAAACAGCAACTCTTTCTTCAAAATTCCAAATATCGATTCCTAAGGCGATCCGTACTGCGCAACACTGGGAAGCGGGCCTAATCTTTGCGTTCATCCCAAAGGGGCAAGGCGTTCTGTTGGTTCCCGTTCCAGAGCGCGACGCCCTTAAGGGCATCGCAGCGGGGGCAAGAGCCTCAGATTATCGTGATCGCTCGGATCGGTACTGATGATCCTTGTTGATACCTCTGCCTGGATTGAATGGCTGATTGGTTCACCCATAGCAGACCGGATATCGGAGCATCTGCCAGGTCAGGATACCTGGTTGGTCCCGAGTATGGTGCAACTTGAGTTGGCTAAATGGCTAACGCGTGAAGTGGGAGAAGACAAAGCAGATCAGGCCATTGCCTTTACTCAGGTCTGTCAGGTTGTCCCTCTCGATACAGAGATTGCTTTGGCAGCGGCAGAGGCCTGCCGCACACATCGGCTGGCCACAGCTGACGCAGTTATTTTTGCAACAGCACAAGCACATGGTGCCGAGCTATTGACCTGTGATGCACATTTTGAAGGGTTGCCTTCCGTGCTCTATATTCCAAAAATTCAGTGAGCTTATGCCCTATCTAATCTCATGACCATTAATCAAGGCTGTTGGCCTCTAAGCACATCTCGTCACTGATGTTACGCACCATCACCGCCTCAATTGGCGGTAACAGCTCCGCTGTGATCAGAGGCGAAACTCCAAGAGCCGCCCCGAGATGGAGCGCCGCACCCATATCCCAGCCAAGGACAGCGCCACCGCTCATGCCACCGGCAACGCGTATCTGGCCACCAAGCCGTTGGACGAGATCCCAGATCTGCCAGCCCTCGAGTGTTAGCGGTTTGTGAAGGCTGCGTGGGCAGTCCGGACATGCAGAAGAACATGCCGCGCAATACTCACCGCCCCCGCCGAACTCCCAGTCGGCGAGAGCGGTCAGGCGTTTTTTTCCGCATCCAGAATGAGCGCGCCCGCGATGTATTTGGTCTGGAAGGCCTCAAAGATCGGCCAGAGTTCCAGAAGCGCACCGATGCCCTCTGACGTCAGAGGCAGCGGTTTGCCGTCCTCGTCTCCGACGCCCTCCCAATCCTTTACGACGATGCGGGCCACAGCTTTGGCCACGATACGGGCGAGATCATCATTGGAGGCGCTGGTTTCCGCATCGCTTGCAGCGGCGATGATCGTCGGATCGCTCCGCGCGGCCAACATGATAGCTGTGGTAAGCGGCTCCACCAGCAGGCGGACGCCGTGACCGAGATCGAGCCACCGCGGTTCAGTAGACAGGTTCAATCGTAGCATCAGTACTCCTCGCGGTCATTGGTTAGGGTGACAGTGCACATCCGGCCCACAACCGGATCACTCGCCGCCTGCCAGTCGAAGGTGGCCTGTACACCCTGCGGGCCTGAGATCTCGATCCGCGGGAGTGGCAGATAAACAGCATGTGCGGTGACGGTCAGGCTCTCGCCCGTCGGCAACATATAGGAAAACTCGAGCTCGCAAGCGTCTCCGTTGATCGCCTGCGTTACAAGCGTCTGATCGGCAAAGCGGACAACCACGTTGCCGGTGAGTGCGGCAATAGACGGGTCCGCGCCATCGATCTTGCCATCGGCCCGGATCGTCTCGATGCGATCTAGATTGTTGGCATAGGTCAGTTCGGCAGAGACAACATTCCCGATGTTGGTCCCATTGCGCGTGATAGCTCCGTTGAAATGCCCGAAGCGTTTCAGCGCGATCGTGGTTGGTGTGCCTACGGCGGTACTGGTGGCGACTTCCTCGCCCTGCGCCACGATGCTGGCTGTTGCGGTCAGCAGACCAGAGCGCGCCATCTGCCAATTGAGGCTGTCCACCATACAGCCGGAATACATCGCATAGCGCGGCACCTCTGGCATGCCGGTCTCGACCGAGAAGGATGGAAGCGCCCAATTTCCGGACCGGAACTCGTGCGTGTATGGCGCCTCCGCGCCGGTGGTCGTGGGTGCCCCAAATACAGCCTTCAGCCAGAAGCCAAAGGCCTCAACAGCAATCGGGATCACCACATTGCCATCCGCTGTCACCGCATCTTTGATTGGCGCCTGCGGATCGCGGCCATAGCCCAAGAGCTCTGAAGTTTGCAGGGGTTGCTCGGCCCCGAGCGATGTACTGGCGAAGGGCATCTTGGTGTAGCCGCTCGCAGGCGGCGTGCCATAAGTCGTCTCAAACGCAAACGCCATCTGCGCCCGCGCCCCTTGGGCTCGTGCCATAAACTGTCCTTTCTGCGGATGTGACCTTCAACGCAATTGTCTTGACGTTTTGTGATTTATTGATTGACTTAAGCTTGGGGGAAAAACCGATGTCTATTTTTGCAAAACAAAATGAAGCCAACAAACCTAAAACACTGGAAGTGATTGACGATGACCCATCAGGTAAATCGTCAAGACCACCACTACCGGGTGAGACGCCCGCTCCTGCGCGAGATAAGCGTCAAAAATCTGTTGTGCAATCAGACCTTGTGATCACAGGAAACCTAACCACAACGGGTATTCTTGAGTTTTGCGGTCAAATCACAGGTGATCTAAGTGCCGATACCCTCTTTATTACCGAAGACGGGCGCATAAACGGCAAAGTCAGCACAAAGCACATCACAGTCAGCGGCACACTCACCGGCAACTTGGTGGCTGAGGATGCAACGTTTAAAAGCAAAAGTGCGACCAAAGCAGATATCCAATGTGAACGCGTTTCTGTTGAAGCTGGCGCCATGATTGATGGCCATATGACGTGCAGGCCGAAACGCTCCACTCAAGATTAAAGAAATCATCGCATTATATAAAAAATCTGCTAGCCTTCACTTGCTAATGTCTGGGGGCAAGGAGCAGAGATCTAAACCATTGGGACTTGATTTTAAAAAACCAAAGGGCAGAAAGAGTAGCCTTAAACCGTCAATGTTCATGATCCTCGTTATCGTGGCTCTCACCCTACTGGTTTTTGTCTTAAATCTCCTGAGCAGCTATATCCCAGTTTAAAGTACATCATCAAGTTGACGTCAGTTCATCATGATAGCGGCTACTCTTGAAAGCATCTGATGAAGGGTGGTCAAAAAACAGTCTCACTCGAAACTATTGGCAACAGAATAGTGCAGTACAACGACGACGATGGCGGCTTTTAAACTGGCCCCACCCTCTACTGGAAGATCGACCGGCTCAGGCGCTTCAGGCTCGATCCAGTCACAAAGCCCTCCAAGAGTTCGGTCCACCGCAATCACGGCCCCGATTTGTCCGACTATAGCGTCAAGGAGAGCGTTTCGATCAGTCGTTGATTGCACGATCACCTCGAGTTCGGCCTGATGTTGAAAGTGATAGGTCAACGGAGACAAGGTCACGCTTGGCTCTCCTGGATTTCCATCGCGCAGGATTATGAGCCCCGCCGGCGGAATGCGTTCCGGCAGAACTTCTCCGCGTAAAACAGCCACATGCGGGATCGTGCTAAGCAGATCCGTCAAAGCGCTTAGGATGGTTTCGCGGGTGGTGGGCATTGAGTTCTTCCCAAGGGATGGCTATGTCAATGAGCATACTGGCGGAGGTGATCGCTCCCGTTATAGGAGGACTGAGCATGAATACATCTGGAGTAACCGTTCGCGAAATTGTGGCGCAAAAATTTGATCTCAACGTGAATGAACTCTCCCATGAGACGTCTTTCATTCAAGATCTCGGCGCGAACAGCCTTGATAAAATTGAGCTGGTCATGCGTTTAGAAGAGGCGTTTGAGCTTGAAATTAAAGATGCAGAGTCTGAGGAAATCATAACCGTTGGTGACGCGGAGGCATTTGTTCAAAGAGCCTTGAGCGCTAAACGCTAAACCTTTCGAGCCAGTTTGCCACGATCAGCCCAGGTACCGCTGCCTGCACCCGTTCAGCATCTCGCTCCAGATTGAGCCGCTTCGCTAGTTTCACCTGCGGCACCAAAAGAAAGATCGGAACTGTACTTCGTCCACGACCCGATTTTGAGCGAGACGCCACGCCCAGTCCGCGATTGTTGAGCCGGCCATCTGCCACCAGCAAGCTTGGACCGCTCCGCCGATAGACAAACCGCAACCGTAGACCCCGCCGCCGCTCCCATTCGCCTGGGGTCAGCGCCTTGCCGCGCGCGCCCTTACCGGCTGCCGGCGTTGGGATAGCAAGCCAGAACCCGTCCTTTGAGCGGATCAATGGTCCGGTGTCGTGGGCCCCGATGATTTGGGGTGCATTCGACCAGACCAGAGCTGCGGCCTTCAAACTTTCCCCGGTTTTCGGATAGGTTTGGCTCCGGATCGAATTCGACAATCGCCGACCGAGGCCAGCTTGAGTGATCTGCCCGCGCCATGCGGTTTTAAGGTCCGTGCCCGCTGCACGCATCGCAGTGCTGACAGCCTTTTCCCCGGCTTTCACCTCGTCTGCCATCACGGCAATGAGGTCGGGTTTGATATCAAGGCCAAGTTTCATGCTGGGGTAAGCTCAATGGTCCAGACCAACCGCTCCCGGTCGCGTTGCGGCTCGCCCTGGATCAGGAAGGTTTCCTCGCCGATCAGGATCTGTTCCTGCGGCAGAGGGGCTGGAATATCCGCCACCCGGACATCGATCCGGGTGGTGTCTGAGAGAAGCCGAGCCGCGCCAAAGTCAGTGAGTTCATCCGGCCGCCGCAGGATGCCACGAGCACAGGTGAATTGCCCCTCAACATCACGGTGCCAAATTTCAACCGAGAGATTGGCATCCCTAAACAAAACACCAAGCGCATCAGCGAAGGCTGTCATCAGGTGCGCTTGGCCGAGCGCAGCACCTGTGGCCGGGTGCAAATCGGTAAGGGATTGCTCTCGATCTCCAGACGCACCCACTCATCCCGCTCCCGATCCGGAATCATACGGGCATAAAGCGGCAAGCCGATCGTATTGACTGTCTCAAAGGTGTCAGCCGGTGCGAAGTAGATCTCAAACAGGCCCTCGATCCCCTGTGGATAGAAAAACGCTTTGTCAGTTGGCACCCCAATGGTTGAAGTGCCACCATAACGGCGGAATGTGATACCGCCAAAGGTAAACTCATCCACCGCCCTGCCCCGCAACTCATTCGCAGCAGCCGTGTTGAGATAGGTCTACCGGATCTCCTTATGCGCCACAAGATCCGCAAAGAACGCCGAGCCACATTCCGCACGCAGTTGCACAGGCCCGACCGCAAGCCCACCCAAGCTATCCTCAACACTTTCAATTAAAGCTTGGCAGCGCTTGCGCAGCGCCCCAGAAGCTGGCGACTGATTATCGAGATCAAAATCGATCTCCGCCACAGGCGTGATCCCAAATTCATTCGCGAAATTGATTACCACCGAGCCATCACGAGGATCTTTAACCAAGCCCTGAATACCGTTGAGAAGATGATACTCAAACGTTGCCTCTGCATCAGTGCGCAGGCGTCGCATGCGGCGTGCGATCTCGGCTTGAGCCTGCTGTGTTACGCTCTCAGAGCCAAACTCACGAATACCTTGGATCTCGGATGCCCAAAGCACATCTTGCTTTTTGAACTGACGACACACGAAGGCCCGCACCTGCCGGCTTTCCGGCATCTGCTGATCATAGCCTCCGCCCCGTTCCGAAAACGGGATGAGCGACAAAGTGCCGTCACGACTTTCAATCACGACCGTACGGGTGCGTACGCCGCGTTCTGCGAACAAATCGGAGCCAGAAAGAGTGGCAGGCTTGAAGGGAATGTTTTCGAGGGCGCGGGTGAGTTCTATGACGGAGAAGGCATCGCCTTCAAAGATATCCATGGTGGCCATATGCCAGCCTCCTTAATGTAATGGGTTTGGGGCTACGCTTCAGCGCAGAATGATGCCAATTGAGGCGAGCGCAGTTGTGGCGGCAGTGATCTGGGCTTCGGTTGCACCATCAGGCCAGACGAGGTCGTGGCGATTAGCGATGGCAGGGCCTCGGAGAAGGACAACCCCAGGGGCATCAGCTGCGCTCGCATCCACAGAGTCCCACAGGATGCCAGAAGCGTTCTGACTGCCGTTGGACGCGCCAGGTGCAAAGCTTGTGTATTTTCCGCCGGTGGTAATTCTTCCAAGCACCGTGCCAGGCTCAAGCTTACCTGCGCCAGAGGCGATGGTCACGGTTTCGCGGGTGTAATCACGCAGCACTTCCCAGACGAGAAAGCCGCCTGTGTGTTTTCCTTCTGTGAGCATGGTCATGAACGATTATCCTTTTTGGCGAAATGTACGGGCGATGACCTCGCCCCAGGGATTTGTAGAGGCCGCTGGCCCGGGTTGGGCATGGGCGGCGGTGATGTCAGGCGTGGCGTCGGCCTTGACTGCCAGAAGTCGATGGCGGACCTCGTCGAGCCCCACGTCTTCCTCTAGGAAACGACCTGCCATCTGCGGCTGGCCCGCAAGGCGGCAAAGATCGATCACAGCGCGGGCATGAGACATCGCCTCAGCGCGGATCGCCCCAGCGTCGAGTGGTGCGTCGGGTGGTGCGTTGGCGGCTGCAGCGCAGCTCTCTCCCGCACGCGATTGGGCGTTTCCGGCTTGAAGACCCTCATCCTGCACACTTGTACACGTAGGATCGGCGGTTGTTGCCACCGGATCAACGTTCCCGGCGGGAACCTTGGTCGCGGGATCAGATGCGATTGGCGCAGCGTCATTGCCTGCCACACCGTTATCGTCTCCAACGATTTCCCTGGCTGTGGTTGCGGGGTCAGGCGCGATGGCCTCAACTGCCTCAACCAGTTCAGGCGGGACGTTACGGAACCGCCCGATATCAAAGCTGGCGGCAATGCGCACCGGCTCTGCCATGCGCGTGGCCAGCCCCGCCTCCAACGCATCTTTTGCGTCAAACCATGTCTCCGCCGACAGCAGTGCCGCGATTTCAGCCTCCGGCTTGCCGGATTTGGCCGCGTATCCCCGCGTCATGCTGGCTGCGATCTTGTCCAACGTACCGGCCATGTCGCGCATATCAGCGGCCGTGCCCATGACAACGCCAGACGGGTCATGGATCATCAGAAAAGCGTTTTCCGGCATGACGATCTCGTCGCCCGCCATGGCGATATAGCTCGCAGCCGAGGCTGCAATCCCATCGATCCAGACAGTGATTTCACCCGCATGCCGCTTCAGGGCGTTATAGATTGCAACCGCATCAAAGACTGAGCCTCCAGGGCTATTGAGGCGCAAATCAATAGGCGCATCATCTGGCAGCGTGCCCAGCTCGGCCAGAAACCCTTTGGCAGAAACGCCGTAGGCGCCGATTTCGTCATAGATCAGCACTTCCGCGCCCGTTGCCCGGGCACGGATCGTGTACCAACTGTTCATAGTGTCACTCCTGTTTGGATTGAGCGGCGGAATCGTCGCCTTTGTCATCTGGTTCCGGCGTCTGGCTCGGTGTTGCCCGCGCACCTTGCGTCTCGCCTGGGCTGGTGCGGTACACGAGCCCAAACTGCTTTGTCCGCGCAGCATCGGCAGCGTTTTCACGGTCGACTTCTTCGACATCATAGCCGGTGGCCTCGACCACCTTGCGTCTTGAGGTGATGCCCGCCTCCATCGCCAGCACCTGCGCCTGAATATCTTTCAAGGGATCGACCCAATCCCACCGGGGCGGGATCCACTGTACCGTGCGCGCAGCCGCGGGGTCAGGCAGATTAAGCCGACCCACCAGCTGTGCAGTATCCAGCCAGCGTCGCCAAATCGGTCGGCAGAGCTGATGCGCAATCACCCCGTGCTGCAACTGTTGCACACGCCGGCGGAACTCAACCAGTTCTGCCCTCAGGCTGGAATAGTTCGCCTGCCGGACATCACCGGTCACAAGGTGATAGGGCAACCCCAGTGAGGCAGACACCGCAAGCAACGTGCGATATTGAAACGCCTCATAGCCACCGCCGACATCAGCAGGGCTTGAGAACTTCACATCCTCGCCCGGCAGCAGAACCTGCATGGTGCCAGGCTCAAGGCTGGCCATGGCTGCGCCATCAAGATCCGCCTCGCCCTCGCCCATCATCGGATCTTCCGGCGCTGTCTTGGTGATGAAGCCGGCAAACATTGCTGCTGTCTTTTTGCGATCGAGTTCGGCGTCATCATACTGATCAAGCAGGAACAACCGCACCATGGCCGGAGCCACATGCGGCAGGCCACGGATCTGGCCCGCATCAATGGGCCGGTAGATATGCAGCACGTCTTCGGCCGGGACGCGCACCGTTTCCGGTATGGCGACGCGCTGGTCGGTACTGTCACCGGGATGACGCCTGCGGAAATGATAAGCCACCCGCCGACCGATTAGGTCAAACTCGATCCCGCAGCGGATGCGGTTCCCGTTCGGGGCCGTCTCGGTCTTCTCAAAGGGCAGCATTTCCGATTGTAGTAGCTGCAACTGCAGCGGAACTAGCAAGCCATCTTCGGCCCGGCGCGGGCGCATCCGCACGAAGCATTCACCCGCAACAAACATTTCGCGCGCAACCATCGCCTGCAGACCATAAAAATCCGTCAGCCCGTCGGCATCCGCCTCATCGGTCCAAGCAAGCCAAAGCCGCTGGACCTCATCACGTAATGCTGCATCCTCAATCAGTGAGGACGGCTTAATTCCATCCCCCACCATGTTGGATGCAAAGGCCTCGCAGGCATTCGCCGCATAGCCGTTCGTCACCACCAGTTCACGCGAGCGGGCCAGCAACTTTGGCCCACCCGATGCCACCAACGCATTGATGTTTTCAAGCGGCGGGTTCCAACCGCGAAGTCGTCGTTTTGACATCGCCCCTTCAAGACGCGCACGCATCGCTTTGGGGCCGCCCAGCTTGGGGCGACGAAACATGCCAAATAGCCCCATGGGTTACAGACCTTTAGATGTGGAAATGCGCACCTGCCGTACGACCCGTCGCCCTTCGAGTGTGGCGATTTCGCGATCCAACGCTTCAATGGCGCGGTCGATTTCAGCCACAGAGCGGTAGTCGACCGTTTTCCCGTCATAGCTTACGCGCGCTACGCCGGAGGCGCGTTGTGCTGTCAAAGCATTGCGGCGACAGTGCAAGGTCGCGAGATCAGACATCAGACATCCTCTGTGCGCCATTGACACATACGCCAATGACGCATAATTAACCCTATGAGCATCGTAACTGTCGACAACGGCGATGATGACATGCCGATCTTTCTGATCACCGTCTTCGCCAAGAACGAAAAAGCCAATTTGAGCAAGGCAGAGACGGAAACAGTCAAATCCTATGGCAAACTGCTGGCCGACAGCTACAGGAGCGCAAGATGAGCGACGCATTCAAAAGTATCGAACAAGGCCTCAAAGAAGCCATCGCACACGCCCGCGGCGAGAACTTGGGCAAGATCCACGAGATCGAAATCCCCGAAGCCGACGTTCAGGCCATTCGCGCCCGGACAGGCCTGTCGCAGGCCGAGTTTGCCAAAAGTATCGGGGTCAAAAAAGCAACTCTGCTGAACTGGGAGCAACACCGTCGTAGCCCTGAAGGCCCGGCGCGCGTTTTGCTGGCTTTGATCGATAAGGATCCGAGCATCGTCCAGCGGACACTGGCATTTTGATCACCCCATATAACTCGACCGCATCGTCCGCCTTCTTGCAGATGGCCGCAGCGTTGGTTTTGCGTTTGCCTCTACCGCTGGCCCGCTAGTTTCGACCGCGAGCTGTCGCTCCAACTCGGCCCACCGCGCTTCCGACCAGCGGTCCGCACCGGCAATCCAAGCAGCTGCGCGCGCATATACCCGGCAATCCAGCGCCTCATTGCGCTCACGCAGCTTTTGCCATTCGAGCTTTGCAAATCCGCGCTTGTTCTTAACGGTGACCAGCTGCTCAGCCGTCAGCTGCTTGAGCCATTCACTGTCGGCCCAAGTTGGCAGATGCACTGTTCCCGCTGGAAACGTGGATCCCGCGGTGATTTCCTCTGGCGTCGGCCGATCCTGGCGCAGGAAACGATAGGTTTCCGCTTTGAACGTAGATGTCGCCACTGACCAGAGCCGCGCACCGCGCCGCAGCCGCTTGCCGCCAATCGTGGCATCCACAAAGGTTGGTCCCGTCACCGGGCTTGCGCGGTTGAACCCCTCAAGTCCCTTGACCGGCGCCACCTGAGCAAAGCCGACCTGACGCGCCCAGGCGTAAACAGCACTGGTCTCATAGCCCGTATCGATCGCCAGTTTTGCAATGCTCAGGTGCTGGCCGCTGGCGTGTTGCCAAGTCTGCCCCAAAAGCTCGGAGAGTTTCTGCCAGCATGCCGAAGCTCCGGGACCACCCTCAATAACAACATGATCGATTAACCAACTCTGCAGCCCCCTACCCCAGGCCCAGACATCAACCTCAATCCGGTCCTTTTGAACATCCGCGCCTGCTGTCAGAAACAACCCATCGGCCGGCACAGTGCCGGGTGCCCACTCTTCCTTCTGCCCCTGCAAGCGTTGCCAGTCGGGTGCCTCACCACTTTCCATCCAGGTCTCACCCAGCGATGTGTTGATGAAGGTCTTCATCATATCATCCCCGCCAGCCCGCGCCGACAGGAAGGTTTTGACCATCGCAGCCAATCGAACCCAAGGCGAATAAAGCTCGTTCAGATGGAACCCGGCTGTGCCCGCAAAGGGCTGCTCAGCAACCCAGTGCCCCTTTGACACTGCCGCCCAGCGGACCTCGTCGCGCCAAGCTGCATCGCAGTCAACGCAGTGATACCGTGCAGTGTCCGGCTTGTGGCCACCATCCTCGCCCTTGTCCCATTTGACCTGTGGCCAGATCAGGATTTGATCATACCCACAGTCGGGACATGGCACCCAGAAACGGCGCTGATCACTTTCCTCAAACGCCGTCTCGATCCGGCTCGCGCCCTTGTTCGTCGGCGTTGAGACCAGCACGATCTTGCGGTTCCAGAACGTCACGGTGCGCTTTCTTGCAAGGTTGACCGGATCGCCCTCGGCCCCCGCGCTGAACGGGTAGCGATCGACCTCATCACAAAGCAGCAACCGGATCGGACGACTTGCCAGACCAGAAGGTGCGTTGGCACCCACAATGGTTAGGTGGCCACCCGGAAACCGTTTGTGCAGGATCTTGTTGTTCCCATCCCGTGATTTGGGGTTGGCAATCTTGTCCTGTAAACAAGGCGTATCTCGCGCCATTGGCGAAAAGCGGTCCTTCGACCAGGTTTCAGCGTCCCGCTCTGTCGGCATCACCACCATGATCGGTGCCGGGTCATGGTCTATGTGAAACCCAACCATATTGAGTATAGATTCCGACTTACCAATTTGACTGCCCGACATGATCACAACAGTTTCCGCTGTGGGATCCGAGATCGCGTCCATAATCCCGCGCTGGTATTCGGCGCGGCTTGTCCGCCATTGGCCAGGCTCGGCGCTGGCTTCAGAACTCAGCCGCCGGTTCTGGTCCGCCCAATCGCTGATCGTTAGGTCCGGCGGTGGTTTCAGAACCGCTAGTGCCCTTGCCACCGTCCGTTTCAGGATCGCTGAGCCCATCAATGTCAGGGTCGGTTTTAAATTCAATGTCTGGCTCTGCGAGATCATCAAGCACCTCGCGAATGGCGGCACGAATAAGGTTACGGGTATCTCCGACTGTGGATTGCTCTAATACCTGTGGAGCCAGCCGGTCAGGCAGCGCCAACAGACGGGTTCTCAAAAGCGCCAGTACGGCGATCCAAGCCGCTTCAACCTGGTCGGCTGCAATCAGAGATCGGCGCTTTTCTTTCGCTTCCATTTCCGCAAGGTCGGCGCGGGCCCGGATAAAGCGCGCCCGTTCGGCGGCATAGTCGGGCGCACCCGCCTGCGCCTTCAGCGCCTGATCTCGCAGGTAGCGCACATATCCACGCACCGACCCGATCAGATCATACTGACCGCGCTCCGCCTTCGGGATCACCCCCTCCCGGCTCAGCTGCTGAACCCTGCGCTCCGACAGATCAAGCAGCTTTGCGATCACACCGATGGATTGGGTGGCTGCTGACATAAAGTGATCCTACAGGTTTGAAATGAGCCATGTTATTGCTGCGATTATAGTGGATAGAGCGACCCAGTAGAGCGAAGCTGATTGCATCAATCAACGCAGCTAGGAGCCGCCAACTTGCCCCACCTCAACCCGCAACAAACGCACCGCCATCAGCTCCGCACCGCAAAGGAGCAACGCAACCACGACGCAGCGCTTGCCGCCTTCCTCGGCAAAAAGGCCGAGATCGACGAAATGCTCGCCCGCTTGGCACACCTCAGCGATAACCATTTCAACAGCCATCCCGACGAGATCAACTGGGGCGACGTCGGCACTCTCGAGCACTATGCCAGCCTGCTTAAAAACATCACGGACAGCGCCTTTAAGGAAGGCGAGCATGCAGTGTAATCAGCCACATAATCCGAAGATATCATGATGACGACCGCTGCAAGCCCCCGACAAACCAAGCTACAGACAATTATCGATTTGCTGCTCAGAGACGAAGGTGCCACAATTCCCGAGATTGCCGCAGCTACCCAATGGCGAGCACACACCGTTCGCGGTGCGCTATCAGGTGCGCTTAAAAAACGGCATGGCCTCAAGATCACATCGCAGCTCGATGCGATCCGTGGCCGCATCTACAGGCTGCCAGACACTGAGATAATGTTCAAAACCACAAGGGCTGCCCACTACTCCTATGCCAATGGCCTGCTCGTCCTCGGCCGTACCGAAACACTTAATGTGTGACTTCTCAGTAACTCAGCTACCTTTAAGCCCAGCCCTTTCTTGTAAAATCCTGCGGCATGCCAATGATTTTTGGCGAGGATTCGCCTGTATGAAACCTCAACTGCTCAAAGTGGTGCACCCCCGCGCCACTTTAAGCTGCCTCAGACTGGGCCAGCCTTGTGCTGGCCCTTTTTTATTTGCCCTCTTTGAGAGCTGCCGTGATCTGTGCACGCGTAATACCAAATTGCCGGGACAACGCAGCAGGCTTCACACCTGCTTGGATAGACGACCGGATCAAGCCGATCTGTGATCGGGTCAACTGTGACAGGATCGGATCTGGCACGCTTTTGCTTTGCGGCTTGGCTTTCTCCTTGGGCGCCGTAAGACCGCGTCTGTCCAACTCGGTCGCCAATGCCTCTGCGAGACGCATAATGTCATGCTCAGGTAGATGCTGCAGCGAAGCCGCAAGATTTTGCGGCAGCACCGTTTTTGGCACCTCGCCTCCATCAGAGGAGCGGTGCGTGTTAAGATCCTGTTGACGACTCATACATAGAAGTATCGCGCCCTGACAATCTTTTGCCAAGACGCTCAAACAAGCGCCGCAGCAGATATCCCCGAGCCAAAGACACGCCGACAAATGCCAAGCCGATCGTCAAATGATCACTCAAGACGGCGTCGATGCCAAACAATGGGAACACGACGATTTGCGTCACCACGGCGAGAATATATCCAACAAAAACGTTGGTAATCGCTTCAATCAGCGACATGAGGCGAGACTGTTTCATGCGGCCACACGCTCAGCTTTCAGGGCATCGAAGGTCTGCTCGCCTCCGTCAAGTATGGCCTGTTGCCCCGTAAACTGCTGCCACCGCTCTACAGCAACATCAACATAAGCGGGGTTTAACTCGATCCCGTAGCAGACCCGCCCCGTGGTCTCAGCCGCGATCAGTGTGGTACCTGATCCCATAAAGGGCTCATAGACCGCCTGCCCCGGGCTTGAGTTGTTCAGGATCGGACGCCGCATGCATTCCACAGGCTTCTGTGTTCCGTGGACAGTCTTGGCATCCTGATCCTTACTCGGGATTTGCCACAGCGTCGTCTGCTTGCGATCACCCGCCCAATGGCCTTTGCCACTCTTTTTTACAGCATACCATGCCGGCTCATGCTGCCAGTGATAATCGCCCCGGCTCAGAACCAGCCGCTCCTTCGCCCAGATGATCTGGGAGCGGATCATGAAGCCAGCGGCCTCAAGACTTTCGGCGACCGTCGCAGCATGCAGCGCGCCATGCCAGACATAGGCGACATCGCCTGGAAACAGCGCCCAGGCCTCGCGCCAATCAGCCCGATCATCATTCAGCACCTTGCCGGTGCGTTTCGTCTTTGCCGCCCCTGTCTGATTGCGCCAGCCCGGATCGTATTCTACTCCGTACGGTGGATCGCTTATGAGCAATAGCGGCTTCACGCCATTCAGAACCCGCTCGACATCGGTGGCCACCGTGCTGTCACCACAAAGGAGCCGGTGATTGCCAAGGATCCAGAGATCGCCCAGTCGGCTTACCTGTTCATCAGGAAGTTCAGGGATATCATCTTCGCTCTCCCGTGAACCAGCGCCCTCCTCAAGGCTGTTCATCAGCGCGTTCAATTCGTCATCAGTAAAACCCGTCAGGCCCAGATCAAAATCAGTCTCCAACAAATCCGCCAGTTCGAGGTTCAAGAGGTCCTTGTCCCACTCCGCGTTCTCGCTTGAGCGGTTGTCCATGATCCGAAAAGCGCGGGCCTGGGCCTCGGTTAAACCTTTGGCCACATGCACTGGTGCGGTCTTGAAACCGAGCTTGCGCGCCGCTTCCAGCCGCGTGTGCCCGGCCAGAACAACCATTGCCTCATCCACAACGATCGGCTGTCGCCAGCCAAACTCCTGGATCGAGGCTGCCACCGTGGCGATAGCCTGCGTGTTGTTACGCGGGTTGCGCGCATAGGGAATGATCTGCTCAAGCGGCAGCTCGAAAACGTCCATGAGTGTTTCCTTAGAAAAGCGCCGAACCGAAACGGGTTCGGGTCGTGAAACGAACCGTAGGTCCGCGAAGCGAAATGGGGTCAGACCCCCGTTTCGTTTCAGGCGGGGTTTAGCTGGCCGTCAGGCTCAAGTTTCATTGAGGTTTTGCTCAAAGCGAAACGAAATGGGTGTTTTTGAGGCTGTCACTAGGAAAGCGCGGCGCCTCGCCCCCCCATATACAGTTACAAACAGAAGGGACCCGTTCAATTTCAATAGGTTACGTGTCTCACAAAATCGACCAGAGACAGTTTTTTTTGGAAAACCGGTCACCATTTGCACCTCCATAAACCCATCCAAACAGACCCGGTTCTCTCAGCCACACGACCCTCATCTTACAAATCTTTTAGCCTCTCGATCGACATCTGTCACGGCTTACAATGTCTCACCGAAAAGTGTCTCGCGCGCATGAGAGGGGTTGACAGGGCGGCGGAACTTTCTGCCGCCCTAATCACTCAAGCGGTACGCTGAATAACATAATCCATCGACCGCTTGCGCGGCACAGTTCGGCCGTTCAAGCGCCAAACAACCACGGCAAGCCCATACTCGTGCCGCCGACTGGCCGTGGCCCGGCTGACACCATGCGCCCAGCAGATCCCCTTCCAGGCCTTGCGGTTGGCGCGGGCCCAGAGGATCTCACCGATGTCCTTATCCACCCACCGCAGCCAGAGCATGGCCTCATCGGCCTGCGTAATCATCCGTGGTGAGGGCAGTGGCTTTTTCATCCGCTGCTCCTGCCCAACTTGATCGGCGAAGGTCGAGACATATTCCGGCCAGGCGCTGACATAGCCTTGCGGGCGCACAGGCGGCATGGACCGCATTACGTCCGCCGCGAGGTCCAAGCGGTCGGCCACCATTGCCCGCGTCCATTCATCGGCCATGACGTACCTCCCTGCCCTGCGGGCGTTTGCCATAGAGTTTCGTTCCCAGTTGTTCCACTAATTCGCGCTCGGGCCAGGTCAGCCGGTGGTCCTCCACGCTCACAGCCAGCACGCCTTGGTCGTACCAGCCGTCGCGCTTGACCCGGTCAGGGTCACGGCGATGACCACCGTAGCCGCGAGGTGTAAACCGCATGCCACTCATGCCACACCCCCCTTCGTCTCTAGCGCCCAGAGCAGGATCGCGATGGCGTCCGCCTCGTTGTCATCTGCAGGGTTGAAGCCGCGCTGGCGGGCAGCGTCGATCATAGCCTGCTTGGGCGCGTTGCCCTTGCCAGATGCGTGTTTTTTGATGGTTCCCACCGGGACACCTTGGTACGGCACCCCGCGCAACTCACCCCAGCTGGTCAGTGAGGCCATGAGGCCGCCGTAAACATGGGCAGCATCGGTGCCTGCATGCCGCCTTACTTCTTCGTACCAGATCGTCGAAATCGGACCCGACAGCCGGTCGAGTTCCGTCAGCCAATTGGTGAAGCGCAGGTAGCGCATACCACCGCCGTCATATCGGCTGGGTTTGAAGCTGACGGTGCCGCTGGTGATCAGGCCGTCATAGCCGCGAATGGCCCAGCCGGTGGTGGTACCCAGATCGAGGGCAAGAATGGTGCGTGGGTGTTCGTTTGTTTGGGTCATGCAGACCTCCTCTTCGGTTTGGTGAGCGAGGCGAGAGGACTGGCCGGTGAAGGCTGCGGTCTCGCTAGGCCCCGAAGGGTGATCTGGTCAGGTCAGGTGCGGGGCGAACGGGCCGCCCAGCACTTCTTTCAATTCCTTCAACGGGCAGATTTGAAAGAAGTCAGCCCGTAAATCGTTGAACAGTATGTATAATATACCTTCTTTCAATATTACTTATATTTCAATAGGTACCTTCTCCTTACTTCTCATCGCGCGCGAGCAAACACATATATACTGGTGTCCTCTTGAAAGATTGAAGGAAGTGAAGGAAGTCAAAAATGCGTTTATGTACAGATACTTAGACACAAACTTCTTTCAATTGAAGAAAGCCCCGTTTTGAAAGAAGCCTGTCGGTCACCTGACAATTCGGTAAACCATGGCCCTACGGCCGCCGGTCTCGCGCATGCCGGTAGTGATGTCCCCACTTTCGATCAGTGTCTCCAGAATCTCATTTCGATCGCGGGATTTCAACCATTGTGATGCGCGGGTGATCTCGGACTTGGTGATCCCCTTCGCGCCAGCATTTCGAATGATTTCTTTGAGCCGTTTAAGATGAGCCTCAACCTCGGTATCGGCCACATGACGCTCGACCGCAGCCATGGTCCGCTGCGCAAAATACCGCACAAAATCAATGGCCCAATCCGCTGCCGTGAGGTCGATTTCAGGACGCGCTGGATCACGGCCTACTGCGACGATTAATGCCAGTTTCAATGCGTTTTCGCCGATACGCGCTAGGATCGCTGTGCATGCCGTTCCCGCTGCTGCGCGTAACTCCCCTGTCAACTCGAGACTGAGCGCCTTGAACCGTGCGCGAGCCTCCTCAGTCATCGGCACGATCATCGGCGTCACGGTGGTGTTCTGGTCCGCGGTTTTGCCTATCAGATTGCCCTTCTCGAGCAAGCCGCCTGCGGCCACGCACTGCAGGTCCCGGATCAGTGCCGTTGGGGCCTGCCGAATACCAACAGCGATGTTCTCGTCCGGGTAATCCTCATCACTCGGCAGGATTAGGAAACGCGCAAGCGAGCCATCGACGACGTTTGCGCCCTGCAATGCGCCCCAGAAGTGCAAAGGCGTCGTAGTGCCATAGACACTGAGGCAGGGTTGATTGATATCCCGCCGCTCGTTTGTGCCATCCCGGTTGGCATATTCCGCACCAAGAAATATACCACCCGCTGAGGTGAAGAGCTCTGTCATGTTGTCCAATATCTCAGTTATGTGGCGCGGACTGCGCTTGCGATCAGCGGCCGCCGCCAAAAACATGCCAAACTCGTCGATCTGGAACAGGATCGCAGGCTGGCGGTGCAGCGCGGTCAGAAGCCCCGCGCCAGAGGCGATCTTGTTGCCACCAAGGTGATGGGACAATCCCGCCTCAAAGAAGGTCTCGTTGATGATTTCGCGGGCGTGGTTCTTGCCTGATCCGCTATCTGCAATGCCCACAACATACAGGTTCGAGCGCAGGTTACTCTCGGTGCGATACTGCCGTCCCATGAGCGCACCAATCGCGCAAAGGCTAGCACCGAGTGACAACAACGGCTGAGGACGCCGGGCTGTTGACAGCATGTAATCGGTCAAATCACCCACTAATCCATCCGGTATGGCCAGCGTGAATGTCGAGGTGGCCGAAGGTTCCTCATGAACCTCGGAATGCCCTCCCAGCTTCGACAAGAGATCCGCTGCAGGATGCTGTTCATCGCGGGCCGTCGATCCATCAAAGCGCAGTGATGCATCAGGTTGCCAGCCGCGCTCCATGGCGAGGTAGTAGATCGTGCCGGCGCCAATGCGATCGGGTTTGAAGCTGGCCCAGGCCTTCATTGTTGTGCTGGGCACGTCCTTGGCCGCCTGCGCTGACCAGCCAGCAAAGATATCGCCCCCAGCCTCACCAAGCGCCCCCTTCAGCGCCATGCCAATCCGCACCCAGCTGTCATAATCCAACTCTGCATTTGGCAGACATTTCAGCGCAGTCTCAATGGCTGGCAATGTCCCCATTTGGCTGTGGGCCTGCAGGTGCTCCGTGGCAGGTGATCCTGTCGCAAGGCCACGTTGCCGCAGATGTTCGGGCAACAATGCATAGGCCTCGTCAAGAAAGGCGCGCGCCATCTCTGCGGTGATTTCAGGCAGCTCCGTGATATCGAGATCAGCCAGCCCTTCCTCTGGCCAGGCATAGGGCGCGCCCGTGTCCGGGTGGTTGGCGTAGGCCACGAACTGCTGACCCAGACAAAGCACCTCCAGCGGATGACGTTTGATACCCCGGAAAGGGGTTTCTGTGCGATAAATCAGCATCCGTTTTGGCGCCTTACCGATGCGCAGTGCGGGCGTATCCCCCAAACGTTCACGCGCCAATTGCTCAATGTGGAGCGCCAGTTCCGCATCCTCAACCACATCAATATCGACAGCTGCAACCGTGCCGCCAACAAGACCGATGCCACACTCTGGCCAAGTCGACCATGTCGTCACCTCAACCTCCGTGGTTGGGCGTTCGGTGTGCCGGTTCCACTCGGGGTAGTCTGCCCATACTCCACGCTTAAACTGGCCAGGCTTTTTGGTGCCCGGACCGATTGGCAGGATGCCATAGCCATTGGTGACCAGCCGAGCGCCGAAGCGCGCCATATACGATGTATTAACCATCAAAGGGGCACCTCCGGTGTCATAGCGTCGAGCCGAGTGCGGTCTTGTCCCACCAACGCGCGCAGTTGATCGCAATATCCGGTAATGACCGCATCAAGGAAGCGATCCCACTCGGTCTCAGTCAGAGTGGCGAGATCCGATTTACCGATACTCTCGAGGTATTCGCCACCATATTGGCCGCCAACGCTCATGGCCTGCATTTCATTTGGGGTGGGATCGATCATGCCTGTCCTCCTGTGACAGATGTCCTGGCAGATGCGAGAACAGAAGTGTTTGCGGCTTTGGTCCCGCCGCTTGTCCGAGACGGTGAATATCGGGTTGAACCAACCAAACCCGCGAGGTTCCCTGTGGCAGACGGTGCAGAGGCCGGGGTGGAGTTGGGGCATGGATCGAACCTGTAACCGGAGATTTCAAGAAAGCGGCCAGACGGGTGTACCGAGATCGCGATTGGCCGGGTCAGTTTCCCCGCCTGCGCAATGGCATCGTCGACCGTGCGTGGCATCGGGCAGCCCGGCGCACGCTTTTGCCACCACTCGAGCGCCTTCTGGCGCGCATATCCCTGATGCTCGACACAGACCCATTCGTTGTAGGACTTGAGCCCGCAGCTATAGGTGACCTTCATTGAGGGGCGCCCGCCGCGCTTGTCATGACGGCTGTAGGACACACCATGGACCGGCAGCCATTGGACTTTTGGCGACAAAACCGGAAGCGTGGCCGCTGTGGGGGCGATTTTCACCTCACGGGGTGGGAAGACGTAGCCGCAGTCAGGGCATTCCGTCGCCGAGAGCGCCATGATGCTGTCGCACTCGGGGCAAACCTTTGTGGGTGCCTCGCCACCCCCGCCATCGCCTGGGCGTTTCGGGCGAACCAGATCGATCGGCCCGTGGCGGCGGACATTCTCCGCAAAATCCAGAACCAAGCAGTTTTCCTTGTCCGGAGCCAAGCGCGTACCGCGACCGACCATTTGGACATAAAGCCCTGCAGATTTGGTGGGGCGTAACAATGCAATCAGATCGACGCCGGGCGCGTTGAAGCCCGTGGTCAACACGCCAATCGATGCCAACGCCCGTATCTCGCCGCGCTTGAAGGCCGCGATAATAGCATCGCGCTCGTCCTTTGGCGTATCGCCAAAGATGGTGCGGCAGGTGATCCCCTGACGATCGAACTCCTGCGCAACGTGGTGGGAGTGTTCGACGCCCGAACAGAAAGCCAGCCATGACTTGCGATTTTTACCGTAGTCGATGATCTCGTTGACAGCGGCCCGAGTTGTGGCCTCCTGGTCGACCGCGGCCGCGAGATCGCGGGCAATGAAGTCGCCAGCACGGGTCCCCACCTTTGAGACATCCAGCCGGGTGGCGGGCTGCTTGGAAACCAGAGGGCTCAGATATCCTGCGTCAATGAGATCACGCACCGGCGCCTCATAGGCGATGTCAGTGAAGAGTACGTCCTTGCCCTCATGCAGCATACCGCTGCCCGTTCGGAACGGCGTGGCCGTGAGCCCGATCACCTTCAGCGCGGGATTAATCACCTGCAGGGCGTCCAGAAAGCGCCTGTACATCGTGCTGGAATTGCCCGGGATCAGATGGGCCTCATCAATCAACACCAGATCGGTGTGGCCGATTTCATGGGCGCGGCGATGGATGGATTGGATGCCTGCAAACAAAACACGGGCCTGCGCCTCGCGCTTGCCCAAGCCCGCCGAATAGATGCCGGCAGGTGCCTCAGGCCAAAGTCCGATCATCTCAGCATGGTTCTGGGCGATCAACTCGCGCACATGGGTCACGATCAGGATGCGCTGATCCGGCCACGCCTTCAACACCCCTTCAATAAAGGACGCCATGACGAGCGACTTGCCGCCGGCTGTTGGAATGACAACCAGAGGGTTACCCTTGTTGGTCTTGAAATAGCCGTAGATCGAAGAGATCGCAGCCTCTTGGTATGGGCGCAGGGTCAGCATGGCGCGGCCTCCGTGACACGGGCGTCATTGGACCAGGAGGAGCCATCAGCCATGCGGTAGGTGACGATATCCTCCCCCGCATCGATGACCTCACCCGGCACGAGGTCGGGGATGAAGAGATGTTTGCCGCAGGCGGCGCGCTGCTCGGGTGGAGCCAGCATTCTGTCGTGCCGCGCGCAGTGCCAACCGCCAACGACTGCAGTGGAATGCAGACAGGAACGACAGGTCACAGCGGCAGCGCCAGCCTCATGACAGGCAGCGTGGTGATCGCAAAAACGACATTCAAACCAAGCCGAATCTTCGCTGATCCGCGCTGGTGGGTGTTGGGCGAAGATAACCCGGCCAGCCTTTTCCAGAAGGCGCTCTGCCATCGCAGGATCGGCCTCAACCCGTTCGATATGCAGCGCGTCCGTGTTCTTGCAGACCGCCATGTAAAGTGCCCGAGTGATACCGGTCAGGTGCATGTAGATCTGCATCTGCGCGACATGCTGCGGCTTGGACAGCAAGACGCCCTTGGCGGTCAGCTCAGTGAAGCTCTTGACTCCATGGGTCTTGAACTCGAGCACATGCCAGGTTTTCGGGGCCTCGAGCAAACCGAGGGCGACGCCATCCAGCGAGCCGCCAAAATGACCGCCATGGGCCTCCACGCGGATTTGCCGTCCTGTTTCGGGGTCTAGTTCCAAAACAGTGGCCCCTGTGGCGCGCAGGTTGCGAACCATACGGTCCTCTTCCAGCTGGCCGGTCTCAAACAGACGCAGCAGGCGGCCGGAAAAGCGTGACGGCGTCACCCAGCGGAAATCATACCAGAGCGCGCGTGCGCAAGATTTACCGATGATGGATGCGCCGAGATGGTCACGGAAGCCATCGCCCTGGCGGGCCTCATAATCGGCGTAGATCGCCGTCAGCGTTGGCGTGGGTGGTGCGGGAAGATCAGCCATCACAAGCCCTCCCGTTCGCTACGGGCTTGGGCCTCGGCCAGAATGCCGCTCCAAGTGTCCGGGTCATGGCGCTCGCGCAGGACGCCGATCAGAGCATCTTTCAGCTTTTCACGGCGACGACGGCCGGTACCTTTGGCAAGCAACTCGGACCGTTCGCGGCACAGGTGGCGCAGCGCGGTGCGCGCCCGGTGAAACCAGTCAGGGTCGATGGGCTTTTGCCCCCGTTGGCGCGCCAGATCAGCAGTCGCAATCTGCGTGCGGATCTTGGAAATATCGTCGTCGAGTTCGATCAACCGGCGCTGGTCATCAGGCAAGCCGGATCTGATCACGGCCCGAGGGGCCGCGTTATGCAGGTCAGTCATGGGAATATCCTCAGATGGCGTTGGACGCTGCCCCGTCAGTCAGGGATGCGGAGCAGCGCGAATGATCAGCCCTTCTTGTTCCAGGGCGCGGAGGCCATCTTGGGCGGCGCGGAAGCGGCCTGCGTTGAGGGCGGTGCTGCTGGGGTTGCAGCAGGCTTTGCCGCAGCGGCCGTGGCGCCCCCACTTTCAGGCGGCAAATAAGCAATGGCATTGCTCTCGCCGTAGCCGTTCTTCGGCGGCTTGATCTTTACCTGGATCGTCATCGGGATCAGGTGCAATTCCTCGCTGTCGCTGACATGCATCCGGCCCGTCGCATGGCAGATTGCCGACAGCGTCCGCTGTGCAATCTCGACCGTGGTGGGGTTCGGGTTCACAAGGTTCAGCTGATCAAAGATCTTCCGCCCTTTATGCTGGCCGTCCAAAATATCCAGCATCAGCCAGAGAAACTGCCCCATACCGTTGCGGGTCGCGCGCATTTCACTCTCGACGATCTGAGCACGGTATTTGCCTGCGGGCAGCAGCTCATAGGGGGTGGTGGGTTCAACGCTGGTGGCGTCAAAGGACGTATCAAAACGTGCCATGGTTATATCCTTTCAAGGCAATCATTGGGATTGGGGCATGGCTGCGAGGAACTCTGACCACGAAAGCGGCAGGTTGTCCGGCAGGCCGTAACGGTTTTTGGCAAGGAAGGCGGGACGCTCTTCGGTGTGCATCACGCGCGCGCCGGACCCGAGCGCGCGGGTCACCTTCTTGTTGAAGCCGACATCGGATTTGGCGACCGAGATCTGGTAATTGGCAAAAAGAACCACATCCGAATGCTCCTGCAGCAGTGCCGAGGCCCGGGTCTGCAATTTGATCACATACCGATCGTAGGGTTCGTGTTCGGGGCTGTCGAAGCGCTTGATATCGGTATGTGCAATCTGGATGGCGACCATGCCTTTGCGGTCCCGCAGTGCGTTTAGCTTATCGAGATATTCACGCCAGATAATCAGCGCCTCGGCGTAGCCCTTGCCGAAGCCTGGGGTTTCGATCGACTGCCAGCCATTGCGTTTGCAGGCCTCAGCCCAGATCAGCGGCTCGAGCCAGTCGACGCTGTCAACGACGACTGTGCCGTAGTCGTGATTTTCCTCCAGCAATGCATCGAGCGCTTCCGCGACTTCGGCATAACTGGTCGCCAACGGAAAATGCGGGACCTGCAGTTTGCCGAGGCCATCCTCGGTCATGATGAACACCGGCGCGCCTGCGTCAGCGGCAAAGGTGGATTTGCCGACCCCGGCCACGCCGTGGATCAGAATGCGCGGCGGCTGGAGCACCGATTTTTTGCGCAGAGATGCGAGGGAAATGGCCATCAGCGTACCTCCTCCCTGCCTGAAACCAGCCTAAGCCTTAGCGTCCCCACCTTCACGGTGCGCGCGGACTCAAACCCCTTGCGCCAGGCCTCCGGCAGAGCGCCATACTTGCGCTCCGAAACAGTCTGCTTGGTGTCGATAAACTCGGCCGGGTTCTCGCCGCTGTCAGCAATGTTCTGGGCAATCTGTGCGAGCTTTTCCTGGTCCCACTCGACGCGCTTGGGTAGATCGGCCACCACGGTGTAATCGCCATCAACCAGCCTCACAGTGCCAGTATCCTTGCCGCAGCCCCTGCGGGCCTCCTCAGCACGGGTGGCATAACGTACTTCGAGAGCGGCGCCAAACCGCGTGTTGGCCGCTTTCAGCTGTTTATTGGCATGATCAAGCTCGCCTTGAAGGGCGACCAGCAGGTCTACCGGCATCTGCGACAGTTCGCCGGTGGACATGTTGAGCATGTCGTCCACGCTCGGGGTGTTATTGGGATAAGTCATGGTTTCTCCTTTTCGGGGTATAGGTCAAGCGGCTGCAGCAAGTTGCTTCACAGCGGCAGAGGGGACAGCGCAGTTGTGCGGCCGGACGATGGCGACATAGGCAAAGCGATCCGGTCCAAGGCGTTCTTGGACAAGGTGGATGCGGCCAAGCTCACAAAGGCGAAATGCTACACTGGCAGTCGCGCGGAGGTCTTCAAGATCGGGTTTCCTCAGAGTGGAAACGTTCGAGGTCATATCAACAGCCAGAAAGCCGTCGTGATAAACCAGCCGTGCACCAGGCGCCGCCGTATCCACCCAGGCCATCAGTTTGAATTCCGAAACCTTGGGCGCATTGCCTACGAAACGGGTCGTCATGCAGCGCACCGAACGGCACTCAAATGATGAGTAGCGCTGCTGGCTTGTGTATTCGTGACTTCAAAGTCGATGATATCTGTCAGGCGATAGCGTACGTGCCGACCAATCCGGACGAACTGCGGCCCACGACCTTCGGTGCGCCAACGTTCCAAAGTGCGCGGCGCAATGTTCCAGCGCCGAGACAGGAGCTTTGTGCTCAATAGAGAGTTTTCTTGGTTCATAGCGGTCCTCATCACGTTGATGAGAACACCTTGCCAAAGCCTTGGGTTGGAGGTCGTGGCACGAACGGTCGGTAGCTAAAATTAATTTTTGTAGGAAAATCAATGCCCGATAAATTTTCGGTCGGAGCTCCAACCCAATACCAACCAACCACCAACCATGCGCCGACCGAACACCGACCAAATGGGACGATGCGCCGGTCCACAAAATCGAATCTCTATCACATCAGACACAAAAAAGCCCGCTCGCAGCGGGCCTGTTCAGCATGGAGATTAGATGTCAGGTGCCGACGCGCATTGTTACCACCAGGGAGGGCTCCAGCATGTAATAGCCCCTACGCCCCGACACAGGATGAATAATGTCTCGCCACCCTTTTCGGCTAGAAAACAAATAGCTGAGCTTCAACGAGGCCGAACCTGCCGCCGTTAAGATTTGGGCGCCACGCTGCTCCGGGTCACCCGTGATGGCACAGATGAACAAATAGTTCAAAGCGCGCGCCTGCATATCAGTAAAAAGGTAATGCTGCCCATTTAGATCAAACGACAAAAACCGATCATAATCATTAGCATGTGGCGCATCGGCGGCCATAATTATCGCCTCAAAATGCTCTCGTTCAGCGGCGCGCACAAGAAGTGCGTCTCGATAAACCACCCAATCTCTATTGCCCTCGAATGTTGCTACCTTACCACCATCTTGGACAAAAGACGAAACAGAACAGGCCTGCTTTCGCAACACGCGCATCGCATCACGCCGCTCCAGATCCACGACGCCCTCAAAATCCAGGTTGGGACGACCAGGCCGATCCTTTCGATCGGCAACCACAAAGGATCCATAAACACGGACCGAGAGGGCAAGCTGGCCCGTTTCTACTACATAGCCTAGCTCAGATCCGGAGATGCCCCAATCCACCAGAACCTCTTGTAGGGTAAAATACTCGCGTGGAATCAACATTGGCAGCCCCCTCTTGTTCATGGATTGTTCTTATCTATTTGACTGTCCTATTTCAACATAATAGATATCCAAATTAGTCCACAACCGACTGGGGATAACCATGATCGTCACGAACATTGCACAGCGATTGAAAGCACGTGCCTTCCAACTCGACATGACCCCCGCGGCCGTTGCAGAGGCCTCAGGCCTCAACCGTTCCTTTATTTACGACATCATCCGCGGCAAATCTGTGCGGCCGAGCCGTTCCAAGCTGCAGAAGGTTGCGGATGTCTTGAAGGTCGATGTTGAATGGCTGATCGACGGAGATGGAACGATAGAGGGCGATGCACCCAAGATCTATTCCCCCGACACAACCTTCGTCGGCATCTCCGGCGTCAAGGCAAAGGCCTCAGCGGGTGGTGGTACGGTCATCCATTCAGAGGATGAGCAAGCCAGTAAACTCTATCATTTCCGGCTATCCTGGATTGAAGACGAACTTGAGGCAAACCCAAAACATCTGAGGATCTTGCGCGTTACTGGGGACAGCATGGTCCCCACACTGAATGATGGCGATACGATCCTGGTCGATATGAGCCGGAAGTCTCCCTATCCGCCAGGTCTGTTCGTATTGCACGACGGCATGGGACTGATGGCCAAACGGATCGAGCATATACCTTCCAGTGAACCACCCCGTATCCGTGTCACCTCAGACAACCCGAATTATTCACCCTATGAATGTCTTCTTGACGAGGTCAATATCGTTGGCCGGATTAGGTGGTACGGCAGAGTAGTTTAATACACGTTCACGTCAGAGGGCGTCACAAACCGACATTAACCGACAACATACTGTTTTTACTTGTCAATACGCACTTAACGTATCCTCTTTGGCCCAAGTCAAAGAGGTCAATTATGAACAATTCATCCAAAAACTGCGGCGCGGGTCCCAACCCCCTGCACCCTGACCGCATGACGGCGCATGAACGCCGGACCGAGCTATATGGCCTGCTGGCCAAGGCAGTTGTGCGCCTTAAAGAGCGCGATCGCGACCATCTATCCCAGAATACTGGAGACTGTTCGCTACACTTCCCTCGCAAACAGAGCGGTACTGCGACTCCAACTCAGAGGAGATTTGCATGACCACACACGAACCCATCCTGACGCGCTTGGCCGCCCTGAAAGCCATGTCTGTCAATGAGCTAAAGGCTGAATGGCAGGCGCTGTTTAACGCCCCTGCCCCAAACAATAGCCACAGGTTTTTAGAAAGCCGTTTGGCTTACCGGATCCAAGAGCTGACCTATGGTGGCCCGGACAAGCAGACACGCCGCATGCTGGACCTGCTGGCCGACGAAGTCGAAGGCACGCTGACGCGCAAGGCCCAGATTGCAGATCCGCGTAACCCGGTGGTCGGGACCAAGCTCATCCGCGAATGGGATGGTGTTACCCATACGGTGACTGTGCTGAAAGACGGCTTCGATTGGAGAGGACAGCGCTACAAGTCGCTGTCGGCTGTCGCCCGCGCCATCACCGGAACGCGCTGGAACGGCTACCGCTTCTTTGGACTGCGTGAGCGGAAGCGAGGTGAGGCATGACGAACGTTCCGACAAAACCCACCCGCCGCCTGCGTTGCGCCATCTACACCCGCAAATCGAGTGAGGAAGGCCTCGAGCAGGAGTTCAACTCGCTCCACGCCCAGCGGGAGGCCTGCGAGGCCTATATCGCGAGCCAACGCTCCGAAGGCTGGGTCTTGGTGCGCGATCAATATGACGATGGCGGCATCTCTGGCGGAACACTGGAGCGCCCTGCCCTGCAGCAACTGCTTGTTGATATCGAGGACGGGTTGGTCGACGTCGTTGTCGTTTACAAAATCGACCGTCTCAGCCGCTCGCTTATGGACTTTTCCAAACTGGTCGAGGTGTTCGATCGCAACGGCGTGACCTTTGTCTCCGTAACGCAATCGTTCAACACAACCACATCCATGGGCCGCTTGACGCTGAATATCCTACTCAGCTTCGCACAGTTCGAGCGCGAGGTCACCGCAGAGCGTATTCGCGACAAGGTGAAGGCCTCCCGCATGAAGGGTATGTGGATGGGCGGCTATGTGCCCCTCGGTTATGATGTCGTCGACCGTAAGTTGGTGGTAAACGAAGAGGAAGCTGCCAAGGTCTGCATGGTGTTTGAACGTTTTGTGGAAATAGGATCCGCGACTGTTCTGGCCCGCGAGTTGCGCAGCGAGGGGTTCCGCAACAAGCAAGGCACGCTGGTCGATAAGGGCTACCTCTACCGCCTGCTCAACAACCGCGTCTATCGCGGCGAGGCTGTCCATAAAGGCAAATCCTATCCCGGTGAGCATGATGCCATCATCAACCCTCGGCTTTGGGATCAGGTGCATGACATCATGAGTGAAAGCCCCCGCAAGCGGGCGAACAATAGCCGAACGCAAACGCCTGCACTTCTGAAGGGGTTACTGTTCAGTGCCACAGGGGCCGCAATGACCCCATCCAGCACCAAGAAGGGCACGCGTCGGTATCGTTATTATGTATCGATGGACCTTCTGAAGAACCGTGAGACGCCTAACGATGGTATCCCGAGACGTTTGCCGGCCGATACCGCCGAGGCCGCCGTCATTACCGAGATCCGCCGCGTTCTGCAAACCCCCGAAACCACAGCACAGGTCATAGCCGTGCTGGATCGTATGGATATCCCTGAGGCAGAGGCCATCGAGGCACTCCAGCACTTCACCAAGCTTTGGGATCAGCTTTTTCCAGGCGAGCAGGCCCGCATCATTCAACTTCTTGTTAGGCGCGTTACAGTGACCGCTGAAGGACTCGTCATCGACATGCGCACTGATGGTATCGCAGGCGTCATGCGGGAGATGATCACCCCACGCAAATTTGAGGCCGCGGAATAATGACCGCGCCCGATACCATCCAGGTATTCGTTCCCCTCAAGCTGCGTAAAAAGAACGGGCGCCCCAAAATCCTGCCGCCCGCCGATTACCTGCCCAGTGCGGACCAGACCCAAGACCCGCACATCCTGCGGGCCATCGGCAGGGCATGGGGTTGGCGGCGGCGCATGGAGGCAGGTGAGTTCGGCACGGTTCGTGATCTGGCAATCGCTGTGAACCTCGCAGAGCGTCATGTCAGCAGGCAGCTACGGCTAGCCTACCTGGCGCCTGAGGTGCTGAAGCGGCTGACCTGCGGGCGCGACGCCATCGCCATAACCGAAATCAACCTCAGCAATTGTGCAGCACTGCCTTGGGCGGAGCAGGCGAAGGTCGCCTTTGACGAAGCAAAACAGGGTGATGCCTGAAAAACACGAACGGCCCTTAGCAGCCGTTCGCGCCTGTTGCGGCGAAGGTCTGGAAAGAGCCCAAAGGCACCGATGCTGCGACCTGAACCAATGTCGGCTTTGCTGATGCTTGGACGAGAGTTCCGCCAAAATTCAAGGGCCTCATAAACTTAACACTTGAGCCTTTTCGTTCCGCACGCTCTCGGCGGTCCACTGAACCTTACGCCAAAGCCGTCTTACCGAATTTGACTAATGGTCCTACAGTGCAGGCGAGATCCGCTACGATGCCAGTCACATCACCATTGAGCCATGAGGCCATCGCAACATCCGCGCGGATAATGAAGCTTTTCCGCTTGATGTCTTCCGCAAACGGGTGGTCCTCATATTCGCTAAATCCTTTTGGCATGCGCGTTAGGCGGTCCATATCCGCAAGTCCCGTTCCTGCATCGGACAACCCGTCTAGGACGGTTTGAAACGCATCAGGTTCGTCGATAATGCGTTGCCGGATCAGGCTAAGCTGCGCTGTTGGTAATTTATAGAATCCGCCAGCCACCCATCCGCCGCTGGCGTTCATTTCGACATAAACCATACCCGCCATTTCGGCTTTGGTTCCGCTGGGCGTTAAGACACCAGACACCGATGATTTATAAGGCGTTTTGTCTTTTGAGAACCGCACATCCCGATGCATCCGAAACATTGTTTTCGCGCTACCTTCAAGTGGGCGATCGCTGTCCATAAGGCGGTTCGATACATGTTCCAACATCTCGCCAAACGGGGCGAGGCAATGGGTTTTGATGTCGGCTTTATGCGCGTCATACCAGTCCTTGGTGTTGTTGCGCGCAAGCTGGTCCAGCAAGTCGAAGGACGTCTTTGAAATCAATGTCATGGTGATGCTCTTTTTTGATTACCTAACGGTATTAACGCGAAGTCGCATGCATCTTCAGGATCGTGTTCACCGCACGCGTAGTCCGTTCTTGGACATCTGGGTACGGCACTTTAATGACCCCCAACTGGACGCGCACCATGCCCAATCCTTCCAGCAACCCGATTAAATCCTCGGCAATATCCATCGGGCTTGTCAGATCCGACAGCACGCCCCGGTTTTGTGCGGCAGCGAACATTTTGGCAAAGTCGTTTTGCGTCTGACCATAGGCCGCATTAAAAAACGTCTCGCCGATATCGGGGTTTTCGCGCGCGCCTTCATGCATCAGGCGCGCAAATTCCAAGGTTTCCGCCTCGTTGAGGAAGGTCAGCAGCTTGGTTCCGTATTGTATCAGCGCCGTTTGTAGATCAGCGATCGTTTCTGTTTTCGGCGGTGTGATCTCGCGAAACCTCAAGGCCTCGGCCTCGGTCACGCACCGCAGAATATCAGCCATATTCTCAAAGTGGCGATAGATCGTGGCCTTTGACACAGCCGCCTCGCGTGCCAGCACGTCCGTCGATACTTGTCCGAAGCCATGCTCGAAAAACAACCGCCGAGCTGCATGTAAGATACGATCTTGAGATGTCGTTTTGCCCATACGACATACTTAGCAATCCTTTTGGAAAAGAAAAGTACTGCGCAGTACTCTTTCGGCTTGCCTAGTCTGCAACACGGCTTAAGTACCGCTTAGTACTGTTCAAGAAAGCGCTCGCATGAAACTGATCTTCCATATCGCAGCAGTCATGGCACTGGCCGCCCCCAGCTTTGCCCAAGATACTGATGTTCTGACACCGTCCGGCGATGTTGCCCCCATCCGCGCCGTCAAACTGATCCAAGCCGGTGGAGAGGCCGCAGCACTTGAACGGGTTTTCTTCGGTCAGGTCGCAGCGCGTGAAACGGTTGATCTATCGTTCGAGGTCGGTGGGCGACTGACTATGTTTGATGCACAAGAAGGGCAATTTCTGGATCAAGGCGTGCAAATCGCCGCGATGGATCTGGCACCTTTTGAGCGCGCGGTGGAACGTGCAACACTTCAACTAGCGCAGGCAAACCGCGATCTGACGCGCGCGCAAACCCTCGTTCAATCCAATGCGGCGTCGGCGACGCAGGCGGAAAACGCGGAAACTGTCCGCGATCTGGCAGCTGTTTCATTGCGCGAGGCCACGGATGCGCTTGCAGATGCCACGCTGGCCGCCCCTTTCCGTGCTCTCGTCGCATCGCGTCTTACACCAAATTTTGCCAATGTGACGCCTGGTCAGCCCATCGTACGTCTGCATGATATGTCCGAGGTGCGCGTTGAAATAGATGTGCCAGAGCGGTTGTTTCAAAGCCTGTCGGATGTCGACGCAATCAGCTTTGTCGGCACATCGCCGTTGTTTAAGGGTGAGGTGCCCTTGGTCCTTCGCGAATTCAATGCAGAGACGCAAAATATTGGCCAAAGCTATCGAGTGACGCTGGCGTTGCCATCAAATCAAGTCCCCGCCGCGATCATTCCCGGTGCGTCAATGACCGTAACGGCGCGGCTTGCGCCAACCGACGGAAAAGCAATTGAACTCTCACCATCTGCTGTGTCCATCGGTGAGGACGGTGCACAGGTAATGGTCTATATCCCCAATACGGACGGCGAGAACGGAACCGTCAATTGGGCCTCTGTCGAAGTTGAGTCTTCCAATGGAACCTCGATCACCGTGACCGGCCTTGACCCGACAAGTCTGGTGGTCGGTGCAGGCATACAGATGTTGCGAGAGGGCGAAACTGTGCGTCCTTTCACCGGTCTGAGCGTGGAATAAGCCCATGAAAATTGCACGTTTCTCGATAGAATACCCCATTTATACTTGGCTGTTTATGCTGTTCGCCCTTTTTGGCGGTGCCTTCGGCTATCTTTCCGTGGGCAAGCTAGAGGACCCGACGTTTACGTTGAAATCTGCGCTTGTCATCACGCCCTATCCCGGTGCGACTGCGTCAGAGGTTGCCGCAGAAATTTCCGAAGTTCTCGAGGCTGAAATCCAGCAGATGGACGAAATCAAGACCGTGTCATCACGCAATACCTTCGGCAGTTCGGTCATTGAGGTCGAGGTGGAGGATCAATTCGGCAGAGATGAGCTCCCCCAGATTTGGGATGATCTTCGTGATCGTGTCGCTGATGCGCAGCAAGGGCTGCCAGCAGGGGCCTTGCCGTCAATCGTAAATGACGACTTTGGTGACGTGTTCGGAATTCTTTACGCGGTGTCTGCGCCCGGATTTTCAGATGCTGAAATCTGGGATATCGCAACCTTCATGCGCCGCGATCTATTGACCGTTGGAGGGGTCGCCAATGTTGAAATCCAAGGGCTACCGGAAGAAGCGATTTTCGTAGAACCCTCGTCGCAGGTTGTATCCTCCTTGGGCATTGATCCCAATTTGATCATCGGCGCAATCAGTGCGTCGACGGCCATCAACCCCACTGGTTTTGTGGCGAATGGCAGCGCTAATTTAAGGATCCAAGGACCCTCTGCCGAGGATAGCGTCAGCGAAATCAGCGGCCTGACGTTCGGGTTTCAGGGCGAGGTTCTGAACCTTCTGGACATTGCCGAGGTTAGCCGGGGTCGTGTTGATGAACCTGAACACATCTTGCGCCACAACGGCCAAGAGGTGTTTACCCTCGGTGTGTCGGGGCTGTTGTCGGAAAACATTGTCACCGTCGGTCAGCGCGTTGAGGCGGAATTGGCGGTGCTAGAAGGCCTTCTCCCCGTCGGTGTGAGCGTCACGCCAATCTATGAGCAACACCGCGTCGTTGATGAGGCCAACAGCAGTTTCCTAATCTCGCTGGCGATGTCTGTCGGTGTGGTCATTGGCGTGCTTGCGATGTTTATGGGGCCGCGCGCCGCTGTGGTGGTGGGTGTTTCCCTGTTGCTCACTGTGACCTCGACCTTCTTTTTTATGTATTTGTTCGATGTCAAAGTTGAACGCATCAGCCTTGGTGCGCTGATCATCGCGATGGGCATGTTGGTCGACAATGGCATCGTCATTGCCGAAGGTATGCAACAGGAAATGCGCAAGGGGCGAAACTCGCGTGAGGCGGCAGACACGGCGTCCAAAAAGACACAAATTCCATTGTTAGGCGCGACAGTCATCGGGATTATGGCATTTGCGGGCATCGGTTTGTCGCCAGATGCCACGGGCGAGTTCATGTTCTCACTGTTTGCCGTTATCGCGATATCGCTGGCGTTATCATGGATTATCGCCGTAACGGTGACGCCTTTGTTGGGTCATTACCTGTTCAAAACCGGCGGGCTGGTGGGGGATGATACGGGCTATAATGGCCCCGTCTTTCGCGCATATGGCGGTTTGGTGCGTTGGGCGCTCAAGCTGCGTTGGTTGGTGATTGCGGGCCTGATCGGGACGACAGTTGCCTGCGTGATGGCATTTGGGCAGGTCAAACAGCAGTTCTTTCCACCCGCAACGACGCCGCTGTTCTATTTGGAATACAAGGCCGCTCAGGGAACGGCCATCGAGGAGGTGTCCAATGATCTGGCCGTGATCGAAGACTGGCTTTTGGCGCGCGATGACGTGGAAGCGGTGACAGCCACAATCGGGCAAGGCCTGACCCGTTTCATCCTGACCTACAATCCTGCGCGTCGCGACAGTTCCTATGGACAATTGGTTATCCGCGCCACAACGGACGCGGCAATCCCGGCACTGCGTGCTGACCTTGATCAGTTTGGGATTGAAGCCTTGCCATGGGCAGAGCTGCAAACAAAACGTATCATTTATGGCCCGCCCGTCAGCTCGGACATCGAGGCGCGTTTTTCTGGCCCTGATCCGCAGGTCTTGCGCGCATTGGCCGAACAAGCTGAGGGTATTTTGCGCGATGCAACGTCCCTGCTTCATTCGGAACACAGTGATTGGCGCGAACGCGAAATTGTCACCCGCCCAATCTATGCCGAAGATCGTGCCCAAGCGGCCGGAATTGCGCGCAGTGATTTGGCCAACGCCATCGCCCTTGCCACCAACGGTATCACCGCGGGGACATACCGCGAACGCGACCGCCTGATCGACATCATCGTGCGCACACCGCGCGCCGAAACTGCACGGGACGGCCAGCTTTTGGACCAAATCGTCTATTCAAATGCCATTGGTGGCTATCTGCCGCTGAGCCAAGTGATTGACGGCTTCATCGTCGTCGCAGAAGATCCTGTGATCGAGCGGCGCAATCGTTTGGCGACGATCACAGTCCAAGCCAACGTCATTGACGGGCTGACCCCACCAACTGTCTTTGCCGAAGTCAGGCCGCTGATCGAAGCCATTGAGCTGCCGTTGGGCTATCGGTTTGAATGGGGTGGCGAGTTTGAAAGCGCGGGTGAAGCGCAGGCATCGCTTGGCCGCCAAATGCCGCTGGCCTTTGGGACAATGCTGCTGATTACCCTTTTGCTCTTTGGTAAGCTGCGCCAGACCGCCGTGATCTGGACCATTGTTCCGATGGCATTGAACGGGGTGGCGCTTGGGCTGCTATATACGAACCTTGCTTTCAGTTTTACCGCAATGCTGGGGCTGTTGTCGTTGTCGGGAATGTTGATCAAGAACGCGATTGTTCTTGTCGAAGAAATTGATGCCCAAAAGGCCGAAGGGTTGGCGCAGGATAAGGCGATCATCACCGCCAGCGTCAGTCGTCTGCGCCCCGTCGTCTTGGCCGCAGGCACGACAATTCTGGGCATGTTGCCACTGTTGGCCGACGGGTTCTTTGCCGCGATGGCGGTTACGATCATGGGCGGCTTGGGCTTTGCGTCCATTTTGACGTTGATTGGGGTTCCGGTCCTCTATCACACCTATCTGGGCAAAGAACGGCGCGCGGACAAACGCGCCGCTCTTGCGATGGCGACACCGTAATGGCCGGCATTCCGACAGAGCGGTTTGAAAAGGTGCAGGTGGCGTCCGTGTCAGAGCTGCGCGCGTGGCTTACGGCACATCACGCGCAGTCAGAAAACGTCTGGTTGGTGACGTTCAAGAAAAACGTACCCAACAAATTTGTATCCACCCAAGACATCTTGGACGAGGTGATCGCCTTCGGTTGGATCGACGGCATCCGGCGCAAGCTGGACGACGAGCGCACCATGCAGATCATCGGGCCGCGGCACACGCAAGCCTGGGCCAAAAGTTATAAGGAGCGTGCGGCAAAGCTGATCAAAGAGGGTCGCATGACCGACGCGGGCTTGCACTCAATCGAGGCGTCCAAAGCGAACGGATTGTGGGATTACTGGGCCGATGTGGATGCGCTGATCGTTCCTGACGATTTGCGCGCGGCACTCGATGCCTTGCCGCTCGCAGCCAAAAATTTTGACAAAAGCGCGCCATCGTACCGGCGCAATCTATTGCGCTGGGTGAAACAGGCCAAAACACCTCCGACCCGGGCCAAACGGATCGCTCAAATCGTGGACTTCGCCGCGCGGGACGAGAAAATTCCGCAGATGTAGCCAAATTTTGGCGGCGGGCTGACTTCAGCATTGTTATCAGGCGGCAGTTAAAAACAACCATGCTCTCGAGCATTAGGTATCATGTCTAGCTACGCCAGAGCAGACTTTGGCGCAGCTGCAGCGAAAGTCTGCAAAGTCCCGCAAAGCAGACCTCGGAACAAATCGCAGCGAATGTCTGCATTCAGCCCAAAACGACCGCCCAAAGACCCGTCCCGCGGTTTGCATCGTGTTTCGATACCGCTTGAGACTTCGAAAAGGGCGCTCCCTCAAAAACACCAAAACATTGAAAATAATATACTTTTTGAATGCGCCCTTCTGAAGGCCAAGGGCGGTCGGTTAGAGACAAAGCGGGTTCAGAGACCGATTTTGGGTATTTAGCCAGTCTCCGAAGGGCGGTCGCAACGGTTAAACCCCTTTGAAACCAAAAGAAAAAAGGGCCCCATAAGGGCCCATCATCTGTTTTGGCAAGTGTAAGTGGCGGACAGGAAGGGATTCGAACCCTCGAGACGGTCACCCGCCTACGCACTTTCCAGGCGCGCGCCTTCGACCACTCGGCCACCTGTCCGAGGTCCGTTTATCGAAGAAGCAGGTGGGCCTGCAAGCCCAAACTGCCCAATCTTCACATCAAATGCAGGTTCACGCGACGGTTCTGTTTGCCCTTGCTTTCAATCTTACCAAGACGCAAGCCACCGATCTCGCTGGTGCGGGCCACATGGGTTCCGCCGCAGGGCTGCAAATCAATCACTTCACTACCCTCACCGATCTGAACAAGGCGAATTGCCCCACGCCCGCGTGGCGGCGCAACACTCATGGTTTTCACAAGCGACGGATTGGCTTCCAGTTCAGCTTCACTGATCCAAGACTGGCTCACTGGCAAATCGCTGTCCACGAGTGCATTGAGCGCCGCCTCAACGGCATCACGGTCTTCTGGCGGTTCTGGCATCAAGAAATCAAGCCGCCCCTTTTCCGCGCCAATCTGCCCTCCGGTTACGGGCAGTGGCAAAATCACTGATAAAAGATGCAAGGCCGTATGCATCCGCATGAGTCTATGGCGACGCTCCCAATCAAGATGCTGGACAAGCTTCACACCCACATGTGGCAAAGCCATAGGCGCGGCTGGCACAAGCACAATCGCCTCACCATCGCCTTTAACAGTCGTCGCAATCTCAAGCTCTTTGCCATCCCAAACGACGCTGCCACTGTCCCCAGGCTGCCCACCACCTGTCGGATAGAAAATAGAACGATCCAGCACAATCCCGCCCTCGGCAGTATGGGCAACAACTGTGGCGGCCATATCTCTTAGATAAGCGTCCTCGCGAAATAAGGCCTCGGTCATTTACCGCCTCCGTTCTTATCGTCGTCTGACGTACTCTTAGCACGACTTACCTTTGGCTTCGCGGCTTTTGGCGGCTTTGCCTCAGCCCGCGGCACTGACGGGACAAGCGCTTCTGGATTGCGGATCCAAATATCACGCTGGCTGAACGGAATTTCCACACCCTCTTCTTTAAAGCGGCGCGCAATTTCATGGTTCATGTCAGACCTGACCGAGAGAACAAAATTCACATCTCGCAAAATCGCACGAATTTCAAAATCAAGGCTATCCGCCCCAAACCCTTGGAAGATCACATTTGGCTTTGGGTTCGCCAAGACCATCGGATGCTCTTCTGCAATTTCAAACAAGATTTTCTCAATCTTGCGCGTGTCGTTACCATAGGCAACGCCAACAGGAACAATCACGCGCCCAACGGTATTTCCGCGGGTGTAGTTGGTCACCTTACCACTGATCAAATCCGCATTCGGCAAGATAACATCTGAGCGATCAAACGTCTCAATGCGCGTTGAGCGCACAGAAATATCGCGAACGGTACCATGGGTTCCGCCCACTTCAATCCAGTCTCCCTCAGATATTGGACGCTCAATCAGAAGAATGATCCCAGAGACAAAGTTTGACACGATATTCTGGAGACCAAAACCAATCCCGACTGAAAGCGCACCAGCCACAATCGCGAGGCTCGAAAGATCAATCCCTGCGCCAGTGATGGCGGCGAGAGCGGCCAAGAATATCCCAATATACCCAACACCAGAAACAAGAGCGTTCTGGCCGCCAATATCCATCTTGGTTTTGGGGAGAACGGTATTTTTCAAGGCGCCCTGCAACACGCGCGTAACTATGTAACCAATCGAAAAAACAATCGCAAAAGTCAGGAAGGCCCCTGCTGTGATCTTAGTATCACCAACAGTAACCCCCTCTCGCGCTGAACTCCAAAACTCGGAAATCCGCGCATCACTTGTGCCCCAAATTCGGAAGAACTGCGGCAAAGCCACCAACAGCAGAACAAAGCCCGAGAGCGTCGGTAACAGCCCATCGCGAGCATCATCCGCCCCGCGCCTCACCACAACCCAAAGCTCCGCCACCACGCGCTGAGCAAGGATAAGGAAAGCAATAAGCACAAGTGTTTCAATGGATTGGAAAACAATTGTTCTGCCAGCCTCAAAATAGCCAACAGCCGCGATAAAGGCCCCACCAAGGCCCGCCAGAATAATAACACGCCCCAAAAGCCCGTACATGCGGTCCACATAGCGTGGCACTTCGTCAGCACTGGCCGCTGCAACAACTGCAGCAGAATGGAGCCGAAGAAGACGTCCAAGCCGCCACAGCAAATAGCCACCCGAGATCACAAGCGGGAAATAGACAACAGCATTCGTGCTGCTCGACCAGCTGTCGTAACGAGAGAACTCATCCAGAACAAAGCTCAGACCGAAGACAATACCGAGACCGATCACAATATATCGGCCCTTGGTATTTTGAGCCTCTGTCAAAGAAAAACTATGAAAGCTACGATCTGCGGGCGCAAAGACAAAGGCGCTCAACCAAACCGAGACTATGATAAAGAAGCCCCCTTCGATCACTGCACCAAGCAACGGATCGATCCTCAGACCAACCAGCTCGGAATAATAGACAGCAATCGCCAAACCAAACAAACCGAGCGTTGCAACACCAAGCTGTACCACGGAAAGCACGAACGCCGTCAGCCACCCTCTCGCCGTGCTGCGCTGGCGCACAAAACGCTCGCTCAGCGCACGAACCCAACGCCAGCCAAGTAGCAAAAAGACAATAGAAACCGCTACAATCGCAATGAACCGAGGCAAATTGCTAATAAACGCCTCACGTTGGTTCGGATTGTTCCAACTGCTGACAATCTCCCCACGTGTGCTGACAAGCGAGTTCTTGAAAGTGCCCCAGCCACGCGACCACAGGGTCGGGTTGAGCGGGCTTGGCCCTCGTTCCAAGAAAGCATTCGTTTGTCTCTCTGACAGGATACGGTCAATTTCACCAATGAGCGCATCCGCACGGCTCTGCGCCACTTCCGCCCGCTTGCGCGGGGCTTCTAGCTCTGCAAGCCTTGCGTTTAATGTCTCTCTTTGCGCCGCAATTTCATCTGGCTCCAGACCCGTCTCAGGCGCAGGACCGAGTGCAGATATCTGCGCCTGAACCGCCGCAATTGTGCGCACATTCAGATCTTTTGCCCCAACAAAATCAGCACGCCAGCTGGTCAGATCATTGCGCAGGTTCTCCAGGACGGTGTCTGAGGCGCGTCCCGCTTCGACAGCATCTTCAATGCGCGTGGCCAACGTCTGCCATGCATCGTAATCAGGCTTCGCTCCATTTCCAGTCTGCGCCAAAGTCGGCGTACCCAGAAGCATCAACGCAACAATAAGCGCCGGTAAGCCTCGGAAAAGAAGGTGTTTCAAGATCATTCCGTTTCCTCAAATACATCTGGGATATCGCGCGCTGCGCGCTCCATCCACTCAGGCACAGGCAGGCCCTTTTCATGCAAAAATTCTGGGTTAAAAAGCTTGGACTGGTAGCGTGTGCCATAATCGCACAGGATCGTCACGATGGTATGACCTGGCCCCATTTCACGTGCCATACGGACAGCACCAGCAATATTTACGCCCGAGGAGCCTCCAAGGCAAAGCCCTTCCTCGGCCAAAAGATCAAATACATAAGGCAAAGCTTCTTCATCAGGCACTTGATAGGCCATATCTGGTGTAAAGCCTTCAAGGTTCTTGGTGATGCGTACTTGCCCAATGCCTTCGGCAATCGAGCCGCCCTCCATCTTGATTTCACCTGTCGTATAATAGCTAAACAGTCCAGCCCCCATTGGGTCAGCAATCCCGATCTTTACACCCTTCGGCTGCAAGACCATTCCTGTACCAACAAGTGTACCGCCCGAGCCAACTGCGCAGATAAACCCATCAACCTTGCCAGCTGTCTGGTCCCAGATTTCAGGGCCAGTGGTTTCAATATGCGCCTGTCGGTTGGCCACATTATCAAACTGGTTCGCCCAAATTGCACCGTTGGGCTCTGTCTTGGCCAGCTCCCGAGCCAGACGCTCGGAATAACGCACAAAATTATTCGGATTGCGGTAAGGCGCAGCAGGAACTTGCACAAGCTCGGCCCCCGCAAGGCGCAACATCTCTTTTTTCTCTTCACTTTGCGTCTCGGGGATCACAATAACGGTCTTAAAACCCATTGACGCCCCTACAAGCGCAAGGCCAATACCCGTATTGCCTGCCGTGCCTTCAACAATCGTGCCGCCTGGCTTCAGCTCTCCCCGCGCAATCGCATCTTTGATAATATAAAGCGCTGCACGGTCTTTGACCGACTGGCCCGGATTGAGAAACTCGGCTTTGCCATAGATGTTACAGCCCGTCTCTTCGCTAACTTTTCTGAGCCTGATCAAAGGCGTGTTGCCCACGGCTTCCGCCAAATCTTGTGCAATTTTCATAGGCTCTCTCCTTGGGCGTTATGCGCAACAACCTAGGGCTTCAAACACCGCACCACAAGCAACTTAGCCCGCAAAAATCACATGTTCCAAAGAAGGGGCCCTTCGCAGAAAACTATCCCGCCCGAAGCCTTTCTCGCTCTATCTTAAGCCAGAGCAACAAGTGCAAAAGAGGCCCGATATTTATCTCGCCGGTTTTCATCAATGCTTCCGCCGCATCAAAACTCAGAACGTGGCTTTTAATGTCTTCAGCCTCGCTCTCAAGGCCACCCATTCCCGCGACACTATCGGGCAAATCGCACAAACCGATAAATGTATGGAAATATGTGCTGACCTCTCCAGGAGACGGGTAGTAGGACGCGACAGGCTCAAGCTGGCCCAAGATGAGCCCTGCTTCCTCGACACACTCCCGCCGAGCCGCCTCTTCTGGCATTTCCCCAAGATCCACGCGCCCCGCAATCGGCTCAAGTGTCCAGGGCAGTGGGTCACCGCGCCCCAAGGGCCCCATGCGAAACTGTTCAATAATCAAAACCCGATCTCGCACAGGATCATAAGGCAAAACGAGTGCAGCGTCCCCAGTCAGAAACACTTCACGCTCCATCTCATCGCTTTGCCTTCCGTCGTAACGAGGATGGCTTAGGCGCAACGTATCGGTTCGAAAATACCCGATATGGCTCAAACGCCCGCCGTGCAGAGTTACGCTCTCGATGGAATGCGCCGCTCGCAGTGTCGCAGGGCTTGGGTTACTTTGTGCAAGAAAGGTCGAATAGGCGCGCGCTCTGATCCGTCCGAAGTAGCGCCCCAATTCATGTGGAGCCACCTGCCCCATCAATCCCATAATCTCGCGCGCCGAGTGTTGTGTCACAGGCCAATGCAGAGCGCTCCATTCCGCAAGATTCCAAAGCTCGGCAGCTTGCCAGAGATCTGGCTCAGGAAAGTAAACCAGAGCTTCTTGCCCAGCAATCTCAACGGGCAAAAGGCGATATCCAAAGCCAAGCTCATAGTAATCAAGCCGCGCCTGCTCTTCAGGGGTAACCTCGCTCAGCAACAAACCGTCGCAATAGCTTCCCGTTTGCTCAAGAATGAGTGGAAAATCATGCCCCTCGGCCCGCGCAACACGATAACCATCAAGGGACACTGCGCTCAATCGGTCGTGCGGCACATGCCCCAAGACAATCTCAAGCAGCCCCAAGTGCCGGAGCGTTCCGTATAAAAAGACCTGTTTCACCGGCTGCTTCGCCTTCTATCCCGTAAGTTAGCGCCAGCGGCGGCTTATAAACTCAGCAAAAAGGCCCCCAAAAAGGCCACCCACCACCAAGGTAATCACAACATTGACCCGCAAAAGTTCGGCCGAATATTCAATCGCCAACTGCACCGCGCCGATAAGAGCCTCCATCGGCCCATCAAACTTACGGTCCATCGACATCTGCAACATTTCCCAAAAGGCATGCGCAAAGAGACACCAAAACACCGCTGCGGCGATAGCCGTCAGACCCAATCCCAGAGAAACACTATATGGATTGCCAACGCGTGCGCCGAGCATGGTCCAGCCCACTGAAGCCGCGATAAAAACATTGATCTCACGAAAGCGTCCAAAGTTAAGATCAGGCTCTTGTGCCAACATTCCCACCATGACCATTTTACTAACAACGTAAGCGATAATGGCGAGACATACGGCTGAAAGCAATCTGGCGGCAGTGGGCATCTAGTCTAACTTTTCAATTGTTATCTGAACTACATCGCAGTTACCGCCATGAAACGACGCGGCGCAAGAGGTTAGGTAAAAATTCCACATTCTGCGAAAGCGCTCATCAAAGCCCATCGGCGCGATTTCACCCCACGCGCCATTAAAACGTTCATGCCAACGGCGAAGCGTTTGCGAGTAACTTTCCCCAAACTCAAGAACCTTTGTTTCAGTCAGCCCGGCGTGCGCTATTTCCGCCCGCAAAGCGGTCTTTGATGGCAGCATACCGCCGGGAAAAATGTATTTCTGGATGAAATCCACGCCCTTACGGTAGATTTTGAAGCGCTCTTCTTCCAACGTGATGATCTGCAAGCTTGCTCGCGCTTTAGGCTTCAAACACGCTCTCACTTTATCAAAGTAAACAGGCCAGTACTTTTCGCCAACAGCCTCAAACATCTCGATAGAAGCGATCCCGTCATACTGTCCAGTCTCGTCTCGGTAATCTTGCATTTTCAGTTTAACAAGATGAGAAAGACCAGCCTTTTCAATACGCTCTTCGGCGTACTTCAATTGCTCTGCACTGATAGTTAACCCCGTGACGCGCAGACCACACTCGCCCGCAGCATATTCAGCAAACCCGCCCCAACCACAGCCAATCTCCAACACATGGTCGCCAGCCTTGACGTTCAAAGCATCCACAAGAGCAGCATATTTTGCGCGCTGCGCACTCTCGAAACTCTCCTGTCCAGTCTCAAACAATGCGCTCGAATACGTCATGCTCGCGTCAAGCCATTGAGCATAAAAGGCATTGCCCAGATCATAATGATACGAAATGTTCTTTCGCGCCTGCCCCTTGCTGTTGGAGCGCATCAAATGGCGCAGCCTTTCAAAGGCCTTCACAAGCCCCTTTCCCGGAAAACCGCGATAGAGGATTTCGTTGCCCGAATTCATCAGGTCAAGAAAAGCTTGAAGGTCGGGAGATGACCACCCTTCATCAAGATAGGCGTCACAAAATCCAAGTTCGCCTTCGCGAATAAGGCGTGCAAACACATCTGGGTCGTGAATATGGACCTCCGCCACAGGCCCCGCCGTCGCACCTTCTGCGCGAAACCGCCGTCCATCAGCCAACACCACATCCAAACGCCCCACGGGCATCTGTTGGGCCAACGCGAACACGCGCGCAAAGTACCTTGGCAGATCGGTCTGACCTTTGGTTTCTGTCAATATCATAAATGCACCTCCCCTTGGCGCAGCCCCTTTAGGCTAGTTCGCACATGCTTGTCTCGCAAGTTTTCAATTATTTAGAGCTATAGGCGGCCAAAGCCCGTTCACGGCCTTCCTTAAGGCCCACGATAGGCTGAGGTCGTACCGCCTTGGGCGACAACCCTGCACTTTTTGGAATGCTCTCATAAAAATCAAGAGCCGTTTCAGGCGCCTCCCGCTGCCCTTCGGCAACCCAGCGTTTGAAATACCGCCGCTCAGGATCAAACTTCTGCAACTGCGTATCTGGATTGAACACCCTGAAATACGGCGCCGCATCAGGCCCGCTTCCCGCAACCCACTGCCAACCCATCGCATTATTTGCAGGATCAAAGTCAATCAACTGATCCGCAAACCAGCGCTCACCCACCCGCCAATGCACCATCATATGCTTGGTCAAATAGCTTGCCGCCACCATGCGCGCACGGTTGTGCATCTTGCCCGTCACCCAAAGCTCGCGCATTGCAGCATCTACAAAGTCAACGCCCGTGCGGCCATATTTCCAAGCCCAGACCTTGGCCTCAGTCTCATCTTCGCTCCAAGGAAAGCTGTCCCAGCCCTCGCGCCAGTTGTCTTTCAACATGTGTGGCGTGTGAAACATCAGGTGATGTGCAAAGTCGCGCCACCCCACTTGCCGCAAGAATGGCTCAAGCCCGCGCACGCCTGAAGCCGTAGCGGCCTGCCCAGTCGCCCAGATACTGCGCGGTGAAATCTCGCCATAAGCAAGATTGTCAGACAAATCAGAAGTACCCGCTGTCGCAACCTGATCCCGCGCAGCCTTATAATTGCTCGCGCGCTCGTCTAAAAACCGTGTCATCTTCGCCCAAGCCGCCGCCTCACCCGCCGTGCTGTGGCGGGCCAAAACAGACGCACCGCGCCGCATAGCGCTTGAAAGCGTCCAATCTAGCAAATTCTCACTGGCGGGCCATGCCGCAGGTGGCAAAAGTTTGGCAGGCTCAGGCAAAGGTGCAGCCACACCCAAAGGCTCAATGGCGCGCCAGAATGGCGAGAAGACCTTGTAATAGTCGCCCACTTTGGTTTTGACCGTCATCGGCTCATGCAGCAATTGTCCCGCATGACTCTCTGCAGCAAGCCCATCTGCACGGAGCGCCGCCTTTACATCTGCATCAATGTGGCGAGACACAGGGTCATAAAGCCTTCCCCAATGAACAGCACGCGCGCCCGTCTCAGAGACAACCGCGCGCAAAACATCAAGCGCTTCGCCTTTGCGCAACACAAGTCTGAGTCCCTTATGCTCAAGCTGAAGAGCCAAAGCCTTCAAGCTCTGCTCAAGCCGCCAACGTGGTGCCGCGCCAAGCGCGTCAGAACGCGCCTCGTGAATAAACAACGGAATAACAGGCCCCTTAGCCGCCGCTGCCGTCAGAGCTTCATTGTCAACCAAGCGCAAATCGCGCCTGATCCACCAAATGGATGTTACTGTACTATCGCTCATTAGCCCTCGCCCGTCTCTTTATTCGTTTACGGGCATGGGCCGCTCACAGATCACAAAACGCGATCAAGAGCCTCCATTAGCTGCTGCACCTCAGCCTCGCTCGTGTAGTGCACAAATGACAACCGCAGCACCCCCTTCTCAGGGTCAACACCCATCGCTTTGAGTGCGCGCACAGCGTAAAAATCGCCTCCACCAGCCATCACCCCATGTGCCGCAAGCTCAGCCGCCACAGGCTCCCCTGCCTGTGCCAATTCAAGCGCAACAGTAGGCGCGCGCCCAGCCGCATGAGACGGCCCAATAAGGCGTACTGAGTTTTTCGCGCTCACATAATCAAGCAAAGGCTGCAAAAGCTTCACTTCATGAGCTCGCATCAAGTCATGCACACCCGTCGCCTTTTCAGCCGCTGTTCCCGTAATTCCATGATGAAGCGCCAGCGCGTCAGCATAATCCGCCATGCCCGCCGAGGCAGCCACCTGTGCATGATCGGGCCCCGCAGGAGTAAAACGTTTGTAGAGGCTGCCTGCGTTGAAATAATGTCCTTGATTGGGCAGCGTCTCGCCCAAAGCACGCCGCATCACCATAATACCTTGGTGCGGACCATAGGTCTTGTAAGCAGAAAACAGATAGATATCAGGCCCCATCAAGCCAACATTCGGCAATCCATGCGGCGCATAGCTAACTCCATCCACACAGACAAACGCCCCCGCCGCATGCGCGAGCGCAGTGATTTCAACCACAGGATTGATCTCACCCACCACATTGGAACAATGTGGAAAGCAAACAAGACGCACCTTCTCGTCTAAAAGTGCCTCGAGCTTTGCAAGGTCCAGATGCCCCGTCTCAGGGTCCACCTGCCATTCGCGCACCTCAAACCCCTCATCCGCCAAACGACGCCAAGGCCCAGTGTTGGCCTCATGGTCCTGATTGGTCACGACAATGGCGTCTCCTGGCTGCATGAACTGGCGAAAAGCATTGGCCAGAACATAGGTGTTCTGTGTGGTTGATGGGCCAAAGCTCAGCTCATCACTCTCGACACCCATCATAGCGGCCAGCCGCCTGCGCGCCTCGTCCATTTCTTCTCCGCCAAGGCGCGAAGCCTCATAAGGCGCATATGGCTGGACTTTACGTTCGGTGTAGAACCGCGTGAGGCGGTCAATCACGGGCTGACACGTATATGAGCCGCCCGCATTTTCAAAAAACGCCTGCCCCTGAAGACTCTCCTGTGCAAACGCAGGGAATTGGCCGCGCACAAAATCAATATCAAGCATGAAGGTCTCTCCTCGGTTCATGGTTTTAACGAGGCCTCTGTCGGATGGCCCACAATCAATGGCAGGTCCTCCAGCCGAGCGCCCCGAAACCGTCAAAACCGGGTCGCAGCCGCCAGCAGTTAAAACCAAAGGCGACGGATCATGGATATCCCGCAAGAAAGCGCTGGGTCAAGAGCATGAAACATCCAGCATCCAATGTGCCAAAATGTCGCGGATCAGGCGGGCGCATGTCGTATTTGGCGGGCAGGCTGCGCCATCAACGCTCTAAATGCCCAAATATAGAGCGCAGCGTCTAAGAATTACTCAAATGCGCCAAGTTGTTTTCTAGAACAGAAATCGAAACGGGGACACATATGTCAATCAAACCACCCTTCACAGATCTTGAGATCAAAAAACAGGAGGCAGGCTTTTACAAAGACAACAGCCTGCCCATCGCACTCATCAGTAAACTGCTCATGATAGCACTCGTGCTCTGGGCCCTTGTCTGGCCCGCAAATGCCAACGCAACCTTGGGAAACTGGAACTGGAGCCTGCTTGAGAAATTCAACGGCTTCTACATCGTCATCACGGGATTCTTTGCCTTCTTTCTTCTCGTGATCGCCCTCTTGCCACGCACAGGCAAGCGCATCATGGGCACAGCGGGCGAAACGCCTGAGTTTTCAAACTTCTCATGGTTTTCCATGATGTTTGGCGCAGGTCTCGGTGTCGGCCTCATGGTCTTTGCAACAGCTGAGCCGATCGGCCTCTGGGGCTCAAACCCTGTGATCCTCTCCGGAGCCGTTGAAGCAAGCAGTGTTGAGGCTATCCAGTCAGGCTACCGTTATACCTTCCTACATTACGGCTTTCACGCTTGGTCAATCTATGTCGTGACAGGTCTCAGCCTGGCCTATTATGCCTACACACGCGACATGCCACTCACCATCCGTTCTGCTCTGACGCCGCTCTTTGGTGCGCGGATCAACAGCTCTTTTGGCCATATTGTCGATGTTCTGGGCGTTGTCGCCACAGTCCTCGGCGTCTCCGTAACCATCGGATTTGGTGTCAGCCAATTTATTGACGGTATGTATGCCATCACCGGAATGAGCTGGATGATGGATATGACAGGTGAAGTGCCAGCCCCAAATAAAGTCGGCCTGATCGCTGGCTTGGTAATGATCATGGGTCTGTCCATCCTCTCGGCCGTTTCAGGCGTCGGACGGGGCGTGAAATACCTCTCCAACCTTAACTTGGTCCTGTCGATCATCCTTCTGTTGGTGTTTGTGATCTTTGGCTCCTTTATGTTCGCGCTGAGCACCTTTGGGTCAGCTTTTGTGGATTATATTCTTCACTTCGCGCAGCTCAGCTTTGGCGCATATGGACCACAATCCGCCGCCGACTTTGCGGCCGCCCTACCAGAGGCAGCAAAACCACTGGCAGCAGATCTCAGCGCCGCCCAAGGCGCTTGGGGAAGCTTTGAAGGCTTCGTTGCAGGGCTGACAGGCGCCACTGCAGAGCTTGACGAAGACACACTCAAAGCCGTCTACGCCGCAGGCGAAGGTGGGCGTCAGTTTGGCTGGCAAGCGGGCTGGACAACATTCTACTGGGCTTGGTGGATTGCCTTTTCGCCCTTCGTTGGCTTGTTCCTTGCGCGCATTTCAAAGGGCCGCAGTGTTCGTGAGTTTATCGTCGGCTGCGTTCTGGCCCCCTCACTCGTGTGTTTTGCCTGGATGACAATCCTTGGTGGCACAGCCATCGATCTAGAGCTAACGGGCGGCGCAGATGGGGCCATCATCGGCGCATCCAATACAGCAAAGCTCTTTGTAACCTTGGGTCAAATGCTTGACGGTGGCTTGCTCACAGCCGTTTCAATCATGTGTGTGGTGCTGATCATGACCTTCCTCGTCACATCAGCAGACTCAGGCATCCTCGTGATGAACACGATCATGTCCGGCGGCGAGCAGGAAACAGGTGTCAAACATCGCATCGTTTGGGGCTTGATCCTCACCGCAGTGATCGGGACGCTCCTCGCAGCGGCTGGCGAGAACAACCCGATGGATGCACTGCGCAATGCAATGATCATCGGAGCATTGCCCTTCACGGTCGTTATGGGTCTGATGTGTGTTGCCCTTGCCAAAGCGCTCTATCGTGACGGCCTCCGCGAAAAAGCGGCCAAACAGCCCGCTGAGTAACATCACGCATTCACAAAATCAAAAACGGCGCCGCATCACCACGCGGCGCCGTTTTCTTTTAAAGTCACTGAGTAAGACCCTATTTTTCGCCTTAAATATCTGAGGGCGTCTGAGAGACGCGCTTCCGCGCCAGAGGGGCGCGGCACAATGCCTAGTGCAAAGCCGCCGTCAGCTTTTCTCCATTGGCCTTTATCTCGGCCATATCCCCCATGACGCCCGCAGGCCCCATGCGCTGTCCCTCATGGCGCGGCAGAATGTGGAAATGCAAATGAAAGACTTCCTGTCCCCCTGCCGCTTCGGAAAACTGCTGCAAGGTGATCCCATCCGCGCCAAAGGCTTTCATAGCGCCGTTGGCCAATGTGTTCACGGTGCGCATGCAAGCAGCAAGCTGCTCGGGACTCGCATCCAGAATGTTGCGGCAAGGTGTCTTGGGAATAACCAGACAATGCCCAGGGCTGCGCGGCATAATATCCATAAAAGCAAAGGTCTCATCGTCTTCGTAGACCTTGAATGATGGAATTTCTCCTCGCAGGATTTTGGCAAAAATATTGTCAGTGTCATAGCTCATAGCATTGCTCCCAAAACGCATTTTCCCAATCTCTTTCACAAATCCAGCCCCCCGCCAAGCGCCTTGGGCAAAAAGAAAGCCGCCCCTAAGGGCGGCTTTCAAAGCAGTCGTTTAAACGTCTCAGGCGTTCACATCGACAACCACACGACCTTTCACTTGGCCTTTGAGAATGTCGCGGCCAAGCTGCGGCAGATCGCTGAGCGTGGCGGGCTGCACCATCGCCTCAAGCTTGTCCATCGGCAGATCTTTGGCGACCCGCTCCCAAGCCCGCACACGGTTCTCATAGGGTTGCATCACCGAGTCGATCCCAAGCAAGTTCACACCGCGCAACAGGAATGGAATGACAGTCGCAGGCAAGCCAGCACCGCCCGCAAGCCCAACAGCAGCCACAGAGGCCCCGTATTCCATCTGGCCCAGAACACGCGCCAGCATATCGCCGCCCACGGCATCAATGCAGCCGCCCCATGTTTCGCCTTCCAGAGGGCGCTTCACGGTTTCGTTCAGCTCTTCGCGCGCCACAATCTGGGTTGCCCCGAGGCTCTTGAGGTAGTCCGCCGTCTCAGGTCGCCCCGTCACACCAGCAACCTTATAGCCAAGGTTTGCAAGGATCGCCGTGGCCACAGAGCCAACACCGCCTGCAGCCCCCGTAACAAGCACAGGCCCTGCCTTGATGCCGTGATCTTCCAGAGCCATAACCGCCAGCATCGCGGTAAAGCCCGCTGTGCCCACCGCCATAGCCTGACGCGTATCAAGACCCGCAGGCAACGGCACAAGCCAGTCCGCCTTCACGCGTGCCTTCTGACCATAGCCGCCCCAATGTGCCTCGCCCACGCGCCAGCCTGTGAGCACAACTTTGTCTCCCGCCTTGTAGCGCGCATCACTTGACGCCTCGACCGTGCCCGCAAAGTCGATACCCGGAACATGCGGATACTTGCGAACAAGCCCGCCGCCTGGACCAATGCAAAGCCCGTCTTTGTAGTTCACAGTCGAATACTCGACAGCAACGGTCACATCGCCCTCAGGTAGGTCTGCCAGCGTCAGCGGCTTGACCGCTGCGCTCGTTTTTCCAGTTTCTTCGTCTTTTTCAACCACTAGGGCGTTAAATTCACTCATCTCGTCCTCTTTCTTCTAAATCCAGAATGTCTCGCGCACCGTTGCCGCGCGCACACCCGCAGGGGTGATCACATCCACTTCACTGCCCTCGTCCCAATGCGTCATACGCACCATTCCGATGGAAACATTTGTCGCAAAATCAGGCGAGTATGCAGCAGAGCTAATGTTGCCCACCTGCTTGTCACCCACCATAATCGGCCAAAGCCGATCGCAAGGCGGTACAGCATCCCCATGAATTTCCACAGCGCGGATCTGGCGCACAGGGCCTTCCTTCGCGACGCGCAGCAAAGCGTCACGCCCCACACAGCCAATTGCGCTATGTGTGTTGCAAAACTTGCCAAGCCCGCACTCATGCGGTGTGTTGTCATCGGTCATGTCGTTGCCATAGCTCAGAAGACCGCCCTCGATCCGCTCGATCAGGTTGGGACAGCCCGCATGAATATCATGCTTTTTGCCCGCTTCCATCAAGGCGTTCCACAGCGGCATCCCGATATCACTGCCTTCGACATAAATCTCAAAGCCGCCCTGCTTGGAATAGCCCGAGCGCGCAACAGCCAGCTTACGGCCTTGAAACTCGAGCATCGCAAAGCGGAAAAAGCGGATATCGCGCACAGCATCGCCAAAGACATCTGCCATAACATCATCTGCCTTCGGACCTTGCACACCGAGCGGGCTCACATCCGGCTCATCGACAAGCACATCCAAACGATAGCCATAGGCGATACCCTTGACCCAAAGCAGCAAATCACTGTCAGCAATCGAAATCCACCAGCGATCTTCCGCCAGCTTTACAGCCACAGGATCATTCAACATCCCGCCCGTCTCGTCGACGATCGGCACGTAGTAACACTGACCAACCTGCATATTGCGCAGATCGCGTGGCGTGAGCATTTGCATCAGCCGCGTGGCGTCAGGCCCGCGCAGCTCCACTTGGCGCTCACAGGCCACATCCCAAAGCTGAACCGCCTCCTTGAGGTGGCGGTAGTCTTCCTGAACCGTGCGAAAAACGGTTGGCAAAAGCATACGGTTGTAAACCGTGTAGCCTTTCACACCTGCAGCCTCCACACCCTCGCTAAAGGGTGTGCGGCGCAGGCGACGCGACAAAGCGATTAATGCCATTAACGGGGGCCTTTCCAATCAATCTGGCAGATTTCGGCGCTGCGACCGTCAAAATCCCAGACACGCCCAAAAGCGCGCACACGTCCCTGTGTGGCCTTGGCCACAGTGATATCAGGACCCATCCAATATTCTGTATTGGTCACGACGATGTCTTTACCGTCCTTGCCCTCAACAGGAATAACCGAACCCTTGATCTTCTTTCCAACCATCAAGCGGCGCTCTTTGCCGACGGTTTCAAAGGTGATCGGAGCGCGCTCAGCGCCCAAGAACTCGCCAACAAGCAGGCCAAAGAGACCCGTTGTACCGCGCGCAGCACCAGAGAAGATCGCAACAAGCGCCTCATACTGGTCATCTGTCGCACGCTCATCAATATAGGCTGCCGCTTTCCAGTTTCCGCGGCCCATATTGCCTGGAATCTCAAGGAAGAGGCCCACATTGAGGCCCGAAAGGCTCACGCCACCGTATTCGCCATCATCGATGCGAACGCCCGACCAAGCCTGACAGTGGCCTTCCGTGGGCGGGTGCGTGCCAAGGCTCACAACACAGGGGCAAAACACTGTGCAGTTGCAATTGAGAATAAGTTCGCCCTTGATCTCCCAAGGGATCGTACCAACTTCACCATCTAAAGCCATGTTATTCCTCCACTAAATGAAAGCGCCAATCAGCGCAAAAAGCCCCCAGCCAATGAGGCCATACCCCAAAGGTCGTGTGAGCCAACGCCCAATATCGGGCAGTTTCTCCAAAATCATCATCACAGTCGCCAGCCCCATGAACGCAAGGTTCATCACACCGCCAACAAATCCGAGCAGCATCAAAGCCCAGCAGCAGCCAAGGCAAACAAGCCCCAACCGCAGCCCATTGCGCCACGCGCCCTCGTCCCAATGCTGCATAAAAAAGCTGATCGGACGACGGCACTTGCTCAGGCACGCTTCTTTGAGCGCCGAAAACTGATAAAGCCCAGCACTGATCAAAAGCCCAGCCGTCAGCAAGGGAGACTGGCTCTGCCCCAAAAGATCAACAGCGCCAATCTGGGTCAATCCCATCTGCACACCTGCCGCGACCAACGCAAACCCAAGCCATACAACGAGATACCCTGACACAAGTGCACCGAAATTGCCTTGTCCTGTTGAGCCTACAAGATCGTCATAGGTTCCAAAAGCGGGCAAGGCCGTCGGCGCCATCATGGCAGCCGACATCAGCGCCCACATGAAAAAGAGCCTCACAAGACCCGCTGCATCCGGCGTCACTGTGCAAAGAGCTTCCCAAAAGTCCGCACCGTAGAGCCTTGAAAAACTACGCATTTCCGCAGGAATCGCCATCGCAAACAAAGCCGCCCACGCCAGAGCGATCACGGCAAACAACGTCAGCCAGTGCCATCCGGTCATGGTCTTTATGCGGTCCACAAGCATTTTGTCCTCACGCGACTCAGGTCTTGAATGCAAATGTCAGACAATTTATGCTCGCCGTAAAGAGTGAATTGTCAGACAAATGAAAAAACCTAAGCCAAAACCCGCAGATCTCTCTGCAAAGATAGCCAAAAACATCCGCGACGCCATTATTTCAGGCGCGCTCATCGTGGATGAAAGGTTGCCCTCAGAGGCTGATCTCTCCGAGCAGTTCAATGTTTCCCGTCCAACTGTCCGTGAAGCCCTGAAGCGCCTCGCCGCTCAGTCCCTCATTCGCACTCAGCGTGGGGCCACGGGCGGCGCATTCGTCAATCGCATCAGCTTCCAAGACGCCTACCCACAGCAAATCACCACATCAACACTGCTGCTCAGCATGAATGATGTGAGTTTTGATGTCGCCTGCGAAGCCCGTTACACACTGGAACGCGCCTGTGCGTCGCTCTCGGCCGCGCGCCGCACCCCAGATCAGCTTGCGAGCATGCGCACAGAGATTTTCCGTCAGTCCCAGCCCGCATTGTCGGATGAAGCGTTCTGCGCTTCAGATGTCGCCTTCCACCGCGCCCTCGTTGATGGTGCAGGAAATCCTGTACTCTCCTATCAGCTCGCAGGCGCCGTCGAGGCCATGCAGCCCCTGATGAACATGATTACCTTCACAGCCCGCTCCCGCGCGGCAATTATTGATTTGCACAGCCAGATCGCTGATGCGCTGGAGGCGAGTGATGCTCCGTGCGTTGAAGCCTGCCTGACAGAGCTTGAGCGCTACACAAAAGAGCTCGCCCAAAACGTTCTCGCGGCCCGAAAAACACGCGCCTGACACGGCATAAAAATCACGTGCAGACAGTCACACCCTGTCTTGCAAATCGCTTCTCAAGCTCTATATTAGACCTGTCTCCTCGGGGACTATGAACATAAACGCGCTTGTAATAAGCGGATCGGACCCGGGGGCGGTACCCGGCGTCTCCACCAAACATCCTTCATTTGGGGATCATGGGGACGAAATAGGATCGACGAACGTCTAAAGAGGTTAGCTTTGTTTCGGCTGGGTGCCACCGTATCGGCCCGAAATGTACAATTGCAAATGACAATCGTGCTCCAATGGCGATGGCCGCGTAAGCGACTGGAACTATTGAAATCTAAGTCCTTACGTTTAGCGACCTAAGGCGGGGTTCGCAGGCACCTGGCAACAGAAGCCTGCACTTCCTTCTCCCTTCCGCTCACAAACACAGCGCCTTTGGAGCCGCCATATGACGCAACCAAGCGCGCAAGAGTTCAACCGCACATTCGCCAAAATCGGCCTTTTGTCCTTTGGCGGGCCCGCCGCTCAAATTGCCTTGATGCACCGAGAGCTGGTGGATGAACGGGCATGGCTGACAGAGCGCCAATTTGCAGGCGCGCTCAGCTTTTGTATGCTTCTCCCTGGCCCCGAAGCCATGCAACTTGCAACCTACGCGGGCTGGCGCTTGCGCGGGCTCAGAGGCGGGCTGCTGGCGGGTCTCCTATTTGTTCTACCAGGTGCATTTGTGATTTGGGCTTTAGCCGTTGCCTATATTCTTTACGGCGCACAGCCTTGGGCCGTCGCCGCCTTCATGGGCGTCAAAGCCGCCGTGATCACGATTGTGCTTCAGGCCCTCTTCAAACTTTCCCAAAAAGCGCTGACAGCTTGGCCCAGTCGCCTCATCGCCCTCGGCGCATTTCTGGGCCTCTTCGCTCTAGGCGCGCCCTACCCGCTTATTCTGGCGCTCGCCGCACTGGCGGGCAGCCTCTTCTTCGCGACAGAGCCTGAAGCGCTGTCAGAACTCACCCCGGCACCGCCCCTCTCCCAAAGCCTGCGCACACTGGCCCTCGGCCTCGCGCTTTGGCTCGCGCCCCTTACGGCGCTCTTCTTATCGGGCCAGTCGTTTCTCACAGAGCTGGCCGCTTATTTCGCCCAGCTTGCTCTTTTCAGCTTCGGCGGAGCTTATGCGCTCCTTGGCTGGATGACCCAAACCCTAGTCCAAGACCATGGCTGGATCACATCTTCCCAAATGATAGATGCCCTCGGCCTTGCCGAAACCACGCCTGGCCCCCTAATCCTTGTGACACAATTCACAGCGCACCTCGCAGGTCATGGCCAAGGTGGGCTGGGCCTCGCCGCAGTCGCAGGGTTGCTCACCCTCTGGATGGTGTTCACGCCTTGCTTTCTCTACATCTTCCTTGGAGCACCCTATCTGGAACGCCTCTTAGCGATGCCCCGCCTGCGCGCCGCCCTCACAGGGATCACAGCCGCCGTCACAGGGGTGATCGCCAGCCTCTCGCTCTGGTTCGCTGTGTCTGTGCTTTGGCCAAGCGGAGCTTTGGACACCCTTGAGCAAGCTTTCGCCCAAATCAGCTGGCCTGCTCTCTATCTAATTGCCACAGGTGCAGCTCTCTCTTGGCTGACAAAAGGCAATCTTTTCATACTGATCCTCGGAAATGGCCTGCTCGGCTTTGCGCTCTTCGCTGCACTTGGCTTTTAGCGCGGAATCGGTCTTTTGTTTTCTGCAAAACTCCCTATTCTTGACGCAACAACCAAGGGGATAGCCGATGTCAAACACGATTGACTATGGCACATTGATGCACAACGCCATGCGCAGCCTGATCAGGCGCGTTCTAACGGATGTTGAAAAGAACGGCCTTCCAGGGGCACATCACTTCTTTATCACCTTTGACACGCGCCACCCGGAGGCCAAGCTCGCAAGCTGGCTTCACGAGCGCTACCCCGAAGAAATGACAATCGTCATTCAGCACTGGTTCGACGCACTGGAAGTCACCGAAGAAGGCTTCTCAGTCACGCTCAACTTTGGCGATGCCCCAGAAGCTCTCAAAGTTCCCTATGACGCGATCAAAACATTCGTCGACCCCTCCGTAGAGTTTGGCCTTCGCTTTGAAACAAGCGAGGACGAAGACGAGGAGGAGGACGATGATGACGCGCTCTTCTCCGACACTGACGAAGCCCCCGAAGCACCGATGATGGAGCACGCCGAGCCAGAAAAACGGCAGGCCGAAGTCGTCAGTCTCGATCAGTTTCGCAAGTAAGCCGACAACAGAGCACCTCCGTTAGGGCTATCAGCCATTGCCCCCCTCCCGCGGGGGCGTTAGACCGTTTGCGACAGTTTGCAAAAGGAGCCCAACATGGCCGACACGCGTACAGAAACCGACAGCTTCGGCCCTCTTGAGGTCCCTTCAAACAAGTATTGGGGCGCACAAACGCAGCGCTCGATCATGAACTTCCCCATCGGTTGGGAAAAGCAGCCCATCGCCATCGTGCGCGCGCTCGGCGTGATCAAACAAGCCTGCGCCATGGCCAACCGTGACAGTGGTGAGCTTGACGGCAAACTCGCCGAAGCCATCATTCAGGCCGCGGGTGAAGTGATCGAGGGCAAGTTTGATGACAACTTCCCGCTGGTCGTCTGGCAAACGGGCTCAGGCACACAGTCCAACATGAACTCCAATGAGGTCATCGCCAACCGCGCAATCGAAATCCTCGGCGGCGTCATCGGCTCCAAAGACCCAGTTCACCCCAATGATCACTGCAACATGGGTCAGTCCTCAAACGACACCTTCCCAACTGCCATGCACATCGCAACAGCCATGTCCGTGCATGATGTGCTCCTGCCGGGCCTTGAAAAACTCGCCTCTGGCCTCGAAGCCAAGGCAGAAGCCTTCAAAGACATCATCAAGATTGGCCGCACACACACCCAAGACGCAACGCCCCTCACTTTGGGCCAAGAGTTCTCAGGCTACGCTCACCAGATCCGTATGGGCATCCGCCGCGTTCATGCCGCACTCCCCGCAATCTATGAGCTGGCCCAAGGCGGCACAGCCGTTGGAACAGGCCTCAATACAAAGCACGGCTGGGGTGAGACGGTTGCCTCCCATATGGCTGACATCACGGGCCTGCCTTTCGTCACCGCGCCCAACAAGTTCGAAGCCCTCGCTGCACATGACGCGATGGTCTTTATGTCAGGCGCACTCGCGACAATCGCTGGCTCCGCCTACAAGATCGCGAATGACATCCGCTTCCTCGGCTCTGGCCCCCGCTCTGGCCTTGGCGAGCTGATCCTGCCCGAAAACGAGCCCGGCTCTTCAATCATGCCAGGCAAGGTCAACCCGACACAAGCGGAAGCGCTGACACAAGTCGCCGCTCACGTCATGGGCAACGACGCCGCAATCAAATTTGCAGGCTCACAAGGGCATTTCGAGCTCAACGTCTACAACCCGATGATGAGCTACAACCTCTTGCAAAGCATCCAGCTCTTGGGCGACGCGGCAGACAGCTTCACTGAGCGCATGCTCATGGGCATCGAAGCCAACGAGCCACGCATCGACAAGCTGATGAAAGAAAGCCTGATGCTGGTCACAGCGCTGGCGCCAACCATCGGCTATGACAACGCGACCAAAGTGGCAAAGACAGCCCACAAAAACGGCACGACCCTCAAAGAAGAGGCCATCGCACTTGGCTTTGTGGACGCCGAGACTTTTGACCGCGTTGTGCGTCCAGAAGATATGATCGGCCCTAAGTGATGGCCGAACCGGTTAATTTCAACCGGTTTAAAAAAGCAGCGGCGCGGGCCGAAGACAAAGCCCGCGCCGCTGAAAACGTGGTCAAACATGGCCGCACGAAAGCCCAGAAAGAGCTTGAAAAAGCGCGCGCTGCCAAGGCCGCACGCGAGCTCTCAGGAAAAGAGCGCGACAGATGAGCCGTCCCGTGAAGCGCTCCCTTACCCTGCGTGGCCACCGCACCAGCGTCTCTCTGGAAGATGAGTTCTGGCGCGCTTTTCGTGACATCGCAGCGCGAAAAAACAAACCAATCAATGAATTAGCGGCCGAAATTGATGAAGCCCGCGGTGTCGAAAGCGGTCTAGCCTCAGCCATTCGGCTCTATGTTCTGGCGTATTATGAAAGTCGCTCAGCCTAGCGCTTGCTCACCTTCAGCCAAATCCCGTCTTTCGCCCGTACGGTCAGATGCGCAACAGGTTGCGGCACACGTCCCTCAACAAGCTCAAAGCGAAACATCTTGAGCAGCATCGACAAAATAAGCGGCCCTTCGACCATAGCAAAGCCCGCTCCTGTGCAGACCCGCGACCCAGCACTAAAAGGCATATAGGCCTCACGCGCACAGCCCCGCCCCTCCTCAGTCTGCCAGCGCTCTGGCTCAAACGCATCAGGGCGCGCCCAGATCCGCTCGTGGCGGTGCAAGTGCCAAGGGCTCAGCACGATCTGGCTGCCCGTCTTAACCTCGCGCCCGCGAAACTCTTGCGGACATCCTGCCTCGCGCACCATCATCGGCACAGGCGGATAAAGCCGCAATGCCTCCCGAAACACATCCCGCGAGAGCTTCAGCTCCGACATCACCTTGAAATCACAGTCGTTTAGCGCCGCCGATTCCTGCGCAAGCCGCTCCTGCCACTCAGGGTAAAGCGCTAGCAAATAAAGCGTCCATGCCAGCGCCGAGGCGCTCGTCTCATGCCCAGCCAAAAAGAAGATCGCCACCTGATCAACCATCTCCTCAGGCGTAAACCGTTCGCCCGTCTCAGGGTCTTCTGTGGTCATGATCTTGGTCGCAAGATCGTCAGGAGCAGTGCCCGCAGCAATCTCATCCGCACGCGCTTGGGTGAGCCGCGCAATCAGGCTGCGAATGCTCTTTGCCGTCTCCCGCGTGCGGCGTCGGAAGAACCGTGGCATCCAGCGCGGCAGCGGCAAGAACGCTGCAATATTCACAATTGGCTGGCTGCGCTGATAGTCGCGAAACTCCGAGAAAACCTCTGCCGCAATCTCGTTCTCGATCGGGATCGAAAACAGCGTCCGAAAGATCACATCTGCTGCCGCATGGCTCGTGACTTCCTCAATCTCTACGATCCCTTCCTCAAGCCGCGCGACACAGGCCTGCGACGCCGCCCACATCGCTGGAAAGGTATCACGCAGCCGCCCGCCCTCAAAAGCGGGGTCAATGATGCGCCGCTGCCGCTTCCACGTCTCGCCATTGGTCAGAAACACGCTCTCCCCCAAAAGCGGCCTCAGCCCTTCGCTCACGCGCGATGATTTGGGAAAGTCATCAGGCCGCTCTTTCAGCACCAGATCAACCAACTTCGGATCGTTCACCATAAACGAGCGAAAGAACGGCGTGCGAAACTCAGCCATCCATGCCCGATAGAGCTTTGCAGGCTGCGCTGACAAAATATCCTGACGAAAGAGCTTCACATAGCGCCAAAGGCTCACTTTATCTGGCCGCGCGGGCGGCTTTGGCGGCAAGCTCATGGCGCAACACTCGTATATTTGTTCACGGGCGTCTCTATACGGCTCTTTGAGGCCCCCCGCCCAGCATAGCGTTCAACCAAAGTCTGCGGCCCTGCCGTGATCTGAAAATAGTCATAGTCGCGAGGCCGATCAAAAGCACAGAGATACTGGAAGTGAAGCCTGAAAAACCGCCAGCGCAGCTCTTTCCAGCGCGAGGCACTGAGGCTCTGCGTAAACGCCGCCGAGATCACCAAGGGCCAGCGCTGCCCCTCAGGCGCAACCCCTGACACTTTGACAGGATCACAGAGCGCAAAGGCACAGCCATCTCCAGGCGCTGTGACATCCACCCAAGCAAGCTCCTCGCGTGTGCTCAAATAGGCCAGATCAGCGCGCAAACGCCACGCATCTGGCAGGAAAGACACCATAGGCACAACCTGCCCGAGCGACAAAAACGAAAGCTTTGGGCCCGCCTTGGGCACCTGTCCCGCGCGAATGAGATCGGCCAAAATCGACACCCCCAAATGCGCGCCCGAAGAATGCCCCACCACCAAGACTTCATCAAAATCTTGCGTCAAAGCCTCGGCAATAACGTCACCAAACTCAGCCATCCGCGCCTCAAGTTCAGGCGGGTTTGCGCCCATATGGCGCGCCGAATAGGAATAATCATGCATGAGATAGTAGACAAAAAACTTGGCGTCCTGCTTCTTAAACCAAGCAAGAAGCCCCCAAGCCACACCAAGCCCAAGCACAAGGCCAGCATAAGGTCCAAGCCCAGCCAGCTCTGGAACAAAGGCGAGCAGAAGGCTCACACCACGCATCACACCCCATGCAGCCCCAAGCGCCAGAAGCGCCTGCACAATCAGCATCAACACAGGATAAAGCGCCGCAATAACAGGGCCCTTCCTGAGCCGCATGAGCCGCCAAAGCGCGCCCGAGCCGATATAGGCCCAAGCTGTGCGCAGCATCGCGCCGTAAGTGGCAGGTATCGTGTGGCTCATACTGTCCCGCACAATATCAGACCAGACTAGCGCCTCGACGTCTGTCTGCGTCTCCTGCCCGTCCACAGTTGCACTCACATGCCAACCATAAGGGCCCTTGGTCGTCTTGGGGCTGAGCGTAATTTCATAGCCCGAAACCACCGCCTGCGCGGCGCCTTCTTTGCGGTAAAGCTCGCGGTAACGGCGTGGATGAATCGGGTCATATCCGGGGATGTAAAACACCCGCCGCCTGCGCACCGCTTGTTCTGTTTTGTCAGGCTTACCGCTCATGCCAACCCCTTCGCGCGCAACACTAGCGCAGGTTTTTGGCAAGAGTAAGGCCAAAGCCTTTAGCCAAGCTTTGCCAGTGCAGGGAAGGTTTCAAGCAGCCAATAAGAGAAGTCCGAAAAGCCCCCCGTCAGCATCAGCAGACCGACGGTCCAAAGCAAAAGCCCCATGACCCGCTCGATCTGCTCCATATGTGCCTTCATCCAGCCCATCACGCCGCCAAGCCGCGGCAAATACATTGCGACCAGAATAAACGGAATACCAAGACCAATTGCATAGATTCCAAGCAGTACAAGTCCCTTGGCGATACTTGCCTCGCTTGCGGCCAGCGACAGGATCGCGCCAAGCTGCGGCCCGATGCACGGTGTCCAGCCAAAGGCAAACGCCAGTCCAAGCACATAAGCTCCCATAGAGCTTCCGCCTTGATCCCCCACATCAAGCCGCGCCTCGCGGTCCAGAAAGCCGATGCGATAAATCCCGATAAAATGCGCCCCGAAGATCATCACAATGATCCCAGCCACTGTCGAAAACATATCGCTATAAGAGAGTAAAACCTTACCAAGCGCTGAGGCCGCAAAACCAAGCAGCAAAAACACGGTGGACAACCCCAGCACAAAGAAAAGCGCAGGCACAACAGCGCTGCGCGGACCTTCCTTGCGGTTCAGATCAGAGACAGACACCCCAGACATATACGCCAGATAGGGCGGCACAATCGGCAAGACGCATGGGCTGAGAAACGAGACGAGCCCCGCCATCAGCGCCACGATCATCGCAGGGAGCAGCCCCGCATCTATAATTTCGATTCCAAACATGAAACAGCCTTAGCGCATCGCGCAGGCCGCGTCATTGGCACTTTCTGTCACAAGTCTGTGGACAGACTGAAACATTCGCAATACCTCTGGCGCATGAGCGAAACAGTTGATGCCCTCGGCCTTCTCTGCCCCCTGCCCGTCTTGCGCCTGCGCAAGCGGATGCGCGCGCTTGCCTCAGGTGACACCATCACACTCATCGCAGATGATCCCGCGGCGGTGATAGATGTGCCGCACTTCTGCGCCGAAGCGGGCCATAGTCTTCTGAGCACAGAAGAAGCAGACGGCGCAACGCGTTACACCGTTCAAAAAGCTTAAGCCCTGCACAAAAGAAAACCGCGCCCGAAGGCGCGGCTTTTTATCGTTTCTCTGTAAGAAGGGCTTAGCCCCCCAGCGACCACCAACCACGCTTTTTCGGCTTAGGCGGCGTGTCATCCTTAACCTCAGGCGCAGGTGCTGGCTCAGGAGCCGTCACAGCTTCAGGCACAACAGCAACCTCTACAACAGGCGCAGGTGTCACCTCTGCAACAGGCTCAGCTGCCACCACTGGGGCCGCCTCATCCGTCTCAACAGGCTTTTTCTTTGCCCGCGAACGCGTGGTCTTTGGCTTGGCAGCCGCTTTGTCGTCTGCCGCAGCTTCAACACCAGCCTCCGCCTCATCTGCCTTGGGCTTCTTCGCCCGCGTCGATGGCTTGCGTGTGGCTTTCTTGGGCTTCTCCTCGGTCTCAGCTGTTTCCACAGCCTCCGCCGCATCCGCCTTTGCTGCTGTCGCAGGCTTGGCCTCAGCTGGAGTATCCTCTTTCTTCTTGCGTGAGCGGCTCACAGTCTTTTTCTTCGGCGCTTCGGCTTCTTCTGCTTCAGCAGGTGCAGCCTCTACCGCCTCGGCAGCGGCTTCTACAGCGCCAGCTTCTTCAGCTGCGTCTTGCGCCGCTGCACCATTGCCATTGCCGTTTTCGCCAGACCCAGACTCGCCATTGGCGTCGCCGCCATTGCCTTTGCCCCGACGACGCCGACGACGACGGCGCTTCTTAGGCTTGTCCTCGCCATTTGTCTCAGCGGTCTCTTCAGTCGCCTCTGTTGTGACCTCGTCGATCTCGTCTGGCTCTTCAGAGTCAATATCGTCCATCAAAGCTGCCGTAGCCGAAATAGCTGTCGAAGCCACTTCTTTCACAACGCGCGTCGCGGTCTTGAACTTCTCGAGCGTAAAGTCAGGGCTAATCAGTGATGGGTCACCCTCGATCCGCACAGACATGCCGTAGCGCGCTTCAATCTGCGCCACATGCTCACGCTTCTGGTTCATCAAGAAGTTTGCAATCCCGACAGGGCATTTCACCAAAACTTCCCGCGAACGGCGGCGTGTGCCCTCTTCCTCGATCTGACGCAAAACGCTTAGCGCAAGGTTGTCATCCGAGCGGATCAGGCCCGTGCCATGACAGGTCGAACACGGCTGCGTTGTGGCTTCGATCATACCGGGGCGCAAACGCTGGCGGCTCATTTCCATCAGGCCAAAGCCCGAAATACGACCAACCTGAATACGTGCACGGTCAGACTTGAGCCTGTCTTTCATCCGCTTTTCAACGGACGCATTGTTGCGCCGCTCATCCATGTCGATAAAGTCGATCACGATCAGACCGGCCAAGTCACGCAGACGCAGCTGGCGTGCCACCTCGTCAGCCGCTTCAAGGTTGGTCTTTAGGGCCGTCTCTTCGATGCTGCCCTCTTTTGTCGCACGGCCGGAGTTCACATCCACAGCCACAAGCGCTTCAGTGACACCAATCACGATATAGCCGCCCGACTTGAGCTGAACCGTGGGGTTAAACATCCCTGCCAGATAACTCTCGACTTGGAAGCGTGCAAACAAGGGAAGATTGTCTTCATAGCGCTGCACATTCTTTGAGTGCGACGGCATGATCATCTTCATAAAGTCTTTGGCAATACGATATCCGCGCTCGCCTTCGACCAAAACTTCGTCAATCTCGCGGCTGTAAAGGTCACGGATCGAGCGTTTGATGAGGTCACCCTCTTCATAGATCTTTGCAGGCGCAGTTGATTTGAGCGTCAGCTCGCGAATCTGCTCCCACAAGCGTTGCAAATACTCATAGTCGCGCTTGATTTCGGTCTTCGTGCGCTTGGCACCAGCCGTACGCACAATCAGACCTGCGCCCTTGGGCACTTCGATCTCGGTCGCAATTTCTTTGAGTTTCTTGCGGTCAGCGGGGTTTGTGATCTTGCGCGAAATGCCGCCACCACGGGCCGTGTTTGGCATCAAAACGCAATAGCGCCCAGCAAGGCTAAGGTAAGTTGTGAGTGCCGCGCCTTTGTTGCCGCGCTCTTCTTTAACCACTTGCACCAGCATAATCTGGCGCACTTTGATCACTTCTTGAATTTTGTAACGACGTGGGCGTGGCTTGCGGACTGGACGAATGTCTTCTTCTTCGTCCTCATCGGCCACAGACTCGATGCTCTCGTCCTTTTCCACGGCGTCTTTCTTGCCACGGCGCGAACGGCTCTTAGGAGCCTCGTCTTCGGCGTCCACATCGGCATCAGCCTCAGCGTCAAGAGCTTCAGCTTCTTCTGTATCAGCCTGCGCATCTACAGCCTCGGCCTCGTCTTCGCTTGGTTCTTCAACGGGTGTTTCACCGACAAGCTCCATGGGCGAAAGCCCTTCAGCTGTGTCATCGCCCTCGCTGTCGCCAAGGTCGATCGTCTCCATACCAGAAACGTCGCCCTCAACTTCGCGTGTTTCCACTGCGTCATCTGTTTTGGCACGCGCAGCGCGCGAGCGTGAGGAGCGGCCACGCTTAGGCTTGTCCTCATCATCCTCGTCACGAGCGCGCTGTGCTTCCACATAGGCGCGCTCTTCTTCCATCAGAGCTTCGCGGTCCGCGACAGGGATCTGATAGTAATCTGGGTGAATCTCGTTAAACGCGAGGAAACCATGGCGGTTTCCGCCATAGTCAACGAAAGCCGCCTGAAGTGACGGTTCGACCCGTGTTACCTTTGCGAGATAGATATTGCCAGCAAGCTGCCGGCGGTTCTCGGTTTCAAAGTCAAATTCCTCAACTTTGTTTCCATCAACCACAACAACGCGAGTTTCCTCTGCGTGGGTGGCGTCGATAAGCATTTTCTTAGCCATGAAGTCCATTTGCACGCAAAATCCCCGCAAACTCTTCTCAGAGCCACAGGTTTCAAAACGTGTCTATTTCGGGCGATGTCAGACGCGCGTTCAAGAGGGGCGCTTGCGCCCTCTGCTCTCGAACTCAATACTTTAGCGCGCTTCATCGCGTTTCTTCTCCGACACAGTGCTGCTTGCGCAAGCCAAAGTGCCCATTCATTGGCAGACACAAAGGCCCGCCGGTCCGTTTGGCCAATTTCTGGGCCAATTCATCCTGCTGGGGAACGCGCGTGGCGCGGCATCCGAAGCAGATAAACTCCTCAGAGCGCTAAAATCGCAGCTCTGCATTTCTACTTAAGGGCAGACAGCGCCAAAATACAATGGCTAATCGACGCCAAGCCGCACCAAAGCCAAGTTGCCTAGCTTAAATAATCAGAGCGTTGCAGCGCATATTTCGCCATCTTCTCATTCAGTGTGCGGCGCGGCAGGCAAAGCTCGTCCATCACAGCGGCAATCGAGCCTTTGTGGCGGCGCATCGTATTGTCGATGAGCATCCGCTCGAAGGCTTCTACATATTCCTTGAGCGGCTTGCCCTCGGTCGTCATCACAGGCTGCATCTCGTCGTGATCCGCCATCAAAAGCGAGGTGATTGTCCCTGCCCCGCGCCGCGACTGAAGCACAGCTCGCTCGGCAATATTGATCAGCTGGCGCACGTTTCCGGGCCAAGGCGCTTGCAAAAGTTGCGCCGCTTCCTGCGCGCTCACCTTGGGCGCATCGCAGCCGTATTCCTCGGCAAACTCGTCCGAAAGCCGCGTGAACAGCGTCAGGATATCTTCGCCACGCTGGCGCAAAGGCGGCACAGTGATGCGCAGCGCTGCCAAACGATAAAACAGATCCGCGCGCAGCGCGTCCTCGACGGTGCGGTTCTGCTCTTGCAAGTTTGAGATCGCCACTATCCGCGTTTCAGGCGGATTGCCCTCCTCGTTCATAAAGCTCAGCAAGCGCGCCTGAACAGCGTCAGGAAGCGTCTCTATGTCTTCAAGCACAAGCGTGCCCCCGCGCGCCTCTTCCACAGCAGGCAGGCGGCTGTCTTCGGGCTGCATCGGGCCAAAGAGCCGCTTCACCAGCGCTTCTTCTTCCAAAGCCGAACAGCTCACCAACACAAATTTCTTACCAGCACGCGCACCAACCGCGTGCAAAGCATGTGCCACAAGTGTCTTGCCTGTGCCCGTCTCGCCATCAATCAGGACATGGCCGTCAGCCTGCCCCAGATCGAGGATATCTTCCTTGAGCCGCGCCATAATCGGGCTGGCGCCGATCAGCTTCTTCATCAGTTGCCCGCCCTCTGACAACTCGCGGCGCAAAGCGCGGTTATCAAGCGTCAGACGCCGCGCGTTGGCAGCCTTCTTGGCCAGCTCTGTCATACGGTCAGGGTTGAACGGCTTTTCTAGAAAATCAAACGCGCCCACGCGCATCGCCTCGACTGCCATCGGCACATCGCCGTGCCCTGTGATCATGATCACAGGCAAAGCACTGTCCGCCCCCATCAGCTTTTTGAGAAACTGCATCCCGTCCATGCCGGGCATTTTGATGTCAGAGATCACAATCCCTGGATAATCCGCGCCCAGCTCCTTGAGCGCGTCTTCCGCGCTCGGAAAGGTCTGGGTGTCATAGCCCGAAAGTGCGAGCCACTGGCTGATGGACTGGCGCATGTCCTGCTCGTCATCCACAATCGCAATCTTCATAGCCTTAGCCATCACTCGTCTCTCTTTCGTTACTCTGCAGCTTCAGAGCTGCTGCCTTCCAAGATAGGAAGTTGCATTTCAAAAACAGCCCCCCCCGCCATTGCATTGCGCGCGGTCAGCCGTCCACCAAGGTCGTTCACGATCCCCGATGAAATAGCAAGCCCCAGACCCACGCCCTCGCCGGGCTGTTTGGTTGTGTAAAACGGCTCAAAAAGCGCATCCAGATCTTCGATTCCAGGGCCATTGTCGCGCACAGAAAGCGTTGCCGTTTCTCCTGCAGTCAGCATCAGCTCGATCTCAGGCTCCTGCACCAGCTTGGTTGCGTCCAGAGCATTGCGAATGAGGTTCACCATAACCTGCTCGATGCGCACCCGATCCCCCATAACCATCACTGGCCATTTGGGCAAAACGCGGTCGATCTTAACATGCCGCCGCTTCAGTTGCGGCTCCATCATCGACAAAGCAGATGTGAGCGCATCCCCCATGTTTATTGGGCTAAGCTCGTCCTGTCCCTTGCGCGCATAGCTCTTAAGCTGCTTCGTGATCGCGCCCATCCGCTCGATCAAATCATCAATACGATGAAATGAAGACAGCGCTTCATCAGGGCGGTTCCGCTGCAACAAAAGCCGCGAGCCCGCCAAATAGGTTTTCATCGCCGCCAAAGGCTGGTTCAGCTCATGACTCACCGCCGCAGACATCTCCCCCAAAGCGGCCAGCTTGGAGCTTTGAGCGAGGCTCTGCTCAGCGGTTCTCAGCGCGCCTTGCATCTTCTCACGCTCGGCGATTTCCCGCTGCAAGCGCGCGTTAAGTTGGCGAAGCTCCGCCGACTCCCGTTGAAACAAGGCCATGCGCAATGCTGACTTACGGCTGAGGAGATAAAACACCAACGAAAGCAAAATGGCGAAAACCATAATCTCGAGCGCCAGAACCCCATTCACCCGCTCGCGCACGCTTGCATAGGTTGTGAACGACGCCATCTTCCAGCCGCGAAACGCAACACGCATCTCCTTGCGCATCACAGCCTCGCCCTGCACATAGGCGTCGGGCGGCAAAGAGGTCCAGTTCTGCGTGGCTCGGATCGCGCGCTCAATAGCGCTGTCCGCCGACTCGCGCCCAAGCGCCTCATCTTCCATCAAGCCCCGCCAGCGCGGCTCTGTCGCAAGAACAATCGTGCCCTCGCTGTTGGTCACAAGAACAGCGTCCGAAATGCCAGCCCAAGCCCGCTCAAATTTGGCCAGATCAACCTCGACAACAATCACACCGATGGTCTCGCTCTGGCTCGTCACACGGCGCGCATACACAAAACGATAGCCCCCGCTCTCGCGCGGCACAGTCGCAAAGATTGTGTTGGGCGAGCGCAGCGCTTCGATAAAATAGCTGTGCTCACGATGTGGCTCACCCAGCCGCGCACGGTCCGTCGCCGCCACAGTCCGCCCGCTCGCATCCAGCAAGATCAATGAGGCCGCGCCAATCTCTTCGACAAAAGAAATAAGCCGCTGAGTAGATTGACTAAAATCACCTGAATTCAGAGCCCCGATCAAAGCAGGGTCGCGGCTCAAAAGCTGCGGCACAATCGAGTTGCGCTTCAGCTCCGAGATCAAGTTGCCCGAATAAAGCGTCAGCCTGAGCTCGGCACGGTTGCGGGTGTTTTCGGTGAAACGCTCTGTCAAAAGACGGTTCGTCACCGAAATAGTCGCAACTGCCAACACCAAAAGCCCGACAAAAACCGCTCTCAAGCGCCAACTTGTGGTGCGCGGGCGCTCGTCGGAAGATGGGTCAGCAATGAGGCTCATTGTGCCAAATTAGCGGGCCTTACCGCCCCTCACAAGCGCGCTGATCTCATGCAAGCGCCATTTGGCTCATGAGGCTGGTAAACATCGCTTTGCCGTCGGTTCCCCCATGGCTAGGCTCTGCCATCCGCTCAGGGTGTGGCATCATGCCAAGCACACGACGGTTGCGGCTCACAACGCCCGCAATATCGGCCACAGAGCCGTTGGGGTTGTTGACATAGCTAAAGGCAATTCGGCCCTCGGCGCGCAGCTCGGCGAGCTTGGCATCATCCACGTAATAGTTTCCATCGTGGTGCGCGATTGGCACGGTGATCACCTGCCCAGCCTCATACCCGCTGGTATAGGCCGTGTCCGCCGCCTCAACCTGAAGCTCAATCGGCTTGCAGATGTATTTCAGCCCTGCATTGCGGCGCAGCGCACCTGGCAAAAGGCCGGTTTCGGTCAGAACTTGAAAGCCATTGCAAATCCCGAGTGCATAACCGCCGCGCTCCACATGGGCCTTCAGCTCACCACAGATCGGCGAATTTGCCGCAATCGCACCACAGCGCAAATAATCTCCAAATGAGAAGCCCCCGGGAACAGCCACAAGATCAATGCCCTTGGGCAAAGCCGTGTCTTTGTGCCAGACCATTTCAACATCGGCCCCCGCCTTTTCCAAGGCCACAGCCAAGTCACGGTCACAGTTTGATCCAGGGAAGACAATCACAGCGGCTTTCATGGGGTTCTCCTTAGCGTTTCAGCTCTCAAAATCGGTTATAACAGCCACACCCGCAGGGGCAGCATGATCAAAGGCAGCAAGCTCGCGAGTCGCGTCACTCAGTGCAATACGGCGGGTCACCAGAGGTGCGAGGTCCACATGCCCCGCATCCATCAGGCTCAATAGGCTCGGGTAGCGATGTGCAGGCATGCCACGCGTACCATATATCGCCAATTGCCCAGAATATACGACATCCATCGGGATCGGCATCACCGCATGATCTCCCGCAGGCATCCCGACCTGAACCATACGGCCCAGCTTTTTCAATGACTTAAGCGCGCCCACTGTGGTCGCTTCCACGCCAAGCGCCTCAATGGCAAGGTCTGCGCCCCCGCCCGTCGCTTCGCGCACAGCTTCAGCCGCATCGCCCTCAGTCGCGTTGATCACAACATCCGCACCAAGGCGTTTGGCATAAGCAAGCTTCTCGGGAACCACATCGACAACCGCCACCCGCGCGCCCAAAGCACGACCAAGCATAAGCGCCGAAAGGCCCACACCACCGCCACCAAAAACAGCAAGCCATTCCCCCGCTTGCAGAGCCGCGCGGCCCGTCAAAGCATGCCAAGCCGTCGTCACCCGACAGCCCAGTCCCGCTGCCAGATCAGGCGCAATGCTCTCAGGCAATAATGTCAGGTTCGCATCTGCATACGGTACAGCGAGATACTCGGCATAAGCACCCGCTTGCGTAAATCCAGGCACAGCCTGTGTTGCACAAATCGTCTGATGGCCTGATTGACAGTCGCCGCAGCGCCCACAGGCCAAAATAAACGGCGCAATCACACGTTGGCCAACCTGCCAGCTCTTAACACCCGCTCCAACAGCGACAATCTCGCCGCAATATTCATGCCCCGGCACGTGCGGCAACGCCACATCGGGGTCAGCGCCCACCCAAGCATGCCAGTCAGAGCGACAGACACCACAGGCAAGCACCTTGAGCACAACGCCGCCTTCCGGCGGTGTCGGGTCGTCCATTTGGACAATCTCAAGTGGCGCGCGCCATGTGGTAATCTGCGCTGCGCGCATCAGCCAAGCTCGATTGTGTAGCTCTCGATGACAGTGTTCGCGAGAAGCTTTTCGCACATCTCGGTGACAGTCGCCTCAGAGCTGCCCTCAGCCAGATCAAGCTCGATGACCTTGCCTTGGCGCACGCCTTCAACGCCGTCAAAACCAAGCGCCCCAAGCGCATGGCGCACAGCCTCACCTTGCGGGTCCAGAACCCCGTTCTTCAGCATCACATGCACACGCGCTTTCATGGCTCTCTCCGTTCTTATTCAATCATCACCAAGGATTTTACTTGGCTTATCAATTTCTTGCAGACGTCAGTTAATCAACGTCGGCTTCATGGGGGTCGCCCCCTTTGGCATCACACCGAGCCTTCTCGCAACTTCGCTATACGCGTCGGTCAGGCTACCAAGATCGCGGCGGAACACGTCTTTATCGAGCTTCTGGCCTGTTTCCATATCCCATAGGCGGCAGCTGTCAGGGCTGATCTCATCAGCAACGATAAGGCGCTGATAATCGCCTTCATAAACACGGCCAATCTCGATCTTGAAATCAACAAGCTTGATGCCGACACCAAACATAACGCCTGACAAAAAGTCGTTGACCCGCAGCGCAAGGCTCAGGATGTCTTCCATGTCCTGCTGGCTCGCCCAACCGAATGCCGCAATATGCTCTTCAGAGACAAGCGGATCGCCCAAAGCATCGTCTTTGTAGCAATATTCGACAATTGGCCGTGGCAGCGGCGTTCCTTCTTCGATCCCAAGGCGTTTGGCCATAGAACCAGCCGCAAAATTGCGCACAATCACTTCAAGCGGCACAATCTCACAGGCGCGGACAAGCTGTTCGCGCATATTGAGACGGCGGATAAAGTGGTTTGGAACGCCAATTTGCGTCAAACCATTCATAAAATATTCCGAGAGCATGTTGTTCAACACACCCTTGCCTTCGATCACATCACGCTTCTCTGCGTTGAAGGCCGTGGCATCGTCCTTGAAATACTGCACAATCGTGCCTGGCTCTGGCCCTTCGAACAGGGTCTTTGCCTTGCCTTCGTATATTTTCTTGCGGCGTGCCATCGGGGCTCCAATCTCGCGCTTGAGGTGAGTCTGCTTGCTTGACTGTCTCTTATGGCAAAGGGCTCATTGTCGCAAGCCGCGCCATGAGGGCTTGTGCTCCATCGCGACGAATTGCATATTTAAGCGCAACTATAATTTTGTTGGAGACACCCGTATGTCCACTTTTGACGACCGCGAAAACGCCTTCGAAAACAAATTCGCTCATGACGAAGAAGTGAAGTTCAAGGCCGAAGCCCGCACAAACAAGCTTCTCGGCCTTTGGGCTGCCGAGCTTCTGGGAAAATCAGGTGATGACGCTGCAGCCTATGCTGCGGAGGTCGTGAAAGCAGATTTTGAAGAAGCAGGCCATGAAGATGTGGTACGCAAAGTGGCTGCAGATCTCGGCGAAATGGCCGACACAGACACGATCCGCGCCAAACGTGCCGAACTGAGTGTGCTGGCCAAAACCCAAGTGATGACAGAAGTTGGCTAAGCTTCTGCGCTGATGATCTTTCAAACGCCGCTCCTTTATCGGGCGGCGTTTTTGTATGCGCCCTCACGCTGCGCCACAGTCTCTCCCGCCTCCCTTCATACAAACAAGCAAACCTCATAATCTTGATGTTGATTATGAATTTGCCTAATTACCTTACCTGTGCGAAGGCAGCGCAAACCCAAATAAGGCAGCTCCAAACATGACATCGCCCTTTGAAACTCTCCTCGCCGAACGCGACTGGCTCCTTGCCGATGGCGCGACAGGCACAAACCTCTTCAACATGGGCCTCGGCGCAGGTGATCCCCCCGAATTCTGGAATGTGGATGAACCCGCCAAAATCACATCGCTCTACAAATCCGCAGTCGATGCTGGCTCTGATCTTTTCCTGACAAACTCCTTTGGTGGCAATGCCGCGCGCCTCAAGCTGCACAATGCAGCCAACCGCGCGCGCGAACTGTCGCGCATCTCTGCCGAAATCGGCCGCAATGTTGCCGATCGAGCCGATCACAAAGTCATCGTCGCTGGCTCCGTCGGCCCCACAGGCGAAATCATGGCCCCGATGGGCCAGCTCACCCACGAGATCGCCGTTGAAATGTTTCACGAGCAAGCCGAAGGCCTCAAGGAAGGCGGAGCCGATGTGCTCTGGCTCGAAACCATTTCTGCGCCTGAAGAATATATCGCCGCCGCCGAAGCCTTCAAACTCGCCGATATGCCGTGGTGCGGCACGATGAGCTTTGACACTGCTGGCCGCACGATGATGGGCATGACAAGTGCCGCCATGGTCGCCATGGTTGAAAAACTTGATCACAAGCCACTCGCCTTCGGCGCCAATTGCGGCGTCGGCGCCTCTGATATGTTGCGCACCGTGCAGGGCTTTGTCGCCCAAGGCACAGAGCGGCCGATCATCGCCAAAGGCAACGCAGGCATCCCCAAATACGTCGATGGTCACATCCATTATGATGGGACTCCGACGCTCATGGCAGATTATGCCGTGCTCGCCCGCGACAGCGGCGCAAAAATCATCGGTGGCTGCTGCGGAACCCTGCCGGAGCACCTGCGCATGATGCGCGAAGCCCTTGAAACCAGACCAAAAGGCGACAAACCCAGCTTGGAAGAAATCGCCGCCCGCCTTGGGGCCTTCTCCTCGGCCAGCGATGGCACAGGCGACAACGAACCGACAGGAACACGCAGCAATCGCCGCCGCCGCAGCTAGGCTCATTTACGGTGCAGCATCGTTTTGCTGCACCGCTTTAGGCGACATTCGTTAACTTGGTCGGCAAAAGTCTCGCGTATGTCGCAATCGAGCCAGTCACTTTGCGACATTCTGGCAAAAGCTGGCACAAAGAAAAATTCGATCAAAGGATTCCGCCATGTCGGACGAAGAAGACATCATCCTCGCAGATCTGGACGACGACGAACTTGTCCAACAGATGTTTGACGATCTTTACGATGGCCTCAAAGAGGAAATCGAAGAATCCGTAAACATCCTCCTGAGCCGTGATTGGCCCCCCTACCGCATCCTGACAGAAGCGCTTGTTGGTGGGATGACAATCGTTGGGCAAGACTTCCGCGATGGTATTCTCTTCGTGCCCGAAGTTCTGCTCGCCGCCAACGCAATGAAAGGTGGCATGGCCATCCTCAAGCCGCTCTTGGCCGAAACAGGCGCACCCCGCGTCGGTGGCATGGTCATCGGCACTGTCAAAGGCGACATCCACGACATCGGCAAAAACCTTGTTGCCATGATGATGGAAGGCGCTGGGTTTGAAGTCGAAGACATCGGCATCAACAACCCAGTTGAGAACTATCTCGCCGCACTCGAAGAGCACAAACCAGAGATTCTCGGCATGTCCGCTCTTCTGACAACAACAATGCCCTACATGAAAGTCGTGATCGACACGATGGTCGAGCAAGGCATCCGCGATGACTATATCGTTCTCGTGGGCGGCGCGCCGCTCAACGAAGAATTTGGCAAAGCCATTGGCGCAGACGCTTACTGCCGTGATGCGGCTGTGGCCGTTGAAACAGCCAAAGAATGGGTTCTGCGCAAGCACAACAAAGCATCAGCCGGCTGAACCTGAGCTAAACAAGCGTATCAAGGGCCCGCCGGACACACCGCGCGGGCCTTTTTTCTGAAGGATCGATCATGCTCCTAGACGACACGATGCTCACAGACGAAGGCCTCGCGCCGTCAGGCAAAGGCCGCCTCCTGCTCATCGCCTGTGGTGCGTTGGCGCGTGAAATTCTGGCGCTCAAAGCTCAAAACGGCTGGCACCACATGGATCTCACCTGTCTCCCCGCCAATCTTCACCTCTACCCAGAGCGCATCACAGAAGCGGTCGAGGCCAGCGTGCTCAAACACCGCACAGCCTATGACGATATTTTCGTGGTCTACGCCGATTGCGGCACGGGTGGACTGCTCGAGGCCAAATGCGCCGAGCTTGGCGTCGCCATGGTCGCAGGACCACATTGCTATTCCTTCTTTGAAGGCAATGAGGCCTTCGCTGCCCATGAGGATGAAATCACGGCCTTTTATCTCACCGATTTTCTCGTGAAACAGTTTGACGCCTTTGTTTGGAAGCCCATGGGCCTGCACAAACACCCCGAGCTGCGCGATATGATCTTTGGAAACTATACCAAACTTGTCTATCAAGCCCAGACCCACGACGCAGCGCTTGAAGCCAAAGCCCAGGACTGCGCGGACCGCCTCGGCCTTGCCTATGAATACCGCTTCACAGGCTACGGTGACCTCGCCACAGCCCTCAAAACCCAAGCAGGCAAAGCCTGAACACAAGCCCCGTCAGCCTTTTGTTTCTCTAAATCTCTTGGGGAGAAATGCCAAAAGCCCTATCGCTTCAGGCACTTACGCGCCCGCGGCCACAGTTCTGATCCGCTCGATCATAGCGCGCACGCCGTTGCTTCTCTGCGCCGAAAGATGTTCCTGAAGCCCAAGTCGGCCCAGCTCGGCCTGCGCATCCACTGCCAGAACAGCCCCGACATCAAGCCCGTTATAGAGCTTGCGCAAAACCGCGACGAGCCCACGCACAATCATTGCGTCACTCTCGCCGTCAAAGTGAAAAACCGCGCCCTCGACCTTCGGGTGAAGCCAGACTTGGCTGGCGCAACCGTCAACCTTGGTCGCAGACACCTTCAGTGCCTCCGCTAATGGCTCCATCGCTTTGCCCAGCTCGATCACATAGGCATACCGATCCTCCCAATCTTCAAGAAACTGGAAATCCTCTACAAGCTCTTCAAATGCGGCGCTGGCCATTGCGTTCCCCTTATTCCGTCCCATTGAGATAGGCGCCCCGCGCGCGAAGGTCCATATGCTTTCCCGTCTTTTCAAGCCGCACACAATAAGGTAGCAACACAAGCAAGCAATTGGCGGAGTGACACATGCGCATTATCCTCACAACAGCTCTGGTCTCGGCCCTCGCCCTGCCTGGATGTGGCGGCAGCAGTGGTGGTTCTGCCTATAATCCGCTTAACTGGTTTGGCAAAAGCCGCAATGAAACCGTCGCGCCCGAAGCCACAAACGCGCTTATACCTCAAAAATCAGCGTTTCGCCGTGAGCGAGCTGCACCAGAAGGCGTTGCCGTCGCTCAAATCCTTGCACTGGCAATCGAGCCCGCAGCAGGCGGCGCAATTCTGCGCGCAACCGGTCTTTCGCCAACGCTTGGCGCCTACGATGTTCGCCTTGTGCCTGAGTTTGATCTTGAGGTCGACGGCCCACTGCAAACGCTCGAATATTCGCTCAAGACCGAATATTCCACCCGCTCTCGCCCCGCAGCGCCACAGCGCTCGCGCGAGCTGACAGCCGCAGTGTTTATCTCTGATGAAGATCTGGAAGGCGTCCGCACAATTCGCGTCACTGGCGCAGAAAATGCTCGCTCTGTAAGGCGTTAAGAGACGAACCTAAAGTGAAATAACCTTCACAGCACGCCCTTTCACAGCGAGACCGATCTCGCCATTGCACAGACGAAGCGCATCCTCGCCAAAGGCCTCAAAGCGCCACCCGTTCAATGCAGCCACATCCCGCTCGCCCGCCGCGATCATATCCAGATCGCTCGCCGAAGCGATCAGCTTAGCAGCGACACCCATATCTTCCGTCTTTGCCTTGAGCAAAACCCGCAAAAGATCGGCCAAAGCTGGGTTCACATTGAGCTTTTCACGCGTCTTGTCGCCTTGGGGCACGTTTTCAGGCGCACAGGCCATGCCCGCCGCAACAGCCGCCAAAATCCCTTCCGCAATCTCGCCCTTGCGCGCTTCACGCAACAAAAGACGCGAGCGGGACAAATCGTTCAAATCCTTGGGCTTCGTTGAGGCAAGCTCGGTGAGCGCATCGTCCTTATAGACGCGGCTACGAGGCACATTGCGCTCCTGCGCGTAGGCCTCACGAAACTTCGCAAGCTCACGCACCACAGCCAAAAACTTGCCCGAGCTTGTGCGGACTTTGACCCGCTCCCAAGCATTGGCAGGATCAATCTGATAGGTCGCAGGCGAAGTCAGAACAGATAGCTCCTCGCTCACCCATTTGGCGCGCTTGTTCTTGGCAAGTTGGTCCCGCAGATATTCATAAATCTGGCGCAAATGCGTTACATCGGCCAAAGCATAGGTCTTTTGCGCTTCCGTCAAAGGCCGCCGCGACCAGTCGGTAAAGCGGCTGGTCTTGTCCACAGTTTCCTTGGCAATCTTTCGCACCAGCGTCTCATAGCCGACCTGCTCACCAAAGCCGCACACCATAGCTGCAACCTGAGTGTCAAACAAAGGCGCCGGGATCACATCCCCGTCATGGAAAAAGATTTCCAGATCTTGGCGCGCAGCATGAAAGACTTTCACAGTGCTTTCATCCGCCATCAGATCATAAAGCGGCTGAAGCGAAATACCACTCGCCAGAGGGTCCACCAAAACGGCGTTGTCATCTGTCGTACCAGGCATAGCAAGCTGCACAAGGCAGAGCTTGGAGTAATACGTCCGCTCTCGCAAAAACTCTGTGTCAACAGTAACATAGTCGTGGGTTGCGGCCTCTTTGCAATAGTCAGCCAGCTCTGCGGTCGTGGTAATCGTTCTCATAAAGGCGCTTGCTCTTGTGTAATATGGCTCTGCCTATACGCGAGAGCGTGAGGAATGAAAAGCGTCAGGGCAGCGTTACAGGGCGCATGTCGCCGCTCGCAAAGCGCCTGAGCACGGCAGGATAGAGAATATGCTCCTGCGTGAGCACACGAGCGGCCAGCGTTTCGGCAGTGTCTCCCGCCAAAACAGGCACACGCGCCTGCCCAAGGATCGGTCCGTCATCCAGCTTTGCTGTGACCTCGTGAACAGTGCAGCCCGCCTCGCTGTCGCCCGCGTCCAAGGCCCGCTGATGGGTGTGCAGCCCCTTGTATTTTGGCAAAAGTGAGGGGTGAATATTGAGCATTCGTCCGTCCCACTGGCTGGTGAAGCCCTCAGTAAGCACACGCATAAAGCCGCAAAGACAGATCATATCAGGCGTATGGCGCAGAAGAACGCTTTGCAGCTCAGCCTCAAACGCTCCACGATCTGCCCCATACGGCCGGTGATCGACCACAGCGGTCGCCACCCCGAGCGCTTCGGCCTTAGCCAACCCGCCCGCGTCCGCGCGATTGCTCAAAACAACACAGGGCCGCGCAGGGTGATCCCCTGTCATGCTCTTCACAAGCGACAGCATGTTGGAGCCGCCGCCTGAGATAAAGAGCGCAACCCGCATCAGATAAGAGCGCCTGAGTAGCGCACGCCCTCGCCCGCTGTGACCGCTCCCAAGACACTGACAGTCTCGCCCTCAGCTTCCAGCAGCGCCTTGAGGCGGTCCGCCTCGTTCGCATCCACCGAAAGGATCATACCGATGCCAGAGTTAAACGTCTTGAGGAGTTCTGCCTCAGCCATACCGCCTGTCGCCGCAAGCCACTTGAACACCTCGGGGAGCTCCCAAGCATCAAGGTTGATATCCGCGCCCAAGCCCTCGGGCAGAACCCGTGGCAAGTTTTCGGTCAAGCCACCACCTGTGATATGCGCAAGCGCATGCACGCCGCCACTCTTCACAGCGGCCAAGGCCTGCTTCACATAGAGCCGTGTCGGTGTCAGCAAGGCCGCGCCAAGCGTGCCCTCAGCCCAAGGGCAGTCGGCGTCCCAGCCAAGGCCCGAGACTTCAACAAGCTTGCGCACAAGGCTATAGCCGTTGGAGTGCACGCCGTCAGAGGCCAGCCCAAGCAGCACATCACCCTCGACAACACCGCTCGGCAAATCCTGCCCACGCTCCATCGCGCCGACAGAAAAACCCGCCAGATCAAAGTCGCCATCAGGGTACATCCCCGGCATCTCGGCCGTCTCGCCACCAATCAAAGCACAGCCAGAGAGCTCACAGCCCTTCGCAATGCCCTCGATGATACGCGCGGCCTTGTCCATTTCCAGACGCCCCGTGGCAAAGTAATCAAGGAAGAACAGCGGCTCAGCGCCTTGGCAAACAAGATCGTTGACGCACATCGCCACAAGGTCGATGCCAACACCGTCGACTTCGCCAGTATCAATCGCAATGCGAAGCTTCGTGCCCACGCCATCTGTCGCTGCTACAAGCACAGGGTCGCTATAGCCTGCCGCCTTCAGATCAAACAGCGCGCCAAAGCCGCCAAGCCCTGACATGACACCAGAGCGTGCCGTGCGCTTGGCCGCAGGCTTAATGCGCTCCACAAGCGCGTTACCCGCGTCAATATCGACGCCCGCATCCGCATAGGTGATTCCGTTTTTGCCAGCCATCTTGAAGCCCCCATATCAAAGTTGCACACGTCCTAAATCATACCTTCCCTCATAGCAACGGCCCATGGAGCGCCAGAGACACTCTAAGGCTTGACGCCGCCCGCTCGTCTGCTAACCAGTCGCTCATGGCGGGCCTGTAGCTCAACTGGTTAGAGCAGAGCGCTCATAACGCTTTGGTTGCGGGTTCAAGTCCTGCCGGGCCTACCAAACTTTCAGTTCAAACACTGATACCGCCAAAATCCGCTAAAGATTTAGCCCTGAAGCCCTTCTTTCGGGCGCAAGTACCCTCCGATATTTCAGAAATTTTAACGCTCACACAGTAGCTTTGCAGCCGATCCAACGGTTTTCGCGTCTCGGGTCATGGGCCCCGCGCACAGAGTGCGCACTCTCGATCAACAAAGGACTGATGTCGTGGCATCCTATACGATAACAGCCATAAACTGGAACTCCGCGAGCTTCTGGTCCTCAATATCTGAGACAACCGCGGGCCACACGCTCGACTTTTCGCAGCTTGGCCCGTCCTATAGCCTCACCGTCGAGCAAGACACAGGGACACTCACACTCTCGGATGGCACACAAAGCTTCTCTGTTGGCCAGACCAGTACAACCGGCACCGATGCAAGTTTTGGCACCCGTAGCTTACTAGCCTATTTCACAACCATTTATGGCGTCGACGGCACCAATCTGATTGATGGCACAAACGCCAACGACACAATTGTTGCCTTCTCCCAAGACGACACCCTCACTGGAGGTGAAGGGGATGACGCTGTTTTTGGCGGTTCAGGCAACGATCAGATCGACGGCCAAGCCGGCGCCGACACGCTTTATGCGGATGTAGGAGATGACTTTGTCAACGGCGGCGCTGGGGCCGATGTGATTTTTGGTGACGCTGGCGATGATCAGCTCGAAGGCGGCTGGCAAGACAGCGCAGCCGACACAATCATCGGAGGCGATGGCAACGACCTCGTTTTTGGTTACGGCGGCGATGACTTCATCACTGGAGATAGCGGATACGACTGGCTCGATGGCGGCGCTGGCAATGACTATATTGACGGCGGCCTTGAAGAGGACCGCATCGTTGGAGACTTGGGCAATGACACGCTTTTAGGCGGTGATGCCAACGATACTCTGTCGGGTGGCGAAGGCGCCGATAGTGTCGATGGCGGCGGCGGCGCAGACCACATCTTTGGTGCCGCAGGCGACATAATCTATGGAGGCGAGACAGGAAACGACAGCGACACCCTTTATGTCTCAAACGTCGACTTCATAACCTACACCACAGCCGAAAGCGGCACTGTTACATTCAACTCTGGTGAAATACTTCAGTTTTCAGGCATCGAGCAGATCGTCGAGCTCACCAAAAACGGCGTGGTGGAAGGCACATCAGGCGATGACGAGCTTGGGCAGTTTGACTTTGATGCCGATGGAGACTGGATCGACAATGGCGACGCCATCGGCGAAAGCGATGCGGATTCTGTCCGCTCAGGCGCAGGCAACGACACGATCTGGGCCAATGATGGTGATGACACCGTGCATGGCGAAGCGGGCGATGATCAAATTTATGTCGGCCAAGGCGATAACATAGCCTTTGGCGGCAGCGGCGCTGACACACTTAGCGGCGATTGGGGCAATGACACCCTCTCTGGCGATGACTTTGTCACCACAGGGCCAAACCTGATCATCAACGGCTCTTTTGAAGACACCACAGGCATGACGCCCACGGTGTATGGGTTCGATGCACCCAGCGGCAATATCGTCGGCTGGACAGATGCGAACGGCTTTTCTATCAACGTTCACAACGATAACCGCGGCGGCCTCAACGCCACAGACGGTAGCAACTGGATGGACATGGAGTCGGCGTCTGGCCAGCACAATGTTATCAGCCAGTCAGTAGAAGGCATCTCGGACGGACAGGCCTATCTGCTGAGCTTTGATGTCGGAGATATCACAACCGCCGCAGACGGCATGCTTGGTGACAACCAGCTTCAGCTCCTCTGGAATGGGGAGCTTGTCGGCACAATCGACGCCAGCGACGGCAGCTTCACAAACTACACCTTTCATCTGATCGGCGGCGCGGGAGACGGCTCAAACACTCTTAGTTTTGCGGGTTTTGGCGCCAATGACGCATTGGGCTTAGCCCTCGACAATGTTCAACTCTATGCCGCCGTCGAGGCCTCAGGCGGGGCGAGTGATAGCATCACAGCTGGCTGGGGCGATGATGATGTCCTCGGCGGCGCAGGCCAAGACACGCTCGAAGGCGGCGGCGGAAACGACCATATCCTCGGAGGCACAGGCAACGACAGCATCGCAGGCGAAGATGGCAATGACACGCTCTATGGCGGCGCGGGCAATGACGTTATCACAGGTGGCGGCGGTGACGATCTTCTTGTCAGCGACACAGCCCCCTTTGACCCACTCGATCACCCGTCAGGCTCTAGCGGCGCGGCGACCTCACTGACCGTTATAAATTCCTCAGATGCGCCTGTCGGCCTCTGGTGGATCGACCAGTCTGGCGCACTCGTCCCCTATAGCACGATCGCTGCAGGCGGGAGCAGAGTTCAGCCGACCTTTGAAACCCACAATTGGGTTCTCCTTGATGCCGATGGCCAAGCCCTCGAATATATCCCAGCGGGCCTCAACCAAACCATAACCTACACAGAACCGACCCTCTCAAACACGCTGGATGGCGAGGCGGGCAATGACACGCTGGTTGGCGGTGTCGGAAGCGACAGCCTCACAGGTGGCATAGGCGATGACAGCCTCTCTGGCGGCGCAGGCGACGATACGTTCCTCTTCGCTGATGGTTTTGGGGCCGACACCATCACAGACTTCTCCATCACCGATGACAATCGCGACGGTGTGACCAATGACCAGCTCGATGTCAGCGCCCTCTACGATCAGGACTCAAATCCAGTCAATGTATGGGATGTCACCGTCACCGACACCAATGGCGACGGATCAGGCGACGCGGTGCTTCTATTCCCCAATGGCGAGAGCATTACACTTGCAGGGATCAGGCCAGATCAGGTCAACAGCGCACCAGAGCTGCAATCGATCGGCATTCCCTGCTACGCCAGTGGCACGCTGATCCAGACATCAAAGGGCCAACAGCCTGTCCAGAGCCTACGCTGCGGCGACAAGGTGCTGACGTCCGAGGGCCAATATGCCCCTATCTTGTGGCAGGATAAAACGGTCATCTCCCTCGAAACGCTTCAAAGCATACCGCGCCTGCGCCCTGTACGGATCAAGCCTGATACCTTGGGCAATACCGCCGCGCTCTTTGTCTCCCAGCAGCATTGCTTTCTGGTCTCCGCCAATGGTGCACCGCGTTTCCTGCGTGCCAAACATCTCGCCGAACAAACAACTCTGGCCCATATCATCAAGCCAAAAGACACAGTGACCTACCACCATATCCTTTTGCCAAAACACGCCGTGATCTTCGCCAACGGAGCCGCTTCAGAAAGCTTTTATCCAGGCCCGGAAAGCCTGAAAATGCTGTCTCTCCCAAGCTTGGCCAGCTTGTCAAAGGCCATCGCCCCCATAGCCGGCCAGCCTCTTAGCGCCGCCTACGGCTCGCGTCGTTTCCCCTGCCTGTCACGCAAAGACGTTACGGCTCTTGCGCCGATCCCAGCAGATCTCGCGCGATACGCTCAAAAATCGCTGTTCCAATCGGTATAATATCGTCAGGAAAGTCATAATCAGGATTGTGCAGCGCCGCATAATCTTCCCCTGGTCCAAGACAGAGCATCGCTGCTTTCGCGCCCCAACCAAACACCCCGAAGTCCTCTGACGCCCGCATCGGCACACCCGCATCCCCATAGGGAACATCAAGCGTCTCCATCGCTTTGATTGCAACCTCATAGGCCTCGGGAGCATTGATTGACGCCGCAAAGTGATCCGTCACCTCAAAGTCCACGCCCAGCCCGTATGTTTGCGCCGCCGCTTCTGCCAGTGCCCGCGCCGCTGTTTCGATACCCTCAAGCCCCGCGTCATGGGTGCTGCGCAAAGTCGTAAAAATCACGCCATCCCCTGGCGCAATCCCGAAAGACGGCTCCCCGATCTGCACATGCGTAAGCGTCACCAAGCGAAACGCCTCATCCAGAGCACCACCCGTGCCAAGCGCCTCAAGCTTTGGGATAAGCTCCGCAATCGCGCGCGCTGGGGAGACCCCGTCTTCAGGGTCGGCCGCATGGGCCGTCTTACCTGTCAGCTTAATTGTCAGACCAAGAGACGCGCAGTTGATCAGGCCAGGCACTGTCGAGACATAGCCAAACGGCCGGCCCGGTTCGAGATGAATGGCAAAGGCCCAATCAGCAGCGATCTCCTGATAAGCCGGATCAGCCACAACAGCCTTCGCACCGCTGCCATCCTCTTCCGCAGGCTGAAACATCAAGACAACCCGCCCCTTGGCCACAGGTTGGCGCGCCAGAACACGCCCCAAAGCGAGCAGCATGGTCATATGCCCGTCGTGCCCACAAACATGGCTCTTGCCTGCAATCTCTGAGGCATAGTCAATCTTGCTGTTTTTCTCTTCAATCGGCAATGCATCGAGTTCGGCCCGAAACAAAACTGTTGGCCCCTCGACACCACTGTCAAACACTGCAGCAACCCCGTGGCCACCAAGCCCTGTCAGAATCTTGCTTGGCGAGAGCACTGTCAGCGCCGCCACAATCCGTTGCGCCGTCTCCACCTCTTCGCCCGATACTTCAGGAAAACGGTGCAACTCTCGGCGAAACGCCGTCAGCTCCACAAGATCAAGATTTGTCAGCATCATTTCCCCCCGCTCAAGCACAGCGCTCTTTCCGCACGATATGAGCCGCAACGGCCAGAGGATGCAACCCGCCCCGCATCGCAAGCCGATTGTATCAGCCAAGTTTTGGATATACCCCAGTGAGGCACCCCTCTGGAAAACAGCCTGCCAGAAAGCCCCAGATGCCTCATATCCCGCAGACAGCCGCCCTCCTCGTTCTCGCGCTCTTTGGCGCTCTGATCGCCCAAGCCACCGGCCTGCCCCTGCCTTTCCTCATCGGCTCGCTCTTGGCCACAGCCCCCGTTGCAATCTTCGCAACAAACCGCTTGCCCGCAGGCTATGTCTTCCCCATCAATCTCCGCCTGCCCTTCATCGCCCTCATCGGAGCGGTCATCGGCGCGCAAGTCACGCTCGCGCTCCTCGCCTCCCTGCATGATCTCCTCCCCTCCCTCGCGGCCATGGTCGCCTTCGTTCTCCTCGCTCAAGGGTTGAACTACGCCGTCTTCCGCGTGATCGGCGGCTATGACGCGCCCACAGCCTTCTTTTCGGGCGCGCCAGGCGGTCTAATCGAATCCATCGCCATGGGCGAAGCCACAGGCGCACATCAGCCAACCCTTATTGCCCAGCAATTCCTGCGCATCATTCTGGTGATCACGCTTGTTCCCGCTGGTCTCTCGCTCTGGCTGGGCTATCCCGTCGGCTCCGCAGGCGGGCTCAGCTTCAACACCGTCCCCGTCACTTGGCCGATGTATCCCCAAGCCGCCGTGATCCTCGCTCTCGGCCTTTTTGCAGGCCGAGCTCTGAGTCTGCCCGCATGGCAGCTCACAGGCCCTTTGATCGTCTCCGCAGGGTTTGCCCTGATGGGCCAGCCCCTCGCCCTGCCCAACTGGCTCATCCTGCTCGCCCAGCTTGTTGTCGGTGCCTCTCTCGGGATGCGCTTTGCAGGCCTTGATATGCCCACGCTGCGCCGCTGCCTCTGGCTGTCGCTGCTGTCTCTGACACTCATGTTTGCCATTGGCGCAGCCCTCGCGGCCCTCCTTGTCGGTCCGACAGATCAGCCCTTCAAAACTCTCTTCATCACGTTTGCCCCCGGCGGCGTCAACGAAATGGCCCTCATCGCCCTCTCGCTGCAAGCCAACCCCGCCTTTGTGACCCTGCACCACATCTTTCGCATTATGCTCACAGTGCTCCTGCTCGGCTTTATCGCCAAGCGCCTCAACAAAGTTGACTAAAGCAGCAGGCTTGCGTTATTGAACAAGTGTTCATTTCACGCGCGCACACGCCAAGGAGCCTCCCATGCAACTCTCAGCCACCAAAGCCATCATCACAGGCGGAGCCTCAGGCCTCGGCGAAGCCACCGCGCGTCACTTTCGCGCGCTCGGCGCAGAAGTCACACTTCTGGACCGTGATGCAGAGCGCGGCGAAGCCGTCGCTGCAGAGATCGGCGCACATTTTGCCCAGACCGATGTCACAGACGAAGTCAGCGTTGCTGCCGCGATTGACGCCGCCACATCCGCTATGGGCGGACTTACCGCCGCAATCAACTGCGCAGGCATAGCCCCCCCCGCCAAGACATTGGGCCGCGACGGCCCGCACCCCCTCGCGCTCTACCAAAGCGTGATTGACATCAACTTGGTCGGCTCCTTCAACGTCGCCCGCCTCGCCGCCGCCGCCATGGCCAAAGGCGCACCCGACGCAGGCGGCGAGCGCGGTGTGATCATCAACACGGCCTCCATCGCAGGCTTTGAAGGACAAAAAGGCCAAGTCGCCTACGCCTCCTCCAAAGGCGGCATCCTTGGAATGGTCCTGCCCATGGCCCGTGACCTTGCGCGCGACAACATCCGCGTCATGGCCATCGCCCCCGGTATCTTCGCAACCCCGATGCTCAAGGGCCTGCCCCAAGATGTGCAAGACGCCCTCGCCAAAGACGTGACCTGCCCACAGCGCCTTGGTGATCCCGCCGAATACGCCAAGCTTGCGGCCTTCATTGTCGAATCAGGTTACCTCAACGGAACCTCAATCCGCATTGACGGCGCGCTTCGGATGCAGTGAACTTTGGGGGATAGCTTCGGCTGCCCCGAAAGGACGCGAGGATGATGCGCCTCAAGATCATGTTCTCCCACATCAGCGTGGCCCTCATGGGCCTCGCCGCCCTTGCAGGCGTGGTGATCCTGATTATCCATGCTCCACTCTGGGCGTGGTTGCTTGTCCCGCTTGGCATTCTCGCCCAAATGCTCAACGAATATAATCTGCACAGGTTTGTCTTTCACCTGCCTCCACCCAAGCAGCAATGGGCCTTTAACCTGCTCTATCAAGCGCATTACGGCCATCACGACTTCCCGACAAACCACGCTCTGTTTTTCGTCCCGCCTTGGGTCGCCCTGCCCGTGCTCGGGCTCAACTTCGGGCTGGTCTGGGGCGTTGCCGCCCTCCTCGGCCTGCCCGCCGCGTTCCATATCTCCGTGGCAGTTGTTCTGGTTGGCGGCGTGGGAATGTTTCTGGCTTATGAGTGGTTTCACATGACATCTCACCTCACGATCCCCAAAACAAAAATCGAGCGTCACGTCACAACCCTGCACAACCAGCATCACTTCCGCGACTTCTCAAAATGGTTTCACGTTTCGCCGGGCGGTGACGTCATCGACCGCATGATGCACACAGCAATCGACCGCGACGCTTTAAAATCCAAACAGCGCGCAGAGTTTATCCGCACCCTCGGTATGCGCCCCGATGACGCCCGCTTGATTGCAGCCCGTAAGACATTCGCCGCCAAATACGGCCTCTCCCAAGACGAAATCACCCGCGCCGCTGCGCTTTGATCCGCGCAAGCGGCGGAGCAAGTTTATGACCAAAGGCTTTCGCGACCGCACGCCTCATTACCTAATTTTGTCTTAAGAGAGGCCCCATTCAGGCGGTGCACGCAATGTGCACGGGGTGTGCACGCATATCACCCCCCTAGAATCAGTCGTCTCACAGCCTGTTAACCCGCCTGTTCGGCCTTTTCTTCAAGCGTTAACCACTCTTCTTCGGCCTTGGCCAAAGCGGTCTGACGCTCCACCAGAGCTTCCGTCGCTTTCTTGAATTTTACAGGTTCCTTGGTGAACAAGTCGGGCTGCGCGAGCAGCTCTTCGAGCTTACCGATCTCGGCTGTCAGCCGCTCCATAACGCTTGGAAGTTCTTTCAAACGATGCTCTTCCGTAAAGCTGAGCTTGGGCTTGGCTTTCGCCTTCTCCTGCTTCTCTTTTGCGCGTGAAGCCTTTGTATTTGGACGGTTTTCCCAGTCATCACTGTCAGGTTTCTGGGCCTGATAGTCGCTCCAGCCGCCGGCATAGACTGTCGCCTTGCCATCTCCTTCCATCGCCACAGTGAGACTTGCCACACGGTCCAGAAAGTCCCGATCGTGGCTCACAAGCAGCACGGTTCCGTCGTAGTCATCCAGAATTTCCTGCAACAGGTCGAGCGATTCGACATCCAAGTCGTTGGTCGGCTCATCAAGCACCAGTAAATTGCTTTCCCGCGCCATGAGTTTGGCCAGCAAAAGCCGCGCCTTTTCCCCGCCCGAAAGCGCCTTCACAGGCCCCCGCGCCTGACCTTCTTCAAACAGAAATTCTTTAAGGTATCCAACGACATGGCGTGGCATTCCACGCACCATGATCTGGTCGGCTTTGCCTGAGACCCGCATATCAGGATCGCCTGTGAGGCTGTCCCAAAGGCTCATCTCGGGGTCAAGCTGGGCCCGCGCCTGATCAAAGATCGCCGCCTCCAGATTGGTTCCCAGTTTAACAGTGCCTGCGTCGGGTTCTTCCAGCTTCATCAGTAGCTTAATGGCAGTTGTCTTACCCACACCATTGGGTCCGACAAAAGCAATACGGTCTCCACGCTGCACGGTAATGTCAAAATCTGTTAGGATTTGCTTACCATCATAGGCTTTCGAAATCCCCACAGCTTCGATGACTTTCTTGCCCGAAACCGACCCCGAAGACAGCGCCATCCCTGCTGTGCCCTGCCGTCTGATCTGGCTTGAGCGCTCCTCGCGCAGCTCAGCAAGGGCACGCACACGGCCTTGGTTGCGCTTCCTGCGCGCACTGATGCCTTCGACAGCCCAGCGAGCCTCGGCCTTGATCTTGCGGTCAAGCTTGTGGCGGGCTTGGTCCTCTTCGTCCCAAAGCTTGTCGCGCCAGGCTTCAAAATGTTCAAAGCCCTGCTCATTCCGAAGAACTTTTCCTCTGTCAATCCAGAGTGTTGCGCGAGTAAGCTCACGCAAAAATGCGCGGTCGTGGCTGATCAAAACAAAGGCCGTGCGTGTCGCCTTCAGCTCGCCTTCCAGCCAGCGGATGGCTTCAATATCAAGGTGGTTTGTCGGCTCATCGAGCAGCATCAACTCTGGCGCTTCCGCCATCAGCTTGGCCAAGGCCGCGCGCCGTTTCTCTCCGCCGCTGGCGGTCTCAACGGGACGGTCAGGATCAAACTTGAGGCCCTCACCAGCCCGCTCAACTCGGTAAAGCTCACCTGGCTCCAATCCGCTTGACGCATAGTCTCCAAGCGTCAAAAAGCCCGCCATATCAGGCTCTTGCTCCATATACCCTACGCGCACACCGGGCCCAGCAACCACATCGCCCTTGTCGGTTTCGACAAGCCCCGCCATCACTTTCATGAGCGTCGATTTGCCCGAGCCGTTCCGCCCGACCAAAGCGAGTCGATCGCCAGATTGCAAGGAGGCCGAAAGCCCGTCAAAGACTGGGTTTCCGCCGAATGTCAGTGAGACATCATTGAGCTGTAAAAGGGGTGCGCGTGCCATGGCAGAGCGCTATCGCTACCCGCGCGCAGCGTCAAGCGCTCTCACGCCGCAAGCGCTCGCAAAAGCCGTTTGCGCGCAGCAGGGATCGCCCTGACTTCAAGCCCCGTAAACACATGCATCGTCCCCATTTCCCTGTCGATGACGGCATGGTCGCTGACCCAGCCTCCCATCGCCAGATAGCTGCGCAACAACGGCGGCATTTGGACAATGCCGCGCTTCAGATCAGCCTCTCCCTGAAACTCTGCTCCAAAATCAAAGACATCCCGCGCGCGCTGTCTTGGCCGCCAACACTCCGGCGCAAGATGCCGCGCCTTCAAGAGTGCAAAGCTGTCCTGATACGGCACGCCATTCACGCCAGAAAAAGACGCACAGCCAAACAACATCTTTATGTCTTGCTCATCCACAAAGCGCGTCAAAGCCGCCCAAGCAATGCGCAAAACATCTGGCTCCGCCTCCTCTGGCTCCAGACAAAACCGCCCCATCTCAAGCATTTTGCCCTCAAAGCCCGCGAGCTGACCCAAATCATAAAACTGTGCTGAATAGCTTTGCGACAGCGCCTGCCCTGACGGCAAAGACATTATCCTAAAGCAGCCCAAGAGCCGCCCTTCGTTATTGTTGATCAGAACATGCTCACACGATGCATCAAAAGCGTCTTCATCAATACCTGAACGGCCAAAAAAAGCCCTATGGCGCAGTGCCTTAGCTGCCGAAATGTCAGCCTCGCTCGTCGCCAGCCGCACATGATATCCGCCCCTCTCGAAGGCCTTCATACTCAACCCTTCATCCATAAACCCACACGCGCTGGCACAAAGCCTAGCACAAAATAGGTTTCAAGGCTGTGACAAACAGCGTGTTATTGAAGCGTGCCAGATGAAAAGCGGCCGATGCTCCCCACCAGCTGACGTATGAAAGTATTGTCATTGACCGTCTTGTCCGTCACGCGGCGAGACAACGTCACAACATTCCCATCCTGCAGCGAGAAGCGCTCGATGTTCTCTACAATGCCCGCCTCACTGAAGCTGATGGCAAGAACTTCGCGCTCAATCTCTTTCGGGCGCATCGCGCCAAAATGTCTGACGCGGCTTTTTACATAATAATAGCCGCTGTCGTTCAAAATCCCTGATGTCGAAGGAACCCCCACCACATCCGCCACACTCTCGCGGGAATCAACACCCACAACAATTTCGGCCAATTCACTCTCCGAAGGCACATAGCCATGGTCGCGATAGGTCGCTGCACAAGAGCTCAGCGCCATGAAAACAAGCCCAAGCAGCAAAAACGCCGCGCTCTGCTTTATCGGGTGGGTAATTGCTTTCATCTCTGCCCTCTTGTATCGGCTGTTGCGGCCTTGCCTTCCGATTACTAAGGAAAGGCCCCCGATTCAAGGAGCGGCGCGATGACCCAAGACTTTAATGACATAACAACGATACCTGTTTCGCGCCTTTCGGCAAACCAAAGCTACAGCTTTTCGCTGAAACTTTCTGACGAGGCGCGCACTGAAATGGCCAAGACCCTTGATCTGCTCGCGCTCAAAAAGCCAAGCCTGATCGGCACGCTTAAGCCTCATGGCGCTGATGATTGGCTGCTTCAGGCCCGTCTGGGCGCAACAGTACAGCAGGCCTGCGTCATTACGCTCGCCCCTGTCAGTGCCCGCATAGAAGAGAGCGTCGAGCGTCTTTTCGTGCGGATCATGCCTAGCTTTGACGATCTTGAAGAAGATGCCGAGGTCGAAATGCCCGAAGATGACCGCGCCGAGCCGCTTGAAAACACAATCAATCTGGCCGATGTCTTTCGCGAAGCCTTGTCTCTTGCCCTGCCGCCTTATCCCCGTGCAGAGGGCGCAAGCCTTGAAAGCGCAGTTTTCACAGAGGAAGGCAAAGCAGCCCTTACAGACGAGGATACCAAGCCGTTTGCAGGCCTCGCAGCCCTTAAAGCCAAGCTTCAAGACCCCGAAAGCTAGGTTGAAATTCGGGGTTGCAACTCATGCGATTCCAGCTATTTTCGCGCGCTCTTACGAATTTAGGGTTGGACAGGCTCACAGCTTTTGCATAAGAGCAGTCTGAACCCGAACACACAGGGCTTCGCCCTTCTGAAACTGGGCTCTTTTGCCCCTAGATAATTGAGGTTGCGACATGGCTGTCCAACAGAACAAAGTATCCAAATCACGTCGCAACAACCGTCGCGCGCACGATAGCCTTACGGCTGCAAACCCTAACGAGTGCCCAAACTGCGGCGAACTCAAGCGTCCACACCACGTGTGCCCCGATTGTGGCCACTACGCAGATCGCGAAGTGATTGCCGTGGCGGACGAAGTCGAGATCGACGAAGACGCGGCATAAGCCGAGCCTTTTCGCATGAGCCAGACAATCACGCCCAAGCCTGCACCTTCAAACCCGCAGGCGGAGCGCATTGTCATATCGGTTGATGCTATGGGAAGTGATAAAGGGCCAGCGGCGATTGTCGCTGGCTGTTCACATTCCGCTAAGAAAAACAAAGACATTTTCTTTCTCCTGCACGGCCGCAAGTCCGAGCTGGAGCCCCTTGTCGCACGCAAAAAGAATTTGCGCGGCCGTTGCACCATCGTTGATGCCGAAGGCATTGTTTCGATGGAGGACAAGCCGTCTCAAGTCATGCGTTCAGGCAAAAGTACCTCTATGTGGTCCGCGCTTGAAAGCGTGCGCAACAAAGAGGCGACGGTCTGTGTCTCTTGCGGCAATACGGGTGCGCTCATGGCGCTCTCGGTCATTCGCCTGCGCAAAATACCGGGTGTCTATCGCCCGGCAATTGCTGTGCTCTGGCCCTCGCGCAATCCGCAGGGCTTTAATGTTATGCTTGATGCCGGCGCCGACATCCGCGCCGATGAGCGTGATTTGCTACAATACGCCTTGATGGGCGCCTCCTATGCGCGCAACGGGCTTCACCTCGCGCGCCCGCGCGTCGGGTTGCTCAATGTTGGAACAGAAGAGTTCAAAGGCCGCGCCGAAATTCAGGCCGCAAATGAGCTGATCGCCGAAAATGCTGACGCAGCCAATTTCGAATATGTCGGCTTCGTCGAGGGCAGCGATCTGCCAGGAAAAAAATGCGATGTCATCGTAACAGACGGTTTCACTGGCAATATCGCGCTAAAAACGGGCGAAGGCACCGCCAGCCTGATCCGCGATCTGCTGCGCGAAGCCTTCAACTATACGCCGCTGTCTCGCCTCGCCGCCCTGCTCGCCTTTACCTCGCTCAAGCGCCTCAGCAGTCGCATTGATCCACGAAAAGTCAACGGTGGTATCTTCCTTGGCCTTAACGGAACAGTTGTGAAATCTCATGGCTCTGCTGATGCGACAGGCGTTTCAGCTGCAGTGAAGCTCGCTTTCCAGCTGGCGCAATCAGGCTTCAATGAAAAACTTGCCGCCCGTATTTCGGCCGCCACAATGCTGGCCTCCGAAGCAGGGACAGAGCACATAAAAAATTCTGAAGAAGAGGCCAACTCATGACAAAACGTGCCGTCGTCGTTGGCTATGGCCACTATTTGCCAGAGCGGATCGTGGAAAACGCCGAATTCGAATCTTCGATCGACACCACAGACGAGTGGATTCGCACGCGCTCAGGAATCGAGCGCCGTCATTTCGCCGCCGAAGGGCAGCATACCTCTGATCTTGCGGCCGAAGCCGCGAAAGCCGCCCTCGCACAAGCAGGTCTGGCGGCTGGCGACATCGACGCAATCGTCGTTGCCACGTCCACTCCTGATCTGACCTTTCCTTCAGTTGCGACCATGGTGCAGCAAAAGATCGGCATGGAGCGTGGCTTTGGCTTTGATGTTCAAGCCGTGTGCGCAGGATTCGTCTTTGCCCTCACAACAGCAAACGGGTTGATCCTTTCAGGCCAAGCCGAACGCGTGCTTGTCATCGGCGCCGAAACCTTCAGCCGCATCATGGACTGGACAGATCGCGGAACCTGCGTTCTCTTCGGCGATGGCGCGGGTGCACTCATCCTTGAAGCTCAAGAGTGCACAGGCACAACCGCTGATCGCGGCATCCTTTCTGCGGACCTCAACTCTGATGGTCGCTACAAAGACATGCTCTTTGTAGATGGCGGCGTCTCCTCGACAGGCACGTCTGGTAAATTGCGTATGCAGGGCAACGCCCTCTTCCGCCAAGCCGTTGAAAAGCTGGCCTCAACAGCCGATGCTGCCCTTCACAAAGCGGGGCTCACGCACAGTGATGTCGACTGGATCGTGCCCCATCAGGCCAATATCCGCATCATCCAAGGCACGGCCAAAAAGCTCGGTGTCCCAATGGAGCGCGTCGTGCTCACAGTGCAAGACCACGGCAACACCTCTGCCGCCTCGATCCCACTTGCGCTCTCTGTCGGAGCCGCGAAAGGCAAGATCAAAACAGGCGATCTCGTCCTCACCGAAGCCATCGGCGGCGGTCTGGCGTGGGGTGCGGTCGCAATCCGTTGGTAAAACGCTAGGAATGCGTCTCATTTATTGCTGAAAAGCTGCACGCCAAGCCATTGATATTGACTCGGAATCTCTCTCAGGCCTATGCTTGGCCAAACGGGGGAATAGTTATGAGCGAAAAAACACTTACACGTATGGATCTGAGCGAAGCAGTCTTTCGCGAAGTCGGCCTGTCTCGCAATGACAGCGCGCAGCTTGTCGAAAGTGTGCTCCAGCATGTCTCCGACGCGCTGGTCACAGGAGAGCAAGTCAAAATCTCGTCCTTCGGAACCTTCTCTGTCCGCCAAAAAACGGCCCGCGTCGGTCGCAACCCAAAGACTGGCGAGGAAGTTCCCATCAACCCCCGCCGCGTTCTGACCTTCCGCCCCTCGCACCTCATGAAAGACCGGGTCGCCGCAGGCAATAAGCGCTAGGAGCGTCTCACAGCATGGCAAAATCAGCCGAAGCATTCCGCACCATAAGCGAAGTGGCCGAATGGCTTGACTTGCCGACTCATGTTTTGAGGTTCTGGGAAAGCAAATTCACACAAGTAAAACCTGTGAAACGCGCAGGTGGGCGCAGATATTATCGCCCCAATGATATGGTGCTGCTCGGCGGCATTAAAAAGCTATTGCATGATGATGGAATGACCATCAAAGGCGCACAAAAAATGCTGCGTGATCATGGTGTTAAACATATCTCAAGCCTCTCACAGCCGCTCGACGGTGAGCTTGCAGAGGTCGTGAGTGATACCAATGCGATCGACATGGTCGTGGACGCGCCGAGCGCGCCCAAGCCCGAAGCAGACATCGTGCCCTTCACACACCGCAAAAGCACCGACGAGTCCGAGGCCACAGAGACACAAGCACCAGAAGACACCTCCGCCGAGGCGACACCGCAAAACCCGACGCCTGAGGCCGCGGCGCCTGAGGATGCCGCCAAGGCAGACGAAAAAGCAAATTCCGAAGAGTCAGAGGTCGATAGCACATCTGGCCTCAAGACACAGCCTTCGGCTCTCCCTTCCTTTCTGCAAGCTGCTAAAGAACCCACAGAAGACGGCCAAGCCTCTCCCCCCTTGTCTCTGTCGATCACGCTACCTGATGATCCAAGCGACACCGAACTTGATGTCAGCGCAGGCCTTCTCAGCCGCGTCGCCGCCTTCAAAGCCAGCCCTGATAGCGAAACGCGCCGCGCTCTGGAGCAAGCCCGCAACGCACTCAAAGCGCTCGCCTCCTAAGCCTGTAAGGCTTTGACACACTTGGCCCAAATTACACAGAGATTTGCCCTTGCCCTCTGGCTCAAAACCGCTAATAAGCAGCCTTAGTCGGGCTATAGCGCAGCCTGGTAGCGCGTCCGTCTGGGGGACGGAAGGTCGCAGGTTCGAGTCCTGCTAGCCCGACCATTTCACCTTTTCCCCAGATTTTTGAGCCAGCTACCAGCAAAACAGTCACCAAACTGTTTCCAGATATGCCCCTCAATCAGCATGCTAATTTCTTGCCAAACCCGTTGCTTACACTATGTCTAAATTTAGGGATGTTTGCATGCAGCCTCGGGCTTTCCTGACTGCATTTAAAAAGTAACGCTCGGGCTTTGCACTCCGAGCATGGAGTGTGCGCCTGTGCCGATAGAAACCAACCAGTATTTTTTCGGGAACTCGCTTGTCAACTTTTCCGAAGGGGGCGCCCAAACCAACCTGCCCTATTGGCTCAACCAACTCACTCTGGAAGCCGGAGGAACTTATGACGTGAACGGCGGCTTCGGCTTTCTGCGCCAGTTCGCCGACCGCCTTGAGCCCGCTAACGAATGGGGCTTCCAGGGCATTACAGGTCAGTGGGACGATGACACGGAGCGCTTTGCGGATCAGGCGTTTAGCCAAGTGATCATAACACCAGGCAATTTTATCCAAGACCTCGCGCCCACAGCCAACTATCCCGACGGCAACATAAGCCCAGTCGATGCCACCGAGTCGATCCTTGCCACAGTGCTCACCGATCAACCCAATGCGCAGATTTTTGTCTACCAAGGCTGGAGCGATCTCGCGGCCTTCAGCGAGACCTTCCCACCAAGCGAAAGCAGTATCGAGCGCTATTACGATTACAACCAAGAAGACTATCATACTTGGTTTGTTGACTATGTTGACACGCTCAACGCCAGCACGCCTGACGCCAATATCACGCTCATTCCCGTCGCTCCTGTGCTCGCCTCCCTTCTCGAAGAGGGCGGCCCGCTGGCTGCCATCAGTACAACCGAACTTTTCACAGACAGCGCCCCGCACGGCACAGAGACAACATATTTTCTTGCCAGCCTGATCACTTATCAGGCCACAAATGGCGAACCCGCTCCTGCAAGTTTCGACGTGCCCGCCAATATCCACCCACTCGTCGCCGAAAACTATACAGAGCTGCTCGATTACATCGAAGTTCAAACCACAAACTATATGGATATGGTCGTTCCCACACCAGAACTCGAACCAGAGACACCTGTTGAAGAAACGCCCGAAGAGGAAACCGTGGACGAAACGCCAGAAGAGCCGATCATTGCGCCAGAGGCCGCCCCGCCACCAGAGGTCACGCCAGATCCTGCTCCCCTGCCAGCTCCCGAGGCCGAAGTCGTCTCCCCCCCAGAACCGGAGCTTGCCCCCGAAGATACACCTGAGCTTGAGGGCTCTCTGGAAGCTGAGCGAGCGCCTGCATTAGAGCTGCCGCCGGCATCAGATACAAATCTTGAGCCTCCAGCCGAACCTGAGACTGAGACTGAGACTGAGACTGAGACTGAGACTGAGACTGAGATGTGGCGGGGTCAAGAGCTTGAGCAAGGCGTTACAGTTGCCGATATGATGGCTGCCGAAGCCCTTTATTGCACGCCAGAGCAGATTGCCGAGGCCGAAGCCTTCTATGCTGCCGAACAAAGTGGTGACCTCGGCTTCCCGACAGTCCCGATGAGCACATTTTATGCCCAAGAAAGTCCCTATAACGACAGCGAAGAAGACGAAAGCGCGCCACTCTCCGCAAGCCTCAAGACCATTGTGACTGATATTCTATAGTGCCACGGACCTAACGGGCGACAAAACTTGAGCAATCAGACGGCAGGGATGCATTTTTCCCTGCCTCTCAGCCAAAAACTTGATAAAAGCTGCGCAACCTTGCCCGTGAAAGGACACAGTATGACAGGCGTTCTGGCCAGCCAGCAGCTTTACGAGATGATCGCCCGTGGCGAAATCTCCGCTCAAGACGACTATGCCGAAGGCCAAATTCAGCCGGCTAGCCTCGATCTGCGTCTCGGAGCGCGCGCCTATCGTGTGCGCGCCTCATTCCTCGCGGGTGCAGGCCGTACAGTTGCCGAGCGCTTGTCCGAGTTCGAAATGCACCAGATAGACCTCAGCCAAGGCGCCGTGCTTGAGAAAGGCTGCGTCTATGTCGTCGAGCTACAAGAAAGCCTCGCTCTCCCTGAAGGCATCCAAGCAGTCGCCAATGCAAAAAGCTCCACGGGCCGCCTTGACTTGCTCACCCGTACAATCACAGACGGCGGCGAAGAATTTGACCGCATTCCAGCGGGCTATTCAGGCCCGCTCTATGCCGAGATTTGTCCGCGCTCCTTCTCTGTCCTCGTGCGCCCCGGTATGCGCCTCAACCAGATTCGCTTCCGCGATGGCCAAGCGACACTGAGCGACGCTGATCTGCGCGCCCTTCATGCAGAAATCCCGCTGGTTGATGGCAGCACCCCCGTGATCAGTGAGGGGCTCGGCTTTTCCGTTGATCTGCGCCCCGAAGGCAGCACCCTCGTTGGCTATCGCGCTAAGCCTCACACTGGTGTGATTGATCTGGATAGGCTCGGGCACTACGCCCCCGCCGACTTCTGGGAAGAGGTCCGCAGCGACACCGGCCAGATCATCCTTGATCCAGGCGCATTTTATATCCTCGTAAGCAATGAAGCCGTCTGCATCCCGCCAGATTGCGCTGCCGAAATGGCACCCTATCTCGCGATGGTCGGTGAGTTCCGCGTGCATTACGCAGGCTTTTTTGATCCGGGCTTTGGCTATGCCGCAGCAGGCGGCGCAGGCTCGCGCGGTGTGCTCGAAGTGCGCTGCCACGAAAGCCCCTTTGTGCTAGAGCATGGCCAGATCGTTGGCCGCTTGGTCTATGAAAAAATGTCACAAACGCCCAAAGAGCTCTATGGCGAACGGATCGCCTCAAACTATCAAGGCCAAGGCCTCAAGCTCTCCAAGCACTTCAAATCTTAAAATCGACCTGCGCGCCGCGCCATACGGGAGGCTTTGTTCAAGCCCTTGGTCGCAGCACTTGCGCCCTTACCCCCGCCTGCGCGTTTCAGCCCCGCGCTCACAACTTTGCGCATCACCATGCGCAGCACCATATTAATAAGCCTATTCGCATTCATATTGGCCTCCTTTACCTGCTCAATCCGCAATATAAGCAGCCATTGTGCGTAAAATAAGGCATTCCCTCAGTCCTCAAAGAGCTCGCTCTGTCCCTCTTGCACTTCTTCGATCAAGTCCTCGTCGCCTTCGCCCAAAGTAGGCATATGGCTCGGTGGCAAACGGCTCTCCAAAAGCCCTGAGGCGCGAAGCTCTTTCAATCCAGGCAGATCGCGGGCCGATTCCAGCCCGAAGTGGTCCAAAAAGTCCTGCGTCACAACAAAAGTCACAGGTCGTCCCGGCGTCATCTTCCGCCGCCCGAAGCGAATCCATTCCATTTCCAAAAGCTGGTCCACAGTGCCACGGCTCACGCTCACACCGCGAATTTCCTCGATCTCGGCACGCGTGACAGGCTGGTGATAGGCCACAATCGCCAATGTCTCGATGGCCGCTCGGCTAAGCTTGCGTGTTTCAACCGTTTCTTTTTGCATGAGAAACGACAGATCAGGCGCGGTGCGCATCGCCCAAGCATCGCCCACTTTAACAACCCGCACACCCCGTCCCTCATAGCGCTTGCGCAAATAAACAAGCGCCTCAGCGGCGTCACTCCCGTGAGGCATTCGCGCATTAAGCTCCGCCACAGTCACCGTCTCGCTAGAGGCAAACAAGATCGCCTCAACCATCCGTTCCTGCTCAGCGATGGGGGGCGCCTCAAAGAGGCTTTCCTCTTTTTCTTCAATATGTTCCATGTCGTCATTCATGTTCAATCACGGCTTTCATTTCTGCGGCGCAGCTCTATTGGCGCAAATGTGTCTGACTGGCGCAGCTCCACGCGCCCTTCCTTGGCAAGCTCCAGAGAAGCGGCAAAAGTCGAGGCCGTGGCCGAGCGGATCCGCGCGCGGTCCTTGTCCCAGCCTTCGGGAATATAACTCGAAATATCAGTCCAATTTCCCGCATAGCCGATCAGCCCGCGCATCCGCTCCAGCGCATTCTCAAGCGTAAACACAGAGTCGCGATCCATAACAAACGGGCGAAACTCATCGCGCGTGCGCAGCCGCGAATAGCCCTGCATCAGATCAAGCAGCGTGGCGGTGTATGTCACCTTCTTCACCCGCGTCACATCTTCGGGGAGACCACGCGCAAAAAAATCGCGGCCCAAACGGTCTCGCCCCATAAGCCGCGCCGCCACGTCGCGCATCGCCTGCAAGCGCTCAAGTTGAAAGGCCAGATGCGCAGCAAGTTCCTCGCCGCTGGGCCCGTCCTCAGACGGATCAGGCGGCAGCAACAAACGCGACTTCAAAAAGGCAAGCCATGCCGCCATCACAAGATAATCCGCCGCAAGCTCAATGCGCAAAGACTTGGCCTTTTCGACAAAGGCAAGATATTGCCGCGCCAGTTCAAGAATGCTGATTTTGGTCAGATCGACTTTCTGGGTGCGCCCCAGCGTCAACAGAACATCAAGCGGCCCTTCAAAGCCACTCACATCCACAATCAGCGCCTCCGCAGTCATACGGTCGGCGACACTTAGTTTTGTCTGATCTTCTTCAAAGTCATCAGCTGTCATACACGCGCCCATTCAAAAGCGCTTCAAGCTCGGCTTCTATGGCCGAAATGTCAATATCGTCCGGCTTTTGACGCAGAGCAAGTGCCCGCTCGGCCCGTTCTTGCGCCGCATCACTCATCTCGCCAGCAGCCTCTGCCACAGTGCGACGCTCTTCCAAAGTGCCATTACAATGCAAGATAACATCACAGCCCGCCAGAAGTGCCGCGCGGCTCAAATCGCCCAGATCACCGTTGAGCGCCTTCATGGAGATATCATCGGTCATGATCAGCCCGTCAAAGCCAAGATCACGGCGGATCAGCTCCATCACAGACGCGCTCAGCGTCGCAGGACGTTCGTCAATCTGCGGATACAGAATATGCGCCGTCATCCCCATGGGACAGTCTTTTACCGCAGCAAAAGGCGCACCGTCCGTAGCAATAAGTTCCTCACGACCAATATCGACGCTCGGCAGCTCAAAATGACTGTCAGCCACAGCGCGCCCATGGCCGGGGATATGCTTGGCCACAGGCAAAACACCGCCATCAAGCATACCACGGGAGGAAGCTGCACCAATCTCGGCAATCGCTGCAATATCAGTACCATAGCAGCGATTTTTCAAGAAAGGATGTGTCTCGGGAAAGGCAATGTCGAGCATCGGCGCGCAGTTGCTGTCGATCCCGCAGCGTTTCAGCTCATGCGCAATCAGTCGAAAACGCAGATAAAAGCTGCGCGCAGCGTTTTCGCCTGCAAGCTCGGCCTGCTCCAATGGCGGCAGCCACTCGCGCCAGAGAGGCGCGCGCAAGCGCTGCACACGCCCGCCCTCTTGGTCAATGGTAATGGGCGCCTCGCGCCCCACAGCGTCCCGCATCTGGTCACAGAGCCGCGCAACCTGTGCCTCGGTCCCGATATTGCGCGCAAAGAGGATGAACCCGAAAGGGTTCACATCGCGAAAAAACGCCCGCTCCTCCCGCGTAAGCTGATGCCCGTCCGCATCAAGGATGCTCGCGCCAAAACGGCTCATTTGCTCACCACAGGAATACAATCGGCGCGCTCGGCCACAAGCGCCGCACAAAAGCGGCGTGAGTCTGACAGATCTGCAAAGCCCATTGCGCGCAGGCGGTAAAACACACGCCCGCCACTTTCAGCCCGCTGGATCACACGCTCTTTGCCGTCCATGTATTCGCCAAATTTGGTTACAAGCCGCTCCCACTCGCGCCCCGCCACTTCAGCGCTGTCAAAGGCGCCAAGCTGCACAAGCCGTGTGCCCACAGGGATACTCCCCGCCTCGCTTGTCAACGCCGCCAAAACGGCCGCCTCTGTCGCCGCAGGCGCAACTGCCTTAAAGGCCGCCGGGCGCAGCTTGGGGCGCAACGACGTGCTCACAAGAGACGCTTTGACAGGCTCCGCGACTATATTATCCTCAACAGCCGTCACCTCAGGCACAGCCTCAATGACAGCCGTCACAGGCTCAGCTGGCACAACCACGGCCACAGGCGTTACCGTCTCGACTTGCGCTTCCTGAGCGGCCAAAGGCGCAACCCCATCTGCAAGCGCCTCTGCCAGCGCACGGATCGAGGCCATTTGGGGCGTCAAAGGTTCGGCGTCACTTTCTTCAAGAGACACACCAGCCTCACTGCGCACCACAGGGCTAGGCGCAACAATACCCGCCAAGGGCTGGTCTTCTTCTGTCAGATCCACGGGCTTGGGCGCAAGAACAAGCCGCTCTGCGGGCTTCTCAGCGCCGCCTTTAGCCATAACTTCATTCACAGACAGCCCTTGATGCGCAGCCAACTGCCCACCCGGCTTCTCAGGCGCCATGCGCATCGGCTCATTCGACGCCGCACGCACAACGGGCACACCGCTCACATCACGCGCCACAACTTTATACCCCCAAACACCAATCCCGACCATCAAGCCAAGCGAAACAACTGCGCCCGCGTAATTCGTAAGTGTTCCAAGAGAATAAGCTGCAGAGCTGCTCTGCCGCGCTCCGCTATATGGGAGTTCTGCCATCGAATGCCTCGTTTTTTATGCGCAAATCTATGCTGCGCTTATCACTGCTCTTTGCGCTGGCCTCACTCTTCAGGTGATTTCATCCAACGCCTTTGTTCCGACAATAGCGAATCCGCTGCAAAACACAACTTCGCAGGCATCAATAACACGTGGGCAAATGGCTTTTTCGCCACGGTCCTGAGCTGCGGCCCCAGCATCAAGGAGCAAATGTGCCACCTCGCACAAATAGAGCGCCAAACGCTGCGGCGCGCCCAGATCATGAGCAAGCTCCAGCACCCGCGCATACCCTGCCACCAAAAGAGCCAGACGGCGTGTCGCGGCGTCCCAAACCTCAACAGGTTCAGCGCCCCTCAATGCCGAAAGTTTTGACGCTGCATAATGCAACAAAAACGCAGGGTTCGCCCGCTCAGGCTTTGCATGGGCCCGCTCTGTCAGGTCAAGCACGCGCTCCGCGCGGTGGCACAGCACATAAAGCCGCGCGAGTTCGGCGTGCTCGCCCCCAAGCGTTGGTATGTCCGCCGCGGCCAAAGCAGTGCTACGCAAGCACGCTCTGTCACCCAATGCCGCTTCATAAAGCCCCGCGCGAAACCCGCCGCCAATCCCCGCAAAGAGCGTGACCTCCTCGTAAGCTTCAGATGCCGCCCAAATATCTGAGAACGTCGCCAAAAGGCCCCGCCACTCCTGTTCTGTCGCCGCACCATAGGAAGCGTCTGGACCGATCAACGGCAAAAGCCGCGCCTCAGCCCCCTCAGTCGCAGCCGAGGGATCGCATATCTCGGCCTCAAGCCCAAGCGCGCGCGCCACAGCCTGCGCTGCCTCGCCCGTCCAGCGCTGCCGCATATCCTCAGGCGCATCCAAGCAAATCGCGAGCCGCCCCTGGCGCGGCTTGGGCAAAAGCTCCGCCTTCCCCAGCACCCCTGTAATAAAGTCCTGCTCAAGCCTCAGATTGACAAACCCTGCGCCCGCCAAAGACGCGCTGGCGATGCCCTTAACGCCCCCCAAAGCCTGCGCCAGATCAGCGCCAAGCGCGCGCGGCGACACACCAAGCCGCTTTGCCATCACCAACGCAGCATTGATCGAAACATCGCCATGCAAGGCATCTTTCGCCGCCACACAGTCGAACCCGCGAAAGAAATCCGCCTCTCGGCCCGTTATCTCGGCCAAAGCCCCCACAACACAGGCATCTAATTGCTCATAAAGCCCCATACGTGACATAAATGCACTCCGCCCCTTATTCTGACTGGCCTTTCGTCCCCGCGCGGTATATCGGCCCTCAACGAACAACCCAAGGACATATCATGGACCTGCGCAATATCGCCATCATCGCCCACGTTGACCACGGCAAAACAACTCTCGTGGACGAACTTCTGAAACAGTCCGGCGCGTTTCGGGCCAATCAGGACGTGGCCGAGCGCGCCATGGACAGCAACGACATCGAGCGCGAGCGTGGTATCACCATCTTCGCCAAGCCGACCTCTGTAGAGTGGAAAGGCATGCGCATCAACATCGTTGACACGCCCGGCCACGCCGACTTCGGCGGCGAAGTCGAGCGCATCCTGTCGATGGTTGACGGTGTTGTCCTCCTCGTGGACGCAGCCGAAGGCCCGATGCCACAAACCAAGTTTGTGACGTCAAAGGCCCTCGCCCTCGGCCTGCGCCCGATCGTTGTCCTGAACAAAGTCGACAAAACAGACGCCGAGCCTGACCGCGCGCTGGACGAGTGCTTTGATCTCTTCGCATCCCTTGATGCAAATGACGATCAGCTCGACTTCCCGCATATGTACGCGTCTGGCCGTTCTGGCTGGGCCGATCACGAGCTTGACGGCCCGCGCAAAGACCTTTCGGCTTTGTTTGACCTGATCGTCAATCACGTGCCCGCTCCCAAGCAAATCGCGCACCAGAACGAAGACTTCAGCATGCTGGCCACAACTCTGGGCGCAGACGCCTTCGTTGGCCGCGTTCTGACGGGTCGTGTCGAAACAGGCCGCCTCAAAGTCGGCGCAACTGTTCAGGCGCTCTCGCGTGTTGGCCAAAAGATTGAGCAATTCCGCGTGACCAAAATTCAGGCCTTCCGTGGCCTTGCCCAGCAAGACATCGAAGAAGCCCTCGCGGGCGACATCGTATCTATTGCAGGCATGTCCAAAGCCACAGTGGCCGACACAATCTGTGCGCTCGCCGTTGATACGGCCCTGCCCGCACAGCCAATCGATCCGCCCACAATCACAGTCACATTCGGCATCAACGACAGCCCGCTGGCTGGCCGTGAAGGCAAAAAAGTCCAGAGCCGCGTCATCCGTGACCGCCTGATGAAAGAAGCCGAAAGCAACGTCGCCATCAAAGTCACCGACACACCTGGCGGCGAAGCCTTTGAAGTCGCTGGCCGTGGCGAACTGCAGATGGGTGTTCTGATTGAAAACATGCGTCGCGAAGGCTTTGAGCTTGGGATCTCCCGCCCCAAAGTGCTTCTGCGCGAAGAAGACGGCAAAACACTTGAGCCTATCGAAGAAGCCACAATTGACGTGGATGACGAATACTCAGGCGTCGTGATCGAAAAGCTGACAGGCGCGCGCAAAGGCGAGCTGGTCGAAATGCGCCCAGCAGGCGCAGGCAAGACCCGCATCATCGCCAATGTCCCCTCACGTGGCCTGATCGGTTATCACGGTGAATTCCTCACAGACACCCGCGGCACAGGCGTTCTGAACCGCGTGTTCCACGGTTGGGCGCCCCACAAAGGCCCAATGCCAGGCCGCCGCGCTGGCGTTCTGATCTCCATGGAAGATGGCGAGGCCGTGGCCTACGCTCTCTGGAACCTTGAAGACCGTGGTAAAATGTTCATTGGCGCACAAACCAAGATCTACCAAGGTATGATCATCGGTGAGCACAGCCGCGAGAACGATCTGGAAGTGAACCCGCTCAAAGGCAAAAAGCTCACAAACGTGCGCGCATCAGGCACAGACGAAGCCGTTCGCCTGACAACGCCGATCACCCTGAGCCTTGAAGAAGCGATTGCTTACATCAACGATGACGAACTCGTTGAAGTCACGCCAAGCTCGATCCGCATGCGCAAGCGTCACCTTGACCCGCATGAGCGCAAACGCGAGTCAAAAAAGCTCTAATATAACAAAGCCCCGCTCAAACGAGCGGGGCTTTTTCGTTCTGGCAACTCTGCTGTTTTACTGCGGCGGCTCTATCAAAATACGCCCAGTCACGGTGAGCGCGCCATCGTTAAGCTCGGCCACAATAATCTCGCCTGACTTTGGGAAAACACCTGTCAGCGCGGTAATATTAACCTGATGTGTCACCAGCAGCACGCGCCCTTCGCTCGCGGACAGTGCCGCAAGCGTCGCAGCCGTCTGACCAACACGGTCACCTTGTCCGGCAAAGAACGAGTTCAGCGATGGCAGCGCCTGAACGGCCCCCATCTCAATCAAAGCGGCCGTTTCGCGGCAACGGCACCATTGGCTTGTGAAGACTTTGTCAAATTTCACACCGCGCAACCGCAGTTCGGCACCAATCGCGCGCGCCTGACCCCGCCCCCGCGCATCAAGATTGCGCTGCGTCTCACAGTCCTCAAGGACAAATTGTGCAGGATCGCCTCCGCCCGGCGCTAGCGCATGGCGCATAATCGCAATCGCCCCGTCCCGCTCCAGTGCAGCCCAACCATCTGCCAAAGCAGGCAGAGGCAAAACCAACAAAAGCAGGCACAAGACACAACGCATCACAGCTCTCCTCACCTGTTCAAGGCAAGGATGGCGTTATTCGCTGACTTCAACAACCATCAATTCGCGCTCTGACGCGCCTTTGGCATGGGTCAATGCCTCTTGATAGGCATCCGAATTGTAGCACTCAACAGCCGCTTCAAGCGTCGGAAAACGCGCTACAACATTGCGTGGGCGCTCCTTGCCCTCAAGCTGCACAAAGCGCGCCCCACGGGCGATAAACACACCCCCGTGCGCCGCAATGGCTGGCCCCGCAAGCTCCGCATATTTTGCATAGGGCTCGGGGTCCGTCACAGTAACATGGGCAATCCAAAGAGCTGACATATCAAGCCTCCAAAACAGATTTCGCCGCCGCAATCGCGGCCTCGGCATTGCTGACATCCGCACCACCGCCCTGCGCCATATCAGGACGGCCGCCGCCACCCTTGCCGCCAAGCTCAGGCACAGCAGCCTTCACAAGATCCACAGCTGAAAGACGGTCGGTCAAATCAGAGGTAACGCCTGCCGCCACAGCGGCCTTACCGCCCGTATCTGCAATCAAAAGCACAGCACCAGAGCCAATCTGGCCCTTATGCGCATCAATCAACGCAGGCAAATCCTTACCCGAGACGCCAGAAAGCACTTGAGCAATAAGCTTTATGCCATTGATCTCAATCGCTTCTGCGCCACCGTCCTTCGCACCGCCCGCCATCGCCAACTCGCGGCGCAACTGCGCCACTTCATTGGTCAGCGCCTTGCGCTCATCTATCAGCGCTTTCACACGTGCAGGCACATCCGCCGCAGGCGCTTTCAGCTCCAGCGCCAGTTCCGCTACGCGGGCATCCTGCGCACTCAAATAGTCAAACGCGGCCTTGCCCGTGAGCGCTTCAATTCGGCGTACACCCGCACTCGATGCAGAATCCCCGAGCACCACAAACAACCCAATATCACCTGTCTGGCGCACATGCGTGCCACCACATAGCTCAATCGAATAGGTGTGCCCGTCGCTGCCCTTGCCCGAGCCACTCTCATGGCCCATCGAAACCACACGCACTTCGTCACCGTATTTTTCGCCAAAGAGCGCCTGCGCGCCAAGCTCACGTGCCTCATCAGGGGTCATAACCCGCGTCACAACAGGCGCATTCTGGCGGATACACGCGTTTACATCCGCTTCGACCTGCTTGATCTGGTCCAGTTCCAAAGCCTTGGAGTGACTAAAGTCAAAGCGCAGCCGATCATCCGAATTGAGCGAGCCACGCTGTGCCACATGGTCACCAAGCGCCGAACGCAACGCCTCATGCAAAAGGTGCGTCGCCGAGTGATTGGCACGGATCGCGCTGCGGCGCCCATGTTCAACCTCAAGCGAAACCGTGTCACCGACAGACAAACCGCCCTCGCCCGCAACAATCATATGACCAAAGATTTTACCGTCGGCATGCTTGCGCGTGTCACTCACACGGCTCACCTGCTCCATATTTTCCAAACGGCGCATCAGGCCGCTGTCGCCAACCTGCCCGCCCGATTCCGCATAAAATGGCGTCTGGTTGAGCACAGCCCAGCCCTCTTGCCCTTCGGCAAGCGTCTTCACGCGCGCGCCATCCGCCACCAGCGCAAGAACCTGCCCTTCGGCCACTTCCGTGTCATAGCCAAGAAATTCGGTCACGCCTGCATCATCGGCGATATCAAACCAGACACTCGCATCCGCAGCATCACCCGAACCGGACCATGCAGCGCGCGCCTTTGCTTTTTGCTCGGCCATAGCGGCCTCAAAGCCCGAAACATCGACCTCGCGGCCCTTCTCACGCAACGCATCCTGCGTCAGATCAAGCGGAAAACCAAAGGTGTCATAGAGCTTAAACGCAGCCTCGCCCGAAAGCGCAACGCCCTCGCCCAGCCCCTCAACCTCATCGTCCAAAAGCTTCAATCCGCGTTCAAGCGTCTGCTTGAAGCGCGTTTCCTCTAGCAAAAACGTCTCTTCAATCAGCGCCTGTGCGTGATTCAGCTCGCCATATGCTCCGCCCATCTGGCGGACAAGCGAGGGCACCAGCTGATGCATCACAGGGTCTTTCGCCCCCAAAAGATGAGCATGACGCATCGCACGGCGCATAATACGGCGCAAAACATAGCCGCGTCCGTCATTTGACGGCATAACGCCATCCGCAATCAGAAACGCAGTCGAACGCAAATGGTCTGCAATCACACGGTGGTGCACATTCTGTGCGCCATAAGGGTCAACGCCCGTGGCATGAGCAGATGCTTCGATCAGTGCCTTGAACAAATCAGTATCGTAATTGTCATGGCTGCCCTGAAGCAGCGCGCCAATGCGCTCAAGTCCCATACCCGTATCAATCGACTGCATGTCGAGATTGCGCATAGAGCCGTCCTCAAACTGCTCGTTCTGCATGAAAACAACGTTCCAGATCTCGATAAAGCGGTCGCCGTCTTCTTCTGGACTGCCGGGAGGGCCACCCCAAATATGCTCACCGTGGTCATAAAAAATCTCGGTGCAAGGCCCGCATGGCCCCGTTGGACCCATCTGCCAATAGTTGTCTGACGTCGCGATGCGAATGATGCGCTCTTCAGGAACGCCCATCTTCTTCCAAATCGCAAAAGCCTCATCATCGGTATGATAGACCGTCACGGTCAGCTTGTTCTTGTCGATCCCGAAGTCTTTGGTGATCAGCTCCCACGCATAGGTGATCGCCTCTTCCTTGAAGTAATTGCCAAAGCTGAAGTTGCCGAGCATCTCAAAAAACGTGTGGTGGCGCGCCGTGTAGCCAACATTGTCCAGATCGTTATGCTTGCCGCCCGCGCGCACACATTTCTGCGCTGTCGTTGCGCGGTTGTAGTCACGCGTTTCAACACCCGTAAACAAGTTCTTGAACTGCACCATCCCAGAGTTGACGAACATAAGCGTCGGGTCATTGCGCGGCACAAGCGGGCTTGAAGCGACAACTTCATGACCTTGCTTTGCAAAGTAATTCAAAAAGGTAGAGCGGATTTCGTTCAGGCTTGGCATGTGATGTTCCGACGTAATGAGATCCGTCACGGTTTAGCCGCCATACCCGCTCATGTCCACATGACAAAAAGCGCCAGAGCAGCCTCCTGCTCTGGCGCATATGTCTCTACCAGCGTCTCGCTTACGCTTCGAGAATATCCTCGTCATCACTGGACTTTGAAGACGCCATTGTCGGCTTCTCGTCGTCAAAGTCGAGCCCATGCGCAGCACGGATCTTGTCTTCGATGTCATAAGCGATATGCGGGTTGTCTTTCAGGAACTGACGCGAATTTTCACGGCCTTGCCCAATACGCTCGTCCCCATAGCTAAACCAAGCGCCCGATTTCTGGACAATCCCGAGATTTACCCCCAAGTCGAGCAACTCACCCGTCTTGGAAATCCCCTCGCCATACATGATGTCAAATTCCACCTGCTTAAAGGGCGGCGCCACCTTGTTCTTAACAATCTTCACACGCGTCTGGTTGCCCACAACTTCGTCACGGTCCTTGATCGAACCAATCCGGCGAATATCCAAGCGCACAGAGCTATAAAACTTGAGCGCATTACCGCCTGTGGTCGTCTCAGGGCTGCCAAACATCACGCCGATTTTCATCCGAATCTGGTTGATGAAAATCACCATACAGTTGGACCGCGAAATCGAGCCAGTCAGCTTACGCATCGCTTTACTCATCAGGCGGGCATGCACACCAACGCTGGAATCGCCCATCTCGCCCTCAAGTTCTGATTTCGGCGTTAAAGCCGCAACCGAATCAACAACAACAAGGCTCACCGCGCCAGAGCGCACAAGCGTGTCGATGATTTCAAGCGCCTGCTCGCCCGTGTCAGGCTGTGAAATCAGAAGCTCATCCAGATCAACGCCAAGCTTTTTCGCGTATTGCGGGTCCAGAGCATGCTCCGCATCCACAAACGCCGCAACACCGCCCTTTTTCTGCTCTTCAGCCACACAATGCAGTGTCAGTGTCGTCTTGCCCGAGCTTTCAGGGCCATAAATCTCAACGATCCGCCCTTTGGGCAGACCCCCAATGCCAAGCGCAATATCCAGCCCGATAGACCCTGTCGATGTCGACTCGATCTGCTGAATTGCGTTTTCACTCCCCATTTTCATGATGGAGCCTTTACCGAACTGCCGTTCGATCTGTGCCAAAGCGCTGTCGAGCGCCTTTTGCTTGTCTGCGTCGCGCTTGTTTTTCATGTCTAAAAGGTCTGCCGTTGCCATTGTTATGCTTCCTTATTTCACACCCCGCCCAAGGCGGCAATCACTGCAAATGTTCTGCTTGTGTTCTTTATGTGATCAAAAAGAGAACATTACAACACAAATTTTACATTCCTGACTGTTCCTGAAAGAAGTTAAAGAGTAGTTTACAAGTATGCCCAAGCCATTGGAGGTTGGATGCTGATCTTTTCAAAAGCCAAGTTGGTTCTGTTTTCGGTTCCCAAAACAGGCACCACCGCAATAGAGACAGCCCTCGCGCCCCATGCCGCCATCGCCCTACTTGATCCGCCTGAGCTCAAACACGCACCAGTGTATCGCTACAATCGCTTCTTGCGCCCGATGGTTGAGAAATTTATCGACGACGAGGTCGAGACACTCGCCGTCATACGCGAGCCCGTCAGCTGGCTTGGCAGCTGGTATCGCTATCGTCAGCGCCCCTTCCTGTCAGGCCGCCCCGTCTCAACGGAAGGGCTGAGCTTTGATCAGTTCGTCGAGGCCTATCTTGCGGAAACACGCCCCGCCTATGCCAATGTCGGCGCGCAATCAAAATTCGTGGAACCTCGCCCCAACGGAACCGCAATCACGCGCTTTTTCAAATATGAAGAGCTACAGGACTGCGTTGCCTATCTTGAAGAGCGACTTGAGCTCGCCATTTCGCTGCCTCAGGTAAATGTCTCCCCCAAACAGGATCTGGAGCTGTCACCCGCTCTCGAAGCGCGGCTGCGCACGGCCTGCGCTGCAGACTTCCATCTCTGGAATTCTATTCCTTCATAGGCTCAGGCTGCGCCACGGCTTTTTGGACAACCTCTGCAAGTTCAGCCAAAGAAAAAGGCTTTTGCAAAAAGGACGAGTTCAAAATCTCAAGGCCATTGTCGCTGAACACGTCTTCGGCATACCCCGATACAAAGACCACGCTGACATCGCTACGCATCTCGCGCGCCCGCGCAACCCACTCGGGGCCCTTCAGACCCGGCATAATCACATCGGTCACAAAGACATCAATATGCAGGTTCGGGTCGCGCACCAAGTCAAGAGCCTCCTCCCCGCTTCCCGCTTCCAGCACAGTAAAGCCCTTGAGCTTAAGCGCACGCGATGCGAAGGCGCGCACAGGCGCTTCATCTTCGACCAAGAGAACAACCAAGCTGGGCAGCTCCTCGCTCTCGATGACTGGCGCCTTTACGTTTAACGTCTCTTCGATCTCGACAACCGGCTGCGTCGGAAGGATCAACGTAAAGGAACTGCCTTTGCCAACGACACTATCCGCAAAGATAAACCCGCCTGTTTGCTTCACAATCCCGTAGGCTGTGGAAAGCCCAAGCCCCGTGCCCTCGCCGGTACGCTTTGTTGTGAAAAACGGCTCAAAAATCTTTTGCAGCTTATCCCTTGGAATCCCGGTTCCCTGATCAATCACCTTGATCGACACATAAGACCCAGGCGGAACTTCGGCTCGGTCGCGCTTGAGCGGTTTGACCAAGTCGAGCGCCTCTGTACGGATTTTGACAATGCCCCCCTTCGGCATTGCATCGCGTGCATTCACCACAAGATTCATCACAACCTGTTCAAGCTGGCGCTTGTCTGCACGGATCATGTGGTTGCCCGTGGCATGCTCAAATTCAAGCTGCACCCTCTCGCCCACAAGCCTGTTCAGCAGATGCGTCAGCTCTGACAGCGTATCCTGAATATCGATGGTCTGTGGGCGCAGCGTTTGCTTTCGTGAAAAGGCCAAGAGCTGACTTACAAGCGCGGCTGCGCGATTGGCATTCTGGGCGATTTGCTCCAGATCGGAGAAATCGGGATCCGCCTCATCGCGCCGATGCATCAACAAGTCGCAATGCCCCGTAATCGCCGTCAACAGATTGTTAAAGTCATGCGCAACCCCGCCTGCAAGCTGGCCAATCGCTTGCATTTTTTGGCTTTGTACAAACTGCGCTTCAAGCGTCTTGAGCTCGGTCGCGTCGTTCAAAACAGCAACCAACACATTCTCATCGCCCTCACGAGCTGGCTTCAGCGTCACCTGAACAAAAGTCTCCACATCTCCGCGCCGCACCTTCAAGAACTCGGACTGTCGGCTGACACGGCCCAGAACCGTATCTTGCAACCAGTCCTTGATCGAGCGGCCAAGGCCTTCCAGAATGGCGCCAAGGCTCTCGCCCACAAGGTCATCCCGCCCGAGAAGATCGCGCGCAAGCTTGTTTGACTCCGTCACAATTCCATCAGGTCCAAGTTTCAGCAGCGGAACGGGCAGCGCATCAAAAAACCGTTGGCTCTCGGGCAACTCGACCAAAACGTCATCGGTCGGGACAAAAGCGATCTCTCGTCGCCCGATACCTGTGGAAAGCTCTGTCGCCACACAGCTGACTGTGCCTGTCTCCGCAAGCACCTCTTGCAAACGGTTCAGCTTGAGCGGCATCTCGGGGATCAACCGATCAAGCGATTTAACGCGCTCCCCAAAAAAGCGCCGCGCAGAAGCATTCATATGCAAAATTGTGTCCTGCCGGCCCACGACAACAACAGGCAGTTTGGCTGCCCCGCCGGGCGCGCTTTCGCTGGGCGCCGCAGGCAGATCTTCAAGCCGCCAGATCGCATTTCCATCGGTGACTTTGTGGCAAGACAGCCGCAAATGCGCATCCTGCGTCACAACATCCTCGCGGGCCGCACCAGCCTGCCCCGCCTTCATATAAAGCCGCGTCACAAGACCGTTCGGGTTCATCACCACGGTCGAAAGAGCGGCCTCGACAGTCTGGGGAACAAGGCTAAACTTCTCCTGCGCGGCCGCGTTGCGATAGGAAATATCCCCGACATCGTCTGCCACAAAACAGGCCGCCACATCATGCTCCACAAAACTTGCAATCGCCTTGAGCGCCCGCGCGTTGTTGCGCTTGGTCCAGACTGCGGAAATGAGGCTCAGCAGACCAAGACAGACGAGACTTGTCCCGACAATCGCCGCGCCAAGCTGAATGTGTTCTGATGGAGCAGCAACCGACACAGCGTAAGCCATGACAGCTATTACAAACAGTGAACTCGCCCGCGGCAAAAGGCTCAGAGACGACGTCGTCACTTTATCAGGCGTAAACGCTGCGTAGCTCACAAACGGGCGCCAATCTGGGTTTGACACAAGACTATGCCAAATAGGTTAAGCCAAACTTAAGACTGAACCGATTGAATTTCACGTTAAAAGTGCATTTACTCGTTACTTGCGCGTAAAGATTGCGCCAAAAAAGCCGTCGCCGCCCGCAGACGGCAGCCAGCGCTGTTGTGCCGTGCAGCTCCACTCAGGCGCAAGCGCCTCAAAGCGTGCAACAACATCTTCATTTTCGACACGCAAAAGCGAGCATGTCACATAGGCAAGCTGCCCCGCCTCAGAGACATGATGTGACGCAGACTTCAAAACGTCAACTTGCGTATCACAAAGCTCAATCAAGCGCTCTTCTGTCAGCTGCCACTTGCCAGCTGGCGAGCGCCGCCACGCACCAGAGCCTGAGCAAGGTGCATCGCATAAAACAAAGTCAAAACAATCTTCTGCGGAAAGATCCTCAAGTGATGTAACGGTGATGCTCGCGCCTGCCCGTGTGGCCCGCTCGGGCAAATCTTTCATCCGCTCGGGCGCAATATCTGTCGCCACAATCTTGGCATCCGAACGCGCTGCAATGGCAAGGCTCTTGCCGCCACCGCCCGCGCAATAATCCAGCACGCGCATCGCACCCTCCAAGGGCAGCCAATCCACAACAGCTTGGCTAGCGGCGTCCTGCAGCTCAATCAAGCCATCTTCAAACGCATGGGTCAGGCGCACGCGCCGCGCCCCTTCGACTACTTTCAAAGCCATCTCAGACAGCGGGTGCGCCTCGCTGACAACGCCCTCCTCTGCCAAAGCGGCCTGAGCCTCGGCGACAGTTCCATAGAGCGGATTAACCCGCAAAAACACATCCGCACGCTCGCGCATGAGGCTGGCTTCCGCTGCAGCCCCCTCGCCCAAAGCTGCCTCAAGTGCAGGCCAGAGCCACTCCGGCATATCACAGGCTTCAGCCCCTGCCTCGGGCGCACGTCCGCCCGCCAGCTCATCCTCACTTAGGGGCGCAGGCGCATGGCCTTCACCAGAGAAAATACCAGCAAGATCAGCGCCTTCCGCACGCATCGCTCCCAGCATCAAGCTACGCCCTGTCACGTCTTCGCCGCCCCCAAGCGCCGCGTAAGAGCGCATGCAGCGCAAGGCCTGAAAGACATGGTCACGTACAGACGCACGGTCTTTGGACCCCGCATAGCGACTGCCGCGCGCCCAACCTGTAAGCGCTTTTTCCGCAGGCTCGCCGCCGAGGATCACATCAAGAATTTCTGCGGCCGCGGCCACCCGTGCTGCTGGTGTCATTACCCTACCCGATAGTTAGGAGATTCTCGTGTGATCTGCACGTCATGGACATGGCTTTCCTTGAGCCCTGCCCCCGTGATTTTCACAAAACTACAGTTGCTGCGCATATCTTGCACAGTCGCATTGCCCGTATAGCCCATCGCCGCACGCAAACCGCCCACAAGCTGATGCACAACCGCGCTGGCGCTGCCCTTATACGGCACCTGGCCTTCAATCCCTTCAGGGACAAGCTTGTCGCTGGCCGCATCTTTCTGGAAATAGCGGTCGGCTGACCCACGCGCCATCGCGCCAAGGCTGCCCATCCCGCGATAAGACTTAAACGAACGGCCCTGATAGAGGATCACTTCACCTGGGCTTTCATCTGTCCCAGCAATCATACTGCCTACCATCGCACAGGAGGCTCCCGCCGCAATCGCCTTGGCAAAATCGCCCGAGAACTTGATGCCGCCGTCCGCAATCACAGGCACATCGCCCGCAGCGCGCGCGCAATCCATAATTGCCGTCAGCTGTGGAACGCCCACACCTGCAACCATCCGTGTGGTGCAGATCGAGCCTGGCCCGATCCCCACTTTAACAGCGTCCGCTCCCGCATCGATCAGCGCGCGCGTGGCCTCGCCCGTCGCAACATTGCCCGCGATCACTTGAATCGCGTTGGAAAGCCGCTTGGCGCGCTTCACCGCTTCAATAACACCCTCAGAATGCCCATGCGCCGTATCCACAACGATAATATCACAGCCCGCATCAACAAGCGCCTCGGTGCGCTCAAAGCCGCTCTCGCCCACACTTGTCGCCGCAGCCACACGAAGCCGCCCAAGCTCGTCTTTGCAGGCGGTCGGGTTGAGCACGGCTTGCTCGGTGTCTTTGAGTGTCAAAAGCCCCGTGAGCTTGCCCTTACCATCATGCACCAGAAGCTTCTCGATGCGACGCGCGCGCATCAGGCTCTTGGCCTCCTCAAGTTCCGCAGGCTCGGCCAGCATCGCGAGGTTTTCAGATGTCATCATCGCATGCACAGGCGTGTCGTCTGAGCTGGCAAACCGCATGTCGCGGTTTGTCAAAATGCCCACAACATGGCCGCGCTCATCCACGACAGGAAAGCCAGTGAAGTTGTAGCGCTCCACAAGCGCTTTGGCGTCCGCCAGCGTCTGGTTCACTTTGAGCGTCACAGGGTTGTAAACAATCCCGCTCTCAAAGCGTTTCACACGGCGCACTTCGCGCGCCTGCTCTTCAACACTCAGGTTCTTGTGAACAACTCCGATGCCGCCCGCCTGCGCCATGGCAATCGCCATACGCGCCTCGGTGACGGTGTCCATCGCCGAGCTCAACAGCGGAATATTCATCTTAATAGATCGCGTCACAAATGTGCGCGTGTCTGCGGTGCTCGGCAAGACAGCCGAAGCAGCAGGAACAAGTAAAACATCATCGAAGGTCAGGGCCTCACGAATCTCCATAGGACATCTCCAAAGTAGGGTTCGTTTGACGCCTCCCTATTTCACGCATTCGCGAAGAGGGAAAGACCAAAGTCACGCTTTTGCGGCATTGGTCTTCAACGCAAGTTGCCCCGTCATCCACATTCGGATCACTTTAACAGCGATGTAAGGGACGATCGTGCTCGCCGCGACAAGGGCAATCCCGCCCACCAGACGCTCCGCCACGCCCCCTGTTTGGCCCGCAAGGCTCAGCATCGCTGTGGCAAAGGCGCTGAGCGGAAAGGTGAAGGACGCCCACATGGGGCTAAAGCCTGCCTCCAGCAAACTCTTCAATGAAATAAGCAGCCCAAGCAATATGAGCGCGGCTACGCCCGCAAACACCTGCGCCAGAAGTGCTATCACAGGGTAATCCTGCGCAGGGAAGCCCAGAGCCACGATCACAAAGAGAGACGCCGGCGCCAAATGGATCGCCAGCATCGGACGCAAAGGCGCAGGCGGCACATGGTGGCGCAGCTGCATCGCACTCACCCCCCAGATCAACAAGGCGGCGCCCAAAGTCGGCCAGAAAATCGCTTCCGCCAGCCCGTAAAACCCAAGGTTCACAGCTGAGACCGCCGCCACAATAAACCCGACAAAACTCAGGTGCCACAGCGGCGTGACTTGGCGCTGCTCTTTCGGCCCGCTAACAAGAACATAAACCACCAAAATCGCCATACCGCCTTGCACAGCCAAAGCCAGATACAGAATCCGCTCAGCCCACTCTGGCGCAATTGGCACAAGCCCCGCTGCCAAAATCGCAAAGCAAACGCCAAAGGCCGCCAGACCGCCCCGCCCGGGCAAGATCCGTGCATCCTCCACAAGCGTTCCCGCGCGCAACATGAGCTTTCGCATGTAAGCCACTGCAGCTATAATGAAAATGATCAGCACACCGCCCAAAATTGCCTCCGATATGCCCGCAGGGAGGATCGACGTATTCGCCGCGGCCCGCCACGAAAGCGAAAGCCCAAACATCCCCAAAATCAGTGAGAAAATCGCGGGTGGCGTCTGCTCGCCAAAGCCTGTTTTCGAACGCATCACATTCCCCTTACAGCATATTTCCCAAGCCATACGCCCTTCGCGCCCCAAACCCAAGATAAACAATGTCGCAGGCTTGCCAAAGACGCGCCGCCGCAGCACTCTGCGCCCAAACGACAGGAGCATACCATGACCAAGAACAGCTACGACACAGGCCGCCTCAATCTCCCCTTCGTCGGGATAGCCACCTTCGCCAAGCGCCCCTACGAACCCGACTGGAGCACCCTTGAGGCCGATGTCGCCGTGCTCGGCGCGCCCTTTGATGCGGGCACACAGTACCGCTCGGGCGCACGCTTCGGCCCCCGCTCCGTGCGCGAAGCCTCCACGCTCTTCTCCTTTGGCCACGCAGGCGCATATGACCACGAGGATGACACAACCTACCTCACAGGCGATGTGCGCATCGTTGACATGGGCGATGCCGATATCGTCCACACAGACACCGCCACAAGCCACGCCAACATCGAGACAGGCGTGCGCGCCGCCCTTGCCGCTGGCGCGCTCCCCGTGGTCATAGGCGGCGATCACTCCGTCAACATCCCCTGCATCAATGCCTTTGAGGGTCAGGGCGATATCCACATCCTCCAGATCGACGCCCACCTTGATTTCGTCGATGTCCGCCACGGCGTTCGCAATGGCCACGGCAACCCGATGCGCCGCGCCGCCGAAAAGCCCTATGTCACGGGCCTCACCCAAGTCGGCATCCGCAATGTCAGCTCCACGACGCAGGAAGGCTACGAGGCCGCCCGCGAAATGGGCTCCGATATCCTCTCTGTCCGCCAGATGCGCAAGCTCGGCGCCGAGGCCACAGCCAAGCGCATCCCCTCAGGCGCCCGCGTCTACATCACCCTTGATATCGACGCCTTCTGCCCCTCCATCGCGCCGGGCACAGGCACGCCGAGCCACGGCGGCTTCCTCTACTACGAAGTGCTGGAGCTCCTCCAACACGTCGCCCAATCCCACGAGATCGTCGGCATAGACCTCGTCGAAGTCGCCCCCGACTATGACCATTCAGACAGCACAAGCATCCTCGCCGCACAGGTCCTGCTGAACCTGCTGGGGTTTGTCTTTGAGGCAAGGAAGGGGTGACGGGCTAGTGGGGGTGTGGGCTAGAAGCGGAAGTTAGCTGCGGGTGCGAACAGAATACATCAGGCTGCGTCAGGCCGTCATTTACAACTGACTTGCTTCATAGACCGATCCGAGATCACATTTTGTGAATTATCAGGCTAATGCCCTTTGGGATGAGCTTTTCCAGACCAGCAGAACATTGCACTAGAAGGCGAGCGCTTCCTATGTATAGTCTCCTAAAACGAGTGGAGTGGTTATGCGTAAGAAAAAGATTGATGAGATTAGCCTTGGCGCGAAGGACTTGGCTGCAACTGCAATTGAATTGCTTGAATTCTTTAATAGCTCTGGAAAGACTGGTTCCCCGTCCTTTGACGTGGCGAAAGCGATTCATGGGACGGACATCTCATATGCTGACTGTGTAAGCCGCATTGCATCGATGGCCGAGATTGCAGACAAATTCGGAAGCTCTAAACACTTCTTGATGGTTCCAGGAAATAGAATAGCGCAACTCAAGCAGAGAATTGATGAGACTCAAAGCCACCTAAACACTTTGGGCGGCCACTTCCGCCAGGTCATAAGTGCTGGTGGCGGATTTCTGCAGTTCAATTACGACAATTTCCACCTTCAAACAACCAACGGGCAAAACCATGATTTTAGAACCAGCTTCAAAAGTTTCAGTGACAGCACCGAAACACTATTGGATGCATTCTATTCGGTATTGACCGTCCTTAGGCCGACACGTTCCACTTACAGCTTCCAAGCGGCTGCAAATGCCTTGTCAACCATAGTTGAGTCGTCCAGCGAACAGCTACACAAACTGCATGAGGAGAATGCGGCTCTTAGGCAGGCAGTTGCAGCGGCCTCAGATCAGGTGTCAGCCGCAAAAACTCAAGCAAAAAGCGCCAAGGAAGCCGCAGCAGAAACAATCCTCTCAAGGGATGAGGGCGCCAAGGACCGAAACACCATAGCCGAATATCTTGCCGACGCCACCGAAAAGAAAGCCGCCATTGAGTCTGCACACACCGAAGCCTCTTCACTGAAAAAAGAAGTGGAAGAGTATAGAGTGAAGTTCGAATCATTCGACCAGCAGCTGGAAAAACGGAATAAGGATTTTGAGCAAGGAAAAGTAAATCAGGAACAACTGTTTGCGCATTTTGAAGGGCAAAAGCAAACGGCGAAAAGCCTGCTCGAGCAAATTGAGGGACTATTACCGGGCGCGACAAGCGCTGGCCTGGCCACAGCCTACAGCAGCCGAAGGGTTAAAGCTGAAGATAGTGCCAAACTATACTCGAAGGCTTTTTTTCTTGGACTAGTTGTGCTCGTGGTTTTAGCAGCAGCCACAGTTACGCAGACGATTAGCCTTTGGCCTTTCTACTGGGATGTCATAAAGATCGAGAGCGCCAAGGAGTATTTGGACAAAATTGTGTTTAAGCTGCCGCTCGTGATACCTGTTTTGTGGGCAATCTTGACGGTTTCGAAACGCCGTAGCGAAATGCAGCGTTTGGCGGAGGAATATGCGCATAAGGAAGCTTTGGCTCAGTCTTACCAAGGGTTCAAAAAACAAGTCGTTGAGTTGGGCAAAGGCGATGATGTGTTACTTCAAAGTCTTCTGGAGGTGATGCTGAAAGCGATTTCAAACAATGCTGCCCAGACCCTAGAGGGTAAGCATGGCGAGAAAATGCCAGTTCTAGAAGTAATCGAAGAAGCAGTCAAAAAGGCAGTTGGAAACTAGCCTGTGCCTGCTCAACCGATGCGCGCACAGCGAACGACAGGTAAGGTGGGGCGCACTGAAATAGACGTCTTGGTGAGTTAGCGAGCTCTAAGCCGAAACCACCCCCCACCGAACGCTCCATTACCTAATTTTCCGTTACCAAAACCCCGATTCAGGCGGTGCACGGGGTGTGCACGGGTTGTGCACGCTTTTCACCCCCCTGTTTTTGGTGGTTTGCTCAGAGCTTAACGGGCGGTTTCGCGGGCTTAACCATTTTGAAAATAAAATATGACGTTCCCAGTCAGCTTTTTGCCGCTCCCTGCCCTATACATTGCCGTCTGGCGCACTATCTTGCGCTCAAAGGCCACAAAATCAGGCAGTACATCCATGACCAAAGACCCCCTCGTCGTTTTCACTCCCTCGGGCAAGCGCGGGCATTTTCCTGTGGGAACTCCGATACTTACAGCGGCGCGTCAGCTTGGCGTTGATCTTGATTCTGTCTGTGGTGGCCGTGGTATCTGTTCCAAATGTCAGATCACCCCGTCCTACGGCGAGTTCTCAAAGCACGGCGTCACGGTCGCCGACAATGCGCTCAGCGAATGGAACGCCGTTGAGGAGCGTTACGACAGCAAGCGCGGCCTCCCCAAGGGCCGCCGACTCGGCTGCCAAGCCACCGTCCAAGGCGACGTCGTCATCGACGTCCCGCCCGAAAGTCAGGTCCACAAACAGGTTGTGCGCAAGCGGGCTGAGGCGCGGGATATCATAATGAATCCAACGGTTAAGCTCTACTATGTTGAAGTGGTGGAGCCTGACATGCACGAGCCGTCGGGCGACCTTGAGCGCCTGCGCGAGGGCCTCAAAGCGCAGTGGGACATTGACGTTCCAAAGGCCGATCCGCACGTGCTCACGCACCTGCAACAAGCCCTGCGCAAAGGCGCGTGGAAGGTCACAGTCGCCGTTCATCAGGGTCACAGCGATTCTGTGCCCTCCATCATGCAAGTTTGGCCCGGTTACTACGAAGGCTCCATCTACGGACTCGCCGTAGATCTCGGCTCCACAACAATCGCCGCCCACCTCTGCGACCTCCAGTCAGGCGAGGTCGTCGCCTCCTCGGGCCTCATGAATCCACAGATTCGATTCGGTGAAGACCTCATGAGTCGGGTCAGCTACTCTATGATGAACGCAGGCGGCGCCGCCGAAATGACCGCCGCCGTACGCGACGGAATGAACGCCCTCTTCACCCAAATCGCTTCCGAAGCAGAAATCGACCGCGCCCTCATCATGGACGCTGTTTTCGTCTGCAATCCCGTGATGCACCACCTCTTCCTCGGAATCGACCCCTTCGAGCTCGGTCAAGCCCCCTTCGCACTCGCAACGTCAGATGCCCTGCGTCTCGAAGCACGCGATCTTGAGCTAAACTTACATCCCTCAGCACGTGTCTATCTTCTGCCGTGTATTGCGGGGCACGTTGGAGCCGATGCCGCCGCGGTCGCGCTGTCTGAAGCCCCTGACAAGTCCGAAGATCTTGTCTTGGTCGTCGATGTTGGCACAAACGCCGAAATCCTTTTAGGCAACAAAAGCAAAGTTCTAGCCTGTTCATCTCCGACAGGCCCCGCCTTTGAAGGTGCGCAGATCACCTCGGGGCAACGTGCTGCCCCAGGAGCAATTGAGCGGGTCGAAATTAACCCAATCACAAAAGAACCCCGCTTTCGCGTCATCGGCTCAGATCTTTGGTCAGACGAAGACGGCTTTGAAGACGCAATCGCCACAACAGGTATCACAGGCATCTGCGGCTCAGGCATTATCGAAGCCATCGCAGAAATGCGCATTGCTGGAATTGTGGATGCTTCTGGCCTCATCGGCTCTACTGAGCAAGTCGGCACACCGCGGTGTATCAGCGACGGTCGCACACACAGCTACATGATGTGGGACGGCTCTGCAAAAGGCGGCCCAACCATCACGGTGACAAACCCTGATATTCGCGCCATCCAGATGGCCAAGGCGGCGCTTTACTCCGGCGCACGCCTGCTGATGGACAAATTTGATGTCGCAACCGTCGATCGCGTCGTTCTTGCAGGGGCCTTTGGCGCGCATATCTCTCCCAAACACGCCATGGTCCTCGGCATGATCCCAGATTGCGCGATTGAGAAGGTCACATCCGCAGGCAACGCGGCAGGAACAGGCGCGCGCATTGCGCTTCTAAATAGTAAAGCGCGCGAAGAGATCGAGGCGACGGTACGCAGGATCATCAAGATCGAAACAGCCGTTGAACCCCGTTTTCAAGAACATTTCGTCAATGCATCAGCGATCCCAAATTCTGCGGAGCCCTTCCCGATATTGGCGACCGTGGTCACGCTACCTGATGTCAGTTTCAACACAGGTGGAGAAGCTGGCGGTGACGGGGGCCGTCGACGCAGACGGCGCGGCTAGGCTCTGGTTTACACCTAACCTCTGGCTGGAGTAGGCTCGCCTTGTAACACGTATGCAGGCGGGCCTTGATGTCACAGCGCAGTCTTTTCATGGTCCTAGGCCTTCTTGTGGCACTTATCGGCCTCACAGCTTTGCGCATCGGTTTGCCCGAACTCTTCGGAGTGGACGAGGTTTCAGCCGACTACATGATTTTTCATCAAGTCGGGGAGCTGGCAAATCTTGGCCGCATCGCCGAAGCCTATGACGCCGCCGCGTTCAAGGCCTATCAAGCCAGCCGAACAAACAGTACAGTCTTTATGACATGGACTTATCCGCCCCATTTTAACCTCCCCTTGCAAGGCTTCGCGCTGTTCGGTGTCGGCTGGGGCTATCTGCTCTTTACTGGTTCAAGCTTTGCGCTCTTTGTCTGGTCTATGATGCGCCTGTCTCAAGATGCTACGACATGGGTTCTTCCGCTTATTCTCCCCGCATTAGTGATCAACTTGCTGACAGGGCAAAATGGCTTTCTTACCGCGGGCTTGATGGCTCTTTTTGCGGGCCTTTCACTCACAGAGCAGCGCGGCAAAGCGGGGTTCGTGCTTGGCCTTTTAACATATAAGCCCCACCTCGGCCTAGGCCTTGGCCTTGCCGCCCTTTTGCGCGGAGGCCGGCGTATGGTCGCAATAGCAACGCTGACTCTGCTCGTTTTACTTCTGCTCGCGACATTGCTCTATGGCTCCGATATCTGGAGCGCCTTTCGCAACAGCCTCTCAACCTCTGGCACAATCCTGGAAGCTGGTGAATACAAACTCGCTCGCATGATCACACCTTTTGCTTTGTTTGCCTCTGTCGGACTTGCCCCCTCACTCGCCATACTCCTTCACGGCGGCTGCGCGCTCTTAAGTCTGCTAACGCTCGTCTGGGTCGCGCTCAAAGGCTGGCAGCTCCGCCACATCATCGTACTCGCCATTCTCACAGGCACAACTCTCAGCCCCTATGCCTATGACTACGATCTCTGCGTTCTCGCACCAGCTCTTGCGCTCGCATACCAAGCCATCAAAACAGAGCTGACAGTCATCCTCCGCGCAGTGCTCGCCGCGTCACTCTTGCTCGCAACAGGCTATGGGCTGACCACAGCGTTGTTTGCGGGTGCCTTGGGTGATGCTGGCTTCGGGCTGCCTGCCCTTGCTGGTCTCGGCCTCATTCTGACTATAGGCATCACGTTCCATGCCATTAGGCGTTTTGAGGCCAACGCATAGCGCTTGACCCTCCCCAACGGGAAAGCTAATCAGCCAATCGCGCGGGTATGATGTAATGGTAGCCTGTCAGCTTCCCAAGCTGAACGCGCGGGTTCGATTCCCGCTACCCGCTCCAGCTTTTCAGCGCCCAATCACAATATCCGCACGCAAACCGCCCAGATCGGTGCTTTCACTCAGCCGCAAAATCCCGCCGTGAGCGCGCGCCACATCCATCGCAATCGAAAGCCCAAGACCAACTCCAGACCCCTTGTTCTGATTTCGAGCCGCATCAAGGCGGGCAAACGGCTTGAGCGCTTCCTCCCGATCATCGACCGCTATGCCCGGACCATCATCTTCAACTCTGATCCGCAGAGCCCTCTCAGTCAGCGCCACCGAGACAACCGCCTTGTTGCCATAGCGCACTGCGTTTCCAACAAGGTTTTCCACGGCCCGTCGCACCCCGATGCGACGCAAAGTAACAAGGCCACTGCCCTCGCCTTCCAGCGCGCCAAGAGTCACATCTTGCCCGACGCGCTCACAGTCTTCTACGATCGCACGAACAAGCTCAAAGGGGTCACAGGCTTCTGCCTCACCCTCCGAAGCCCCCTTGGCAAAAGATAGAAACTCGTCCAGCAAACGCTGCATCTCAGTGACGTCGCGTTCCAGAGGCTCACGGTCCTCGTCTTCCAACAAGGAAAGTCCAAGCTTCATCCGTGTCAGAGGTGTGCGCAAATCATGGCTCACGCCAGACAGCATAAGCGTTCGTTGCTCAATCTGGCGCTCGATTCTGTTACGCATATCCAAAAAAGCGTGCCCCGCCGCACGCACCTCAATTGCGCCAGAGGGGCGGAAATCATTCACTTGTCCGCGGCCAAATGCTGCTGCAGCCCTCGCCAGTCGCTTGATTGGGCGCAGCTGATTGCGCAAGTAAATATAGGCAATCATCGTCATCAAAACGCCAAACCCAATCATATAAACCAACAGCTGATGCGGATTTGACGCCGACACACGCAGCCTGTCAAAACTCAAGACAACTGGCCCCCGCTCCGTATCGACCTCGACACGCAGCACGCGTCCGTCAGGCAGATCAATGGCTTGCACACCGTCCAACATGCCAAAAAGCTCTCGCCTGACGATTAAACCTGAAAAGTCATACCAGCGCCTGCGCTCTTCAATTATTTCGCCAGCCGCAAGCTCAATCTTCAAAGGCGCGGCCAACTCACTCACACCTGCTGTATCATACTGCGCAAGCACAAGCCGAAGTTCTATCGCCATCGAGCGTGTCATTTGGGTTGTCACGTCATCAAAGTGGCGCTGAATAAAGATAATAGAAACAATAAGCTGAAGGCCGACAATTGGGACAATCAGAATAAGCGCTGCCCGCCCATAGAGCGAGCGCGGCATATAGTGTTTGAGCCATCCAAAAAACATGCCTAAACCTAGCGAGGCACGCGCAAAGAAGGAAGAGCCATGAGCGATCTGACAAGCTTTAATCCACCCGTTGGTCAAGCGGAGTGGCTTGAGCCCAATCTGCGGCGTGTTCTGGCCAACAACCCCTCCCCCATGACCTATCGGGGCACAAACACATATCTGCTCGGCAAGGGTGACATAGCGGTGATCGATCCAGGCCCCAACACTGCAGAGCACCTCGCAGCAATCCTCGCGGCGCTAGAGCCCGATGAAGCGATAACCCACATTTTCGTCACCCACTCACATATTGACCACTCGCCCCTAGCCGCTGACCTCTCAAAGGCCACAGGCGCGCCTGTGCTGGCCTTTGGCGACAGCTTGGCAGGGCAAAGCGAGATCATGCGACACCTCGCGCTAAACGGCCTCGCAGGCGGCGGCGAAGGTGTCGATCCTGACTTCGCCCCAGACATCTTGCTGCAGGATGGTGAAACCGTCAGCGGGGCAAGTTGGGCGCTCACCGCCCACCACACGCCTGGGCACTTCGGCAACCACCTCTCTTTTGAATGGGATGACGCGCTCTTCAGTGGTGATTTGGTGATGGGTTGGGCCAGCTCCCTTGTCAGCCCCCCTGATGGCGATCTGAGCGACTTCATGGCCTCCTGCACCCGCCTCGCCGCGCAGAGCTGGCGTGTATTTCACGCAGGCCACGGGGCGCCCGTGACAAACCCCGCCGAGCGCCTTGCATGGCTCATCAGCCACAGGCAGAGCCGCGAAGCGCAAATTCTTGCAGCCCTCAGGGATGGCCCAGCCACAGCAAAGAGCCTGACTGCACAAATCTATTCTGACACGCCTGCCGCGCTCCTGCCTGCAGCCGAGCGCAACGTCTTTGCGCATCTCGTTGATTTGAAGCAAAAATCACAGATTGCAGCGCTGCCCAGCCTTAACATAACAGCCCAATTTAGCCTTCTCTGAAGCGCGGCCATTTTTTACACGAAAACCAACAAAATACGCTGGACGCCCCCCAAGGGTGTTGTTATATCCCCCAAATATTCCGGCGTAGCTCAGCGGTAGAGCAGTTGACTGTTAATCAATTGGTCGTAGGTTCGATCCCTACCGCCGGAGCCAAGATAGAGAGAGCCTGACGCGCAAGTGTCAGGCTCTTTTCTTTTTAGCCTCACCCGCCAAGTAAACGCTGCCCAATACATCATGTAGTTTATAGCACGGATGCGCGCGGGCAGCCTCCAATCATGCGCCTCAGTGCTACCTTCAGGGCATCAAGCTCAACGTGATTAAACGACGAAACAGATGCCCTGTTTCGGGCGATGTCATTTATATTTTTTCTGGAAAATGGTGCCCCCACACGGGGATGGCTCCGCCAGTAGGCACCAAGGTTAAGCATTAACCTCATAAAACAAGGCTACTGTCTCATTCTGATCTCTGCAACAGGCGTAAATTGGTCTACGGTTTGGTCTACGGTTCAAGTTTAGGGCTACTGAACCTGAACGGTGCATTTAGGCGTCCCTATGACCCAAGCTGCCAGAGACTCTCAGTGAGTCATGCAGGGCGATGCTGCTTGTGCGCTAGGTCGGCTGGCGGATGAATCTAATGGGCCTGTACGAGCCTTACAGAGTCTCTCAGGGGCATTCAGCACTAGGGGGCGAGTGCCACCCCACCCTATAGGGGATATCGTATACAGGCCTGGCCCAAGATTGGTGGTGAGGAACTGTAAACCTAGCTGCATGCAGGGCGTTTAGGCCAAACTTGACTGTTTCATGAGAGCAGAGGGAGGATGGTTTATGTGCTAACTATCACAGCATTTGGTGATGCTGAGCGGTACTCTGAGTTTCTACACAGTAGTCGCCCAATGTCATTGCCGTGCAGCTTGTCGATCACAGTCAGCCTGACTGATTAAATATATACTGGTAATGGAATAGGCCTAAGTGATTATTCTTGATTAGAAGGTGATAGTTGCCATCCTATTGAGGTGATGGATGTTTGGATGAGAGGGAACTCAATAGGAGTATAACTGTAGACTGTTTTTGGGGTAAGATAACTGACTTAAAGACTATGTTTCGGTTTTTTTTATTTTATCTATTAGTTGAGGATTTTTTTTGAGTTCGGATATGATTAACTTGTTGATATTACGAACAGCTTTTTTAATACTTATACCGTGTAAGTTTCTTAGATCTGATTTCGAAAGAAAAAGACTGATTGTACGTATTGACCTTTTTTCAGAAATCGCTCTGACTAGTGTGCATACAGATGCAATTTCACTGGCTTCATCGCCTAGCTGAATTGAAATGTCACACTTAAATGTTGCTGTTTCTGGCATGTCCTCATGTCTGTTAGTCACTAACCGTAGTAGGTCACTTTCAATATATACTTGAAATTGTTTTGAGAGGTGATCAACTAAATATACGGTAAAGGTATCTAAGGCGGCAGATGCAGTTTGCATTGCAAGCTTTTCGTACTCTACCTGCTGGTCATCAATTTCTTTAAGATCTTTTATTTTTTTCAGTGCTGAACGATTTGTGAGTGCTGGGGTCAGTAATCTTATTTTTCTCTGAAATTCTATTTTTTTTGATCTTGGTATTTTTTGCTGACTTACCATTGATTTAGAAGCGGCAAGCTTACGGCCAGCAGCATAACTAATACTGCTTTTGTCAGACATACTGTGGTTACCTTTAAAAGAACCAAAAACGCCTAACGCAAATAATAGACCAAAGCCTAAAATGACAATTTCTAATGGTATTGCTCCTGTTATAATTAACACAGCAACAAACAGCAAGATTCCAGCGCCTAACAGAATTGGTATCAACTCAAAAATAGCTGGCAACAGAACAAGAATGAGGAGTGCGAGCAAAATACCACCAGCTACCGCTAGCATACAAAAGACCTTTCAAAGTTGAGCGGGATGCATCTACTGCGTCTGAGACATGTGCTCATTTGTTGTAAAATAACAATACTGATCATAGTGAGTTTTTCAATTTTGAATATTTTCAGAAGTCACGTTATTCTAACGGAAGTCGCATATAAAGCGTACATTTCTCTCTGACATTTTCACAATACATTGGATGCACCAAAGCCACAATGCTTGGTTCTCCATTGTCAGAATATGTGATTTCGGCCTCCATAGCAGTAAATCTGACTAAGAATTCATCATTGTACACAGCGATCCATTCAGTGCCGCCGCTACCCTGGCGGATGTTACCCATTTCATGCAGGTCCCAACCATGCTTACACTCAATCATACCCATGTCGATCAGTTCGACTTCAACCTGTGCCTTTGAGGGATCGCCATAAAACTTGCTCGCATCCCAAGGGATCTCGACCATAAAACCCGGCCTTTGTAGGCAGAAGATATCGTAGCGCTCAGTGAGGTAAGATCGCTCGATGGAACGATACCTTTCGATTGCAAAGATCGATCCGGGTAATCCATCGGCCAGCGATGCAGTTGAGCAGGATGCCATCGTTATGAAGGCCATCCATAATACGATAGTCTGATACATCTAGCGAATTCCTTGTTGGTCTAAGGTTTCAATTGTTTGCTCAGATATAGCCTGTCTTCTAATGACGTGCATCACCAGGCCTCCAACCGGCTCATGTATCCTTCACATCTTACAACTTGCTTCGGCTCAAAGCCTGGTTGCTGCCCAGTGTTCTCATAAGCCGTAAACCATTCATCCAGACCAATGCCGTCTTTTTCAGTAAACATGAACCGCCGTGTAGCTGTCGAACCAGCTTTGACCATCTCAGCCCGTAATTCCAAAACGTGAGCAAATGGTACGATAAAGCTATCGTGCAGGCATAGGATAGGGACGCCTAGGTCCGTAAAGTGATCAATGACATGCTCGGCTATGCAACTGTCTATGTACATCAGTTCAAGGCCTTTACCTGTGCACATAAATGGTGCCAAATCAGGATACTCATCGATGAAAGCATCAAGCAGTTTGGATAGTTCGACGTTAGTAAGTTTTTTGGCGGAATGTCCTGTTGGTTGATCACCACGAAATGCAGAGAACGCTGTTTTCCTGTCACTGGCGTTAAGGGCCATAAGCACGAGTTGTTTCACCACAGAACGCTGATCAAGATCGTTTCTATTAGGGAAGATAGACTTGCTTAAAGTATACGGATCGTAGTTCGACTTCTGTTTAATTTGAGCCAAAAGAAGAGCAACGTGCATCGACTTGTAGTCGATCTCAATGGTGGGTTTGTCGTTGATCATGATATCGCTACGAAGGTCTTTGTCGATGAGTTGCCACCATCCTCCATAGAAGCGGCCGCCTAACCCCCAACTACCTTTGTTGAACACCCGCTTAACAAAGATGTTCCTATGATCAATATGGATCCGAACCTGCTCACCTTGCCGTGGACCCTTTGTAATAACTCTATCGATGAAAGGCTGTTCCAATGAACAGATATCCAGATGACTGCGTCTTAACAGGTCATTGTAGGCTAGCAGGACTGCCCGCATCTTCGCCGTGGCATCAGTATCTGTATATTCTAGCTTCGGCTTAGAGATTGATATCTCCGTATCAGCATCGCCTCGCAGTTCTAACACTTCCTGAGAGTGATGGAAGAATATGGCAGGTAAAGGAACTATAATGCTGTGGAAGATATAATGAAGTCTGTCAGTGGCTCTAATCCGAGATAGTCTCCCCTCATAACCTTTGTGGAATTCAAGGTATTCGAGATGAACCAGCCTCCGTACGATATCTATCATTTGGGATGATAGATGGAGGGCGTTGTACCTGCTATTCGCTTTCCAGCCAGACATTGACATGTGAACAGCAATGTACATCGTGGGGTCGTTCACCCAACAAACATACAGATCTAAGAGTAGTACTTTTAAATGGGACTTCTTGGTAGCCTTTGGCTTTGGACCACGACGGATAACTTCAACAGGTTCAAAGTAAGTCTCCCACAGTGCATCGACTAAGTGGTTAATCTCAGGGTAATCGGACCATAGATGAACATCTAGCGGACGAGAGTTGTTTAAGTTGTCTGACGTCATACGCTGATCAATTCCTATTCAGTCACCTCACACCTCAATAGGATGGCAACTATCACCTTCTAATCAAGAATAATCACTTAGGCCTATTCCATTACCAGTATATATTTAATCAGTCAGGCTGACTGTGATCGACAAGCTGCACGGCAATGACATTGGGCGACTACTGTGTAGAAACTCAGAGTACCGCTCAGCATCACCAAATGCTGTGATAGTTAGCACATAAACCATCCTCCCTCTGCTCTCATGAAACAGTCAAGTTTGGCCTAAACGCCCTGCATGCAGCTAGGTTTACAGTTCCTCACCACCAATCTTGGGCCAGGCCTGTATACGATATCCCCTATAGGGTGGGGTGGCACTCGCCCCCTAGTGCTGAATGCCCCTGAGAGACTCTGTAAGGCTCGTACAGGCCCATTAGATTCATCCGCCAGCCGACCTAGCGCACAAGCAGCATCGCCCTGCATGACTCACTGAGAGTCTCTGGCAGCTTGGGTCATAGGGACGCCTAAATGCACCGTTCAGGTTCAGTAGCCCTAAACTTGAACCGTAGACCAAACCGTAGACCAATTTACGCCTGTTGCAGAGATCAGAATGAGACAGTAGCCTTGTTTTATGAGGTTAATGCTTAACCTTGGTGCCTACTGGCGGAGCCATCCCCGTGTGGGGGCACCATAATTCAAGTCAAAGCATTGTAATACCTCACTAATTCGACTGATCGAGTGAGCCGTAGACCATGCTGGCAACCAAATCTAATAGCTATACGTTCCAAAAGGACGGTATCTGGTATTTCTCCCGTAGAGTTCCCGCTGATTTACGGCGGCATTATCGGACGGGTAGGATTGCTTACTCGCTAAGGACTAAGTCCATTAGGGATGCCCGTGTTAGGGCGATGAATGATGCTGCTAAGTTAAAACTGCTTTGTCAGCCCTAGGTTCAAACCCCAACCGCTCGAAGAGTTTTGAGTTTGAACTTGGGTACCAATAATACTGCTTCCACCTGAATTCCAGCTGCGAACCACGGATGCGTTGAGATAATAACCACCTGAGAAATCCCTAACGTATCGCATGCGCAACTCTTTGGTGATGTTGTCTGAGAAGCTGGTTACGTCAGAACCACTAGCCACATCATTTGACTGAGAAACCAAGTAATTACCACTCACGGTGAACTCAAAATTAGAACCAGTGAATATATACTGCGGACCGAAAGAATAGTTTTGTGGCGATCCCTCAAAATCATTGCCGTCAAACGAAGCAGTTACCCCAAATCTCGAATTATCATGCCTCAAATAAACAGCACCACCTGATCCAAAGCCATTAAACTGTTCCTCAGTAGCTGTCGCCACCCCATCAACCGAGGAACGACTTATCGAGGTAGCGCTATGAACATTTATGGAGCCGTTTGCTTCAAGTGATCCAAACGTCTCGCTGTATCGCAATGTTGCTCCAACATGTTTTATACCGTTAGGAAGATGCTTATCGCCCCAAAGCGCAGATATACGGCCAGAAAGCATTACATTATCTGTAATGAGACTTGACGCCTCGAAGTGTACATCCCGTTGAGTTTGATTGGCGGAGGCACTTTTATCTTGCGAAAGCGAGACCTTTATTATGCTGTCATCAGATAGCAAATATGAGCCAGAAACTCTCAATGAAACTGCATGATTAGTATCGTATCTCGTATCAAGGCCCGCCCAAGTATCCTGTGAAGTGACACCACTCCAATCAGTGTATCGAACTGACGATCCAAAGCTTAGTCCGTTAATATGAGGTGTAACGAAGGTAATGCCAAAGCCATACTGATCCATATCGCTAGACGAGGTGAATTGGGCGGTTTTACACTCACTACCGATACATCTCAGGCTCGTGCTGTTACCCACTGAAGCAGTATCACTTACTGAACTGTCAAACGACAAGTCATAATAATTACGTTCAAGTGGGAGAAACTCAGGGCTATAAAAGCCTGGTCTATCCTCAGCTACGAGAAGTGATGGTGCGCTAATTACAAATGCAAGAACGGCGATCAGCCTATGGTTTTTGGGATGGTATTTGTTAAAAAGTTTCATAATGATATCATCCTCTAAACAACTGACGCAAACAAGCGACAAAGTGCTTTGCCGTTGTTGGCTTTCTCAACGGTGGGCTCACAAAAAGTTGGTTTGTTTCAGATATTGACTGAGAATTTTCGTTGAATACCCTTCTCCATACGATGCCCCCACTCCTTGGGTAAGCCAACCACCAATTTGGTCAATCACATCACTGGGACATTCAACTGCCCTCAACCTATCTCGCATTGAGTGACGGAAGCTGTGAATGGTGTAGCCTGCGCCAATCTTACCTTTGAGCCACTTGTTCAATGCAGCGCTTGCTGAGTTTGCGTTGGTTCTCTCCCCATCATTGTAGTTGGGGAATGCAAACTCACTATCAGCAGGTTGGGCCAGTATGCGTTCTGCGGCCCACTTAGCTGATCCGACTAACGGGATTACTCTAGTGCTGCTTGCGGTCTTCAAGGATCGCCAAGGATGGGGCCTGATGTTGACGCACAGGATGCCGTCTTGCTCAATGAAGTCAGACCTTAACAGCCCAGCACCTTCGGCTAAACGCATCCCAGTGTCAGCTATTAGGGCTATCAGCCAGCGCTTCTCATCATCAGCCTTATAGCACTCTGCCTGAACCTTCTTGATGTCCTCAGGCTTTACTGGCAGCCGCTTCTTAACCCCAACACTATGATCAAAATAGACGTTTGAGAATGGGTTGACAATTGCTAGCCCAAACTCACTTAAAGCTAAGTTTATAACGGCTCTTACAGTTCCAAATATCCTTGCCACAGAAGCCCCGTTGAGACCCTTAGCAAATAGATAATCACGGAACTTGGTAGCATCAGACCGCACATAATCGTGGAGGTCTTTCATCCCACAGCAATCAATCAGATAGCCGCAAGAACGCCTCACAGCAGCTTCAAAGGTTGGAGGGCGGTCGTTGCCCTTCAGGCGCAGATAAACAGCCACGGCAGCCTTAAACGAATGATTATCGATAGAAGCTACAGTTGCTGGCTCCTGAACAGCATCTGCTAGCAAATGCTTGCCTGGCAAATCATCAGAGGAGATTCGCAGGATGTGCCAATGCCTGTCTAACTTAGCAGCATCATTCATCGCCCTAACACGGGCATCCCTAATGGACTTAGTCCTTAGCGAGTAAGCAATCCTACCCGTCCGATAATGCCGCCGTAAATCAGCGGGAACTCTACGGGAGAAATACCAGATACCGTCCTTTTGGAACGTATAGCTATTAGATTTGGTTGCCAGCATGGTCTACGGCTCACTCGATCAGTCGAATTAGTGAGGTATTACAATGCTTTGACTTGAATTATGGTGCCCCCACACGGCACCAACCCATTGTTTTTATGTGTTTTTAATTGTCTATCCGTAACGCTATCCACCTTTAAACGTTACGAAATGTGCCCATCCATGTCTTGACCTGTCCATCCGTATCTCGCAAGCTAGGGTGGATAATTGGGTGGATACAAAATGCGCGCGAAGAACAAGCTTTCCGCAGGATTCATAAGAACCGCTCCTGCTGGCAAGCACTCAGATGGAGCAGGCCTTTGGTTGATCAAACGCGAGGATGGTGGCGCTCAATGGATGCTACGTGTGACCGTTCACGGCAGGCGGCGCGAGATGGGATTGGGCGGCCATCCTACTGTGGGATTGGCCGATGCTCGCAAACTGAGTGAGCGCTGGCGCAGTATGGCAGCAGCAGGCCGTGATCCAATAAAGGAACGTGAAGCTGAGAGACGTGCCGCAAGACGTGAGGACATATCGCTGTCAATCATAACTGAAGATGCGTTCGAGGCTCGAAAGGCTGAACTCAAGGACGATGGCAAAGCGGGTAGATGGTTAACGCCACTTAGTCTTCACGTCTTGCCCAAGCTCGGCAAAGTACCTGTTACCGATATAGACCAACGTGACATCCGAGATACGTTAGCTCCCATTTGGCACACCAAAGCTGATACAGCACGCAAAGCAATGAACAGGCTCTCAATTGTTTTACGTCATGCTGCGGCACTGGGCTTGGACGTAGACTTGCAGGCGACCGAGAAAGCAAAGGCGCTGCTTGGTAAATCTCGCCATGTGGCAAAGCATATCCCCGCCATGGCTTGGGCTGATGTCCCCGCGTTTTATGCCAGCCTCAAAGAGCCGACACTTACACATTTAGCTCTAAGGCTATTAATCCTGAACCCCGGAGTACGCTCAAAACCTTTACGGCATCTTCGCGTTGAGCAAATTGAGGGGGAAGTTTGGACCGTACCTGAGGGTGATATGAAGGGCCAGAAGGGTAAGGCCCCTGCCTACCGCGTGCCTCTATGCAAGGAGGCCAGATGTATAATTGAACAAGCGCGCCCTCATGCACGCAATGGCTACCTATTCCCAAATACACGAGGTGGCGTGATCAGTGATATGACCCTTTCAAGGTTGATGGAGCGGCGAGGCTTGGAGGCAAGGCCCCACGGTTTCCGTACGTCCTTACGAACGTGGCTGGCGGAGGCTACAGACGCCCCCCACGAAGTTGCCGAAGCGATGCTATCTCACGCCACCGATAGCGGTGTCGTTCGTGCCTATCGCAGAACAGATTATCTCGAGCAGCGTTTGGCGCTAACTGAACGATGGGCTGACTATGTGACGGGCGGCGATGGTCAGGTCGTGAAGCTTGTGGGAGCTGCAAAATGAAAAATGAAAAATCAGACAAAATCCCTTCTACATCCGCTACTTCCGCTACACATGATGCAGGTTTAACGGGCCTGTTGGGTGGATCAATAGATCCTAACGACCCCTCTGCGCTAGTGGGTCTCGGAGTGGGGGTAACTCCGCGCGCGAAAGACTTGGTCCCGAAGGGTTTAGAGTTTGAACGTCAGGAAGAACTCACTGCGTTCATTGAAAATGAGTTAGCCAAATTAGCAGCTGATGAGACTGCCATCAATTAAAGAGCGGTAATTCTGATAAGCTAAGAATCTTTGACAAGAGGCACAAGGGACCACCTGTCTACAGGGTAGTATACAGTACACCCAGGGCTAGCAGGAGCCTTAGTTGATTCTGCCAAATGATAATTCCAGCGATTTAACGAGACGATTAAGGCACAAGAAGAGGCTATCAACTTCATGCGGCAAATTCATGAAATCTTTTTAGAAAATAAAAATAGAGAAAAGAAACTGTTTCGCTCTGAAGCGGCCTACCATTCGAAACCCAGTCTCAAAAGGCTTAAAAGAATTTCCCCTTGAGAAAAGGCCTCTTAATAGAAATGGTGTGCATTTTTGAGCATTTTTCTTAAATTACAGCGATAACTTTTAAGGTTAACGATGCACCAAGAACAACATCTTGGAGCATGGAAATGCAGACTTACCTCACACTCACAGAGCTTAGCTCAAAACTCGGCGGCCGTTCACGCTCTGCCATTTACCTCGATCTCGCCCACGGCCGGCTGCCGCCGCCAATCAAGCTAGGCGGCCGCCTTTACTGGCCAGAAGGCGATGTGGAAGCACATTTACGCGCGCTTCATAGTGGCGAAGCGCCCAAATGAGTGCGTCAGTGCCAACCTTTTCCAATAGTAGCTTGGATCACTCACTACAGCGGGCTTCACACAGGGAACGAGACGATAATTATTCTAGGATCGTCGACCTTCTTACACCTCGCTGGCGTATAATCGTCTGCAAGCATGGCATCCAATGGATCCTGCAGAAGCGCTCTGTAGAGCCCCCGAACACAGGGACGTGGGCTGGCAAGAGCTATGCGACAACTCGGGGAGGCCTCATGGCCGCCTGTTCGGGGCGAGGTTTGCTCTTTGAGCCAACTGCGCACTTAACGCTTGAGGCCCTGCCCTCTCACATCCGCAACTACGTTTTCGAGCACTACCGCTCATAAAGAAACCGCGCGCTCGAAAGCACGCGGTCCAGTAACGCAGGTTAAACTTGGGGAAGTAACAACCTGCTTTGCTTGTACCACGTCTTTCAGAGCGCCTCAACAATTGAGGTTATCGATGCAAATTGATTTTCCACTATCACCCAAAGCCCGCAAAAGCGGGACAGGCTGGATAGATGTATGCCCAGCACATAATGATAGATCACCGTCATTGAGCGTCAACGTCGGCGCTGACGGCAAGTTACTTCTACACTGCTTTGCCGGATGTAGCTTTGACAGCATCATATCTGCCGCTGGTCTAACTGGCTCAAAGGCATACCGATCAGTTACACGATCAGATTTGAAGGCGATACAAGAGCAACAACGGCAAGAAGACGTCCGCAGAGCTGCCTACTGTCGTAAGCTCTGGAAACAGGGGCAGCCCATAGAGGGCACTCTATCACAATCGTACTTGGCATCGCGCAATATACACCAGTGGAGCGCCACACAGCGCCACCATCCAAGTTTGATCTACGCCAACACTGGTGAACCATTACCTGCGCTCCTAACGGCCGTTCAGCGTCAAGGTAAACTCGTGGGGTTACACAGGATTTACTTAAATACTGATGGCACAAAGAGAGACAAGCTTATGCTTGGTAAGTGCAAAGGTGGAGCGGCTCGCCTGATCGGGTCTACTGGTCCACTGATTGTCGCTGAAGGCATAGAGACCACGCTGGCACTACCAGAATTGCATAAATCTGATCACGGGCGCTATTGGTCTGCCCTCTCAGCGAGTGGCATCAAGTCACTCGAACTACCCGCAAAGCCGGATCAACTCATCCTTGCAGCAGATGGTGATGCTGTTGGCCTGTCAGCGGCTGAGGAACTCGGTGCGCGTGCGGCGCGTATTGGATGGAACGTAACTCTCATGCAGGCACCAGACGGCAAAGACTGGAACGACATCTTGATGGAGCAATACAATGGCTGAATTTGACATTTCCCAAGGCACAAAGATCAGCAATCCACGAGTGGAGCAGATACGAACCGCTTTAACTGCAGCAACCGACACCAGCTACATTGAACACCAGCCCTATCTCGTAAAGTCATGGCTTGATCTAGATGCCACATCTCTCGTTTACGGGCAGTCCAACGTAGGTAAATCCTTCTTCACGCTCGATGTGGCCTTTCATGTGGCGGCCGGCAGGCAATGGAACGGCTGCAGAGTCACCCAAAGCCATGTGATCTATTTGGCAGCAGAAGGTGGTACAGGCTTCTCAAAGCGGATCAGAGCTATTGCGAAGGGCAAGCCCGATTTGTTTGACGCTGCAAAGGAGAGCTTCCATCACTTACCCCTACAACTTGACCTGCACGGCGTTGAAGACGTGGAGGCGCTGCTAACAGCCATAGGTGAACGCCCCGTCGATATGCTCGTCGTAGATACGCTGGCAATGTCATTTGGTGCAGGCAATGAGAATGATGGAAAGGATGTCACTCAGTTCCTCACCCACATTGCAGAAATACGCCAAAAGCTTGGTTGCCACGTCATGCTTGTCCACCACAGCGGCAAGGATCAAGGCAGAGGGGCACGCGGGCATAGCGGCTTACGTGCAGCCGTAGATACTGAGATAGAACTTACCGCCGATGGGTTGATGAAGGTCGCAACCACCAAGAAGCAGCGCGATCTAGAGGGCGGCAAAGTCGCAGCCTTCACCTTGAACACTGTAACATTGGGGGTCGATCCTGATGGTGACCCCTCCACCAGCTGCACTATTGAGCCGCAAGATGCTGCTGAACTGAAGCGCAGCAAGACTCGATTGCTTAAAGGCAGCAATCAAGTAGCACACCAAGCTCTACACGATGCGCTCAAAAACAAGGGCTGCAAGATGACAAACTCAGAGCATTATCCATCCGGTCGAAGGGTTGTTAACGCAAAAGCTTGGTATGATGAGTTCAAGCTGAGGCGAGCGAAAGACGACGTCAAGGAAGACAGCATCCGTACCGCTTTCACACGTGCTCGAAACTGGCTACAGGACCACGACTATACTCGCGAATATGATGACAAAGTGTGGTTCATTGATGAAGCGGACAGACAAGACATTTAGCGGACACGTCCGACCCATGTCAGCGCCCCATGCAGACGGACAGACACGGACATCCCCCTATAGGGGTGTCCAGTTGTCCGGTGGTGGAGATTGGACGTTGGGGCGACTGCTTGCAGCGCCCTGCCCTTGCTCGTAACTTGTTAGGCATCCATCAATTTACGCAACAATGCAAAGGGGCAGACGCCGACCGCCCCTTGCTTTGTACGTTTATCCGCCTTGCTTAGAACTTGTGCTCAAGCTGGAACTGGAGGCTAGAGCGTGTGCTATTGCCCACACGGTCAGCGACGATCGCTGCGTTTACTGACGTCAGGCCATCTTGCGTGCTGGACGAGATGCCTAGCTCTGCGCCAAAACCACAGTTGTTTGTCGTGCTCGCCACTTGGACACGTTCACACATCACGCGGGGTGCGAAGCTGAGGGTCGAGAGGCTTTCAGATGGCTTTTGCCCATCCAGTGACACTCGGAACTCCGGACGGAACATGATGGTTGCTGTAGAGACGCTCCCAGCATCGAGGCTGAGGGTGTCATCCGTTAGGCCGTAGGCGACACCTGTGAAGCCAACACTGCCAATAGTGGTTCTGCCGTATGCGACGCTTAGCTCAGGCAGTATGTCATAGCCATTCTGTTCAATAACACCCGAGATTGCAGCACCAAGTGCCACTGTTTGAGTTGTGTAGTCACTCGTTAGGTCAAGTATATCGTCCGCCATCTTCATGTCGTTGCGACCAGCACCCAGTGACGCGAAGCCATCCAAGAGTAGGTTCTCCTGCAAGGCATGCACGAAGTATCCTCCAACGTTGACGCCATATTTGCGCTGGGTCCGGTAATCCCCCCGCAAATTAGTGGTGTTCAACAGTAGAATTTTCTCGGCATGATATCTGAGGAGATTTTTGATGAAGAACGGACGATTTAGCGACGCGCAGATCATGGGTATTTTGAAGCAAGCGGAGAGCGGTGTGCCTGTCTCTGAGCTGTGCCGTGAACATGGGATGAGCAGTGCGAGTTTTTACAAATGGCGTGCGAAGTTCGGCGGCATGGATGCTTCGATGGTATCGCAAATGAAGGCGATGGAGGCTGAGAACCGTCGTCTGAAGCGGATGTATGCTGAGATGAGCATGCAGAATGATCTGCTGAAGGAAGCCCTTGAAAAAAAGCGGTAAGGCCGTCTCAGCGACGCGAGATGGCCGTAAACGCGGTGAGAACGAAACAGGTCAGCATCGCGCTGGCGTGCCGCGCCTTTGAGATCAGCGAAACGTGCTATCGTTATGAGCGCAAGTTTGACGATGAGAATGCTGAGATCGCGGATTGGTTGGTACGCCTGACGGCCAATCGCAAGACGTGGGGCTTTGGGTTGTGTTTTTTGTATCTACGCAACGTCAAAGGCTATGAATGGAACCACAAGCGCGTGTACCGGATCTACTGCGAGTTGGAGCTGAACCTGCGTATCAGGCCGCGTAAGCGGCTGAAACGGCCCAAGCCGGATGAACTGGCAGTGCCGGAAGCCCCCAACCACACATGGTCGATGGACTTTATGCAGGATCAGCTGGCGGATGGGCGAAAGTTCCGGACCCTCAATGTGTTGGATGATTACAACCGAGAGGGCCTGGGCATTGAAGTGGACTTCTCGCTACCCGCCGTGCGTGTTGTGCGCAGCCTGAACCAGATCATCGAATGGCGCGGCGCGCCGGAGGTAATCCGCGTTGATAACGGCCCAGAATATGTCAGTGGGCTGCTGAAATCATGGGCTGAGACGCGTGGCATTCACATTGAATACATCCAGCCAGGAAAGCCGCAACAGAACGCCTACATCGAGCGCTACAATCGCACGGTGCGCCACGAATGGCTGGATCAGAACATCTTTGAAACTATCGAGGAGGCCCAAGAACAAGCAACCGAATGGCTCTGGACTTACAACAACGACCGGCCCAACATGGCCATCGGCGGCATCACACCCGCTATGAAACTGAAAATCGCCGCGTAGTTCTACAGGCGGACCCCATTAAAAATGGGGGGATTACCCCACACCTCCAAGTCGACCAGCTGTTGCAAAATGTTCTGGTCTAAATTCATCGTCAAAATTGCCGCTGACATCAAGTAGCACATTAAACAACATCACGGTAATGTCGCGATCGACATCCGGCGGAACGCTTTCCTCAACAATCAAAGGACCGAACAAACCCCGAGACACCTGATCATACGAAAGATAGTGAGAATGATACCAATATGTGCCTGCATCCGGAACAGAGAAACGATAGTTGAAAACGTCGCCCGGGGCTATCGGATCTTGGGTCAACACATTCACGCCATCCATGGCATTTGGCAATCGAATGCCGTGCCAGTGGACCAGCGTTCCATCGTCAAGGCCGTTTTCCACTTGCACATTCAACTTTTCATTCTGGCGAAGTCGAATTTCCGGACCCGGAACCGATCCATTGAAACCAAGCATCTCCAATCTGTGCTGACCTATTTTCGCGACTGTTGGGCGCGGCTGCAAAGTGACCTGTGTTGTCGCGCCAAACAAAGAGACCGGCAATACAGTAGCGCCCGTAGCGAGTAGGACCTGTCGCCTGCTTAACTTCATTTTCCTAGTCACCCAAACATGTGCATCCATTCTCAAAGGATCACACTGTACGCTATTTATTAAGGGGTGGGAACGCAGACATAATGATACATTTCAGTGCTCTTCAACCCCGGTTACACTGATTACTATTTCCCCTCATTGGCTTTGGAAGATTGGTGGCTTTGCGATGATCTCAACACCCTTGCGTATCGCGATGATCTTGGTTTTCACGCTTTCAGCGCCTTTGGTATATGCGGCAAGCTCTGACAGTTTTTCTAACGCAGCACTCACAGCGCGTTTGGTTTCTGTAGAAGATGGTGTTGCGCCCAATGCAAAGACATTATCGCTGGGATTGGACTTAAAGCTAGGCAAGGGCTGGAAAGCCTATTGGCGCTCCCCGGGCGAAGTTGGCTTGCCTCCGGAAATTGACTGGAGCGGGTCCGAAAATCTGGCAAGCGCCGAGTTGTTGTGGCCAGCACCAACCCGCTTCACAGCATTCGGGATCGAAAATTTCGGCTATAGCAAGCACGTATTGTTACCTATCCAAGCAGTCCTGATCGATAGCGGTACGTCTGCAAACCTGACGGCGCATGTAAGTTTACTGACCTGTTCTGATATCTGCGTGCCAAATGATTTTACGCTCAATCTGACAATACCTTCGGGCCAAGGCATTGATACGAAAGCTGCGGCTCTGATAACTGAATTCGCACAAAAGGTTCCCCAGACACCCGAGACAAGCGATATCGCAGTTACGTCCGCGTCGCTCATTGAAAAAGCGCTGATTGTGACGGCGCGAACCACTTCAGATTTCCGTTCGCCCGATGTCTTCCCTGAGATGGGGCCTTATTTCACATTTGGTCTACCAGATATTCGCCTGAACGCATCAGGGACAGAAATGTGGGCGCGTTTACCGCTTTTGGCAGGGGAAGATGTTATCCCTGAGATCACTATTACAATTACGGATGGCGTACGCGCTGTCACCGACAGTCCTGCGTGGTCTATCACCCCTGCCCCCGCCCCTTACGAAGTTGCGAAACAGTCAACGAGTTTCTGGCAAGTGTTGTCGATCATTGGCTTTGCGTTTCTAGGAGGCGTGATTTTGAATGTTATGCCCTGCGTTTTGCCTGTGCTCTCGATAAAACTAGCATCAGTTTTGAAACATGAAAATCGCCCGGCACATATTGTGCGTGGTGGGTTCTTGATGTCAGCCTTGGGCGTACTTGTGTTCATGTGGGTCCTTGTCACCATCGTTTTGATGCTGCAAGCGGCCGGATTAAGTGTGGGCTGGGGGTTACAATTTCAAAGCCCCGTTTTTTTGTCGTTAATGTTCATGGTACTTTTTGTATTCGCGGCAAATCTGTTTGGCTTTTTCGAGATATCTTTACCCTCTTCAATACAAACCCGGCTTGCCACTTCGGGTAGCCGCGACGGGTATGCGGGTGATTTTGCGACAGGGGCATTTGCCGCGATCTTGGCAACGCCCTGTTCAGCACCTTTCTTAGGAACAGCAATCGCGTTTGCGCTGACGGGTAGCTCGTTTGATGTATTGATAATTTTTACGTCGCTCGGACTTGGCCTAGCCCTCCCTTATCTCTTGTTTGCGGCGCGCCCAAGCTGGGTCACGCATCTGCCAAAGCCTGGCCGCTGGATGGTCGCTGTCAAATGGGTGCTAGGCGCATTGCTTGCGACCACTGCTATTTGGCTATTGTGGGTTCTAATAGGCGTTGCTGGGATCAGGGTCGCAGGGGTTGTGTCTGTTCTGACGCTTGTTTTTCTACTTTGCTCCATACTGCCTGCGCTCGGCTTACGTTTGCGCGCGCTTGCACTTACTGCGGTTGCTGTTCTGGCGCTCATCACTCCCTTTGTGATGGTCCAAAAGGGCGCTGAACGTAGCTTGTCTCAGAACTGGACCGAATTCAATCAAAGTGACATTCCACGTCTGGTCTCACAGGGAAAGACGGTTTTTGTAGATGTAACGGCCGACTGGTGCCTTTCGTGCAAGGTCAACAAAGGTTTGGTGCTCGATCGAGAACCTGTCGCCACTTTGTTGCGTTCCGAAAACGTAGTCGCAATGCAAGCGGATTGGACCCGCCCAAATTCAGACATTGCAACGTATTTGGAGACACAAAATCGCTTCGGCATACCATTCAATATTGTATATGGTCCAAGCGCCCCAAACGGAATTTTGTTGTCTGAAATATTGTCGATTTCTGCTGTCGTGGACGCGTTAGCAACGGCCAGACAACGTAAATGAGCCTATTCATCTAGCGAGAGAAACGGGCCTGGAAAATTACGACTAACTATCCCGATGGTTGGGCGGCAAAGGCAGGGAGCGCGCCTTTAGCAATATCCGCATTTTCAGACATCAGCGGCTTGACCCTGCGCAAGCGTAACGCGTTAACCAAAACAGAAACCGATGACATCGCCATCGCGCCTGCGGCGAAAACGGGCGACAAAAGCAATCCAAACGCAGGATAAAGTGCGCCAGCAGCAACAGGAATAAGCGCTGCGTTATAAGCGAATGCCCAGATCAAGTTCTGGCGAATATTGCGCATAGTTGCGCGCGAGACCTCGATTGCATTTACTACACCTCGCAGATCGCCCGACATCAGCACCACATCTGCGCTTTCAATAGCCACGTCTGTTCCAGTGCCGATCGCAATGCCAACGTCTGCATGGGCCAGCGCAGGCGCGTCGTTTATGCCATCCCCGACAAACGCTAACTTCATACCACCAGCTTGAAGACTTTGTATCGCTGCAACTTTTCCATCTGGCAAAACACCCGCAACAACATCATCAATACCGGTTTCACGCGCAATTGCGTCTGCTGTTTCTTGCTTGTCTCCAGTGATCATCACCACTTTCATTCCTTTATCGCGCAGCGCTGCAATGGCAGCTTGACTAGATGCTTTGACTGGATCGGCGACAGCTATTGCCGCTGCAAGTTTACCGTCGATTGCGGCATATAACGCGGTTCTTCCACTTTTTGCCAATCGGTTCTCTTCTGTTGCAAGTGGGGTCACGTCAACGCCTTCACGTGTCATCAAACGATCGGCGCCAATCAGAACTTTGCGCGATTCCAACTCAGCAATAACACCGAAACCGGTAATGGACTCGAAGGCATCAACACCCAACAAAGCGACCCCTTCAGCCTTTGCACTGTTTACAATCGCATCAGCGATGGGGTGCTCTGATTGGGCTTCTACGGAGGCGATCAACCGCAGCACTTCTGCACGATCAAAGCCCTGTGCTAAGACAATATCCGTCAAGACGGGCTTACCCTCTGTCACAGTCCCCGTTTTATCAAGTGCGACAACACCCACATCACTTAAACCCTGAAGCGCGTCGCCTTTTCGAAACAGAACGCCCATTTCTGCTGCCCGACCAGTGCCGACCATAATCGACGTCGGCGTTGCCAAGCCCATGGCACAAGGGCACGCAATAATCAGCACAGACACCCCAGCTACCAGCGCAAAGGTTAGCGCAGGATCCGGGCCAACGATCAGCCATACGATAACAGTTGATGCGGCAAGCATGAGCACGGCGGGAACGAACCACATTGTTACACGGTCCACCAATCCTTGGATCGGGAGTTTGGCACCCTGTGCATCTTCTACCAAACGGATGATCTGTGCGAGCGTTGTATCAGCGCCGACACGACTAGCTTGGAAGGTCAAACTGCCAGTGCCATTCACGGTTCCGCCCGTGACACTCTCACCCAAGGCTTTTGAAACAGCGAGAGGCTCTCCAGTGATCATGCTTTCATCAACGTTGCTTGTTCCATCGACGACGTCACCATCGACAGGGATACGTTCGCCAGGTCTCACCAAAATAGTGTCGCCAACTTGAAGAGCGTCGATCTCGATTTCAAAAAGCGCGCCATCTCGGAAGACACACGCGGTCTTGGCTTGCAGGCCTAATAGCGCTTGGATAGCCGCCCCTGTGCGCCCCTTTGCACGTGCCTCAAGCCAGCGCCCAAGCAGGATCAATACCACAATTATTGCCGCAGCTTCGAAATAGACTGCGCGCACGCCATCCGGAAGAAGTGCAGGCAAGAAGGTCGCCACAACAGAATAGCTCCACGCCGCGCCAGTCCCCAACGCCACGAGCGAATTCATATCCGGTGCTGCCTTGAATAGGGCTGGCAAACCCTTTGCAAAGAACTGACGTCCGGGGCCAAACAAAACGAGTGAGGTAAGAACAAACTGGATCAACCATGAGGATTGCAATCCGATCGTTCTCTCAATCAGCATGTGAATGCTGGGCACTAAATGTGACCCCATTTCCAAAGCAAATACTGGAAAAGTTAGCACCGCCGCGAAAATCATGCGTTGCGCTTGCGTGCGCGCTTCATCTGCTTTGCGCTCGGCACGATCAATCTGGGCACCTGCCTTCGCGATTTCTGCAGGGTATCCCGCGTCTTTGCTGACGCCAATCAAAATAGCGGGCGTAACCGCGCCCTCTAGATAGACCACCGTTGCCGTCTCCGAGGCGAGATTGACTGAAATGTCTAACACGCCCGCAACAGCTGCAAGCGCTTTATCTACACGACCGACGCAGGACGCACAGCTCATTGCCGAAATGTTAAAAGTCACACGAGACGTGCGCGCTGGATAACCCAACTCCGTCAGGGTTGCCGACGCCGCGCTGACTTGCGCTGCGTTCTCTGCCCTAAAGGATGCCGTTTCCGTTGCCAGATTGACTGAGACCTCGGTCAGGCCTTCGAGTCCCGTCAACGCGCGATCTACACGACCAACACAAGACGCACATGTCATACTTTTAACAGATAGATTTAGCTTTTTCGAATCAGACATGACAGCTTCCTAATGGTATTCGATCGATAGATAGGGTTTCCAGTAACTGGAACCTCAAGAGCAAAAGATGACTTTTGGAAATATATTTTCGTTGTCTTGACCCTCCCCCTACGGGAGACCTTATCCGGCGATACAGATGGAAAGGACAGATCTATGAAATTTAGCGTACCCGAAATAAGCTGTGGCCATTGCACCGCAAGCATTGAAAAGAGCATTAAGGCCAAGGATTCAGCCGCAGCTGTTTCCACTGACCTTGAGACACGTACCGTTTCCGTTGACAGTAAATTGCCTGCCGTAGATGTACTTCAGGCAATTTCTGATGCGGGATATGATGCCAAATTGGCTTAGTTAGCGGCCCGCGCCTGATTGACCAACTCGATCATTTGGTCAGCTTCAATCAGGCCGGGCGCCAAGGCCTCTCCGATTACGAAAGACGGCGTTCCATTAAATCCGAGCGAACGTGCCAGGCGCATCGATGTTTCGATATGCTCGTTGATTTTTGGGGAGTCCATGTCGCTGCGTAATTGTGCCGTGTCGATACCCAGTTTTTCCGCAGCTTGCATTACGTTCGCCTCACCTACACGACCTTTCATCTCCATCATTGCCCAATGAAACTCATCGTATTTGCCCTGTTCACGTGATGCCAAAGCAGCACGCGCTGCAAACACAGACCCTTCTCCCAAAATCGGCCATTCCCGATAGACAACCCGGACATTTTTGTCTGCGGCCAAGAGCGCTTCCATATGGGGCTTCACGCGCTTGCAGTACGGACAATTGTAGTCGAAAAACTCAACGACAGTGACATCGCCGTTGGGGTTGCCAAGGACGGGTGCATTAGGATCGCGTTCAAGTGCATCACGGTTGGATGTCAATATCTGCTTCGCTTCAAATGCTTTGGCTGCTTCTTGTCGTTCTTCAATCATCTGAATAGCTTCAATAACAATGCCTGGATTTTCCCGGATAGCCTCAAGAACCAGTTCTTTTACCCGCTCCTCACTGAGACTGTCAGCAAACGATGCCAGAGGTAGTAGAAATAGCGCGGTGCTTGCTAAAAGTAGCTTCATTTTGATGTCCCTTTAGATTTTATGTCGGCTTGTGTTCGCGACGCCTGAATTTCGCGTTGGCGTTCTGGCCACGTCGATTTGATGTACGCGATAACATTCAGAATTTCTGGATCACTCAACACGTCACCAAAAGCTGGCATTCCGCTGTTGAACTCAATTCCTTGCTCAGCAAGCAATTCTTTTCCGCCAAGCTTCGTGTAGTTGAAAAGCAAACTATCCGGATGATGCCACGTATGACCGGTTTTATCGTGTGGCGGCGCGGGTAATACTCCATCATCCCCCGCACTTCGCCAATTTTCTTGACCCTCTAGATCAACTCCATGACAAGATGCACAGTTTTCTAAATAGAGCGTTTGGCCGATGCCCAAATCCGCAGAATTTTCTGTCTGTGACGCTATTGCTTCAGATCCGTTTGCCCAAACAAACAAACTACCAAGGGCAAAGGCCAAGATCGCAGCACTATTAACAGCAAAAAGATTTTTCTTCATGAGACTAAAATTCGCGTGGTCATACCAGACGCGGCATGTGCCAACATATGACAGTGGAAAAGCCACTTGCCCGGGTTATCCGCGACAAACGCAATTTCGCGTTCCTCACCACGTTCAACAAGCGTGGTATCGCGAAGAAGACCCAGCGTTCCATCAGGATTCACCTCGTTAAAATGCATTCCGTGAAGGTGCATAGCATGGGCGAAAGACGTCTCGTTTTTGATCATAATGCGTGCGTGCTCGCCTTGGCTCAACTCAGCCAATGGCGGTCCATCCATACCATCTGCAGCGCCGTTGAAGGCCCAAAATTGGCCAGCCTCAACGATTTCACCCATTGATCTTTTTACGCCGCCCAGCGTAGCTGAACGCAATCCACTCATCGCGCCGCCTTCCATTTTCAGAACAAAGGGTTTGGCGCTACTTAGATCCACCGTTGGTGTTTCATTCGGTGTCAGTGGTTTTGGTGTGCCACGCTTGCTTGTCGCTGCACTTGATTTCACGTCAAAAGCTACTTGGCTCGCTACATCACTACGATCCAAACGCTGCACGTGTGCGGTCTCCCCAACCTCAGCAGTCACATCAACAATCAAATCAATTCTTTGCGCAGGCGCTAGCACAATCGTTTCAGTCACGGGTTTTGGTGTTGTAAGCGGCATTCCATCCAACGCAACGATCCACCCATCGAAACCTTCAAGTTGTAGCGGCAAAATTCGAGCATTTGAGGCATTGATCAATCGCAATCTGTAACGTTCGTTTTTACGCGCGCTCAAGGTCAGGTTATATTTTCCGTTTGTAGTTATGTAATTGCCAATTCTACCGCCGTGGCTTTTGTCGCCACCAGCTTCAAAATCGCTATCGATCTGAGACGTCTCGGGGTTTATGAGCCAATCGTCCAAAACCAGAACCTCTTCGCGATCTATGTCGATTGCTTCCGGTTCTTCAACGATAAGCGGCCCGGACAAGCCGCGTGCGACTTGTTCATAGGAGCGATTGTGCGCGTGATACCAAAAAGTACCAGCATCGGGCGCAACAAAATCGTACTCGAACGTATCGCCCGTTTTAACCGCGGCCTGTGTCAGGCCAGAGACTCCGTCCATTGCATTATCAATCCTGATGCCGTGCCAATGCACAGACGTCGGATCAGGCACTTCATTCAAGAGCGTTCGCTGAACGCGGGCACCTTTAACAACTCGAATTTCTGGACCCGGCGTGCTGCCTTCATATCCCCAAATTGAGGTTTGTCCGTAACCCTCTGGCAGCAATTGAACGTCAGCGACGCTCGCTTTCAAAACCTGCGGTTTACTTGCGGTTTGCGCAAACGAGGGACACGCAAAAACAGCCCCTGCGGAACTCATCAGAAAGTGGCGTCGTGTTAGATGCATCGTGCTCTTAATCCTATCAAATTTCGTGTTAGCGGATATTCAAAAAATTGGTCATCCTCCGCTGTGATCGTCCATCAAATACACTGCCATTGCGCGACGATCTTCATTTGTTAGAAAACGTGTGCCCTGCTGGACAACTTCGTTCATCGAACCGCCAAAAGTATCGCCGTCGGGCATAATTCCAGTCTTCAAAGCATAGGCCAGCGAATCCACTGTCCAATCGCGCTTTCGCAGGGTGTTATAATCAATAGCAGGAGCTTTACTGCCGCCGGGCAAAGACGGATTGCCCGCAAAATGCTCATCAGCGCTCTTTCGCGCCCCGATAAGGTTACGGGGCGTGTGGCAAGCTGCGCAATGCGTCGCGCCTCCGACCAATTCACGACCGCGGTTCCATTCGGGATCTTGACCGGAAATTGGGTCCGTAGCTGGTTGCTTAAGGAAGGCTGCGCGCCAGACTTTAAGGCCCCACCGTTGATTAAACGGAAACGGCATTTCGTTAGCTGGTGCCGCTTCTGGCACAGCCTTTACAGTTTGAAACGCTGCATACAGATCAGCGATGTCTTGGTCACTAAAGTTTGCATAAAACGGATAGGTGAATGCCGGATAATACGGCTCCCCTTCAGGCGAAATGCCTTGGCGAACCGCTTTAGCAAATTCTTCAACAGTCCAACCGCCAATACCCAATTCGGGATCACTTGTCAGGTTCGCGGAATAGAGCGCGCCAAAGGGGGTATCCAATTTGACCCCGCCAGCTAAAGGCTTTCCACCGCCTTCAAAATTGGTGTGACAGGCGATGCAGCCACTTGCCCGTGCAAGGTAGCCGCCTTTTTTGACATCACCCGCTAACGTGATCGGGGCAACATCCTGCCCGATTGGCCACACAACAAGCGCGCCAATCACGGCTATTCCAGAGATTGCAGTTGTTGCTAGCGCCCATTTCCAGAACCGCATTAGCTTAATTTTCTTTCGCGCGGAATTTCTGATGACATGCCGAACACGTTTGCGCAACAGACGCAAACGCCGTGTCTACCGGCATTGTTGCGAACATCTCGGCCGTAATCATGGTCTCAGCACCCATGGTGCCACCTCCCATAGTATCCTCTGAGGTTTCACCCATCATCGTGTCATTCGATCCGCCCATCATTGCGTCGTCTTGCTCTACAGCATCCTCTGCAAGACCGTTGCCAGCCGCAATCTTCATGCCTTCAGCATAGGCTTTGAGTTCATTTGAAATTTTGGAAAATTCTTCCCAATTATCCCATACCGCTGGCAAGGCAGAGGATGGCATTCCACCTGTGCCCTCTGGAAACAGAGATATCATTTGCTCGCCCGCGTGCTTGATCATAACGTCAGCAGCGCTGCGAACTTTGTCAGCGTCATATTCTACGGCTCCACGCATTATCGGCGTTAGGGCTTTAACGGCTTTGCCCATTGCAGACATGCCGTCCATGCGTTCTTTTACAATGCCTGTAGCTCCGTTATGCGCCATTGCAGCAACGCCGATAAACGCAATTAAGACAGAAGGGATAAGGATTTTCTTAGCCATTGAGTTAGTCCTTTAGTTATTTGATGCCATTGGCGCGTTGAAGTTCGCGTACATATGCGACAACCATTTTCAAATCGCCGTCCGTCAAACCTTCGACCGGTGGCATATTCCCAAACTTCCAGTGATGTGATCTGACACCATTTTTTGCTGCAACTAGAAATGCGCCATCACCATGATGACTTGGCTCGTAAATCTTGTGAACTAGGGGCGGGGCAACACCATTTTGTCCAGCCGCATTCTTGCCGTGACATTCCGAGCATTTGGCTGCGAAGACACGCTTACCAATTTTTGCATTTTCAGAAAATTCGGCAGGAACAATCACATTCGCAATTGGCTTCCCCTCACCAACGTTTGACAAATCCGGCGGGGTCATCGAGTGTCCGGCTGGAACCGCCGGTGCTGTTTGCTGCCAAATAAATGTTCCGCCTCCAAGGATGAGCAATGCAACGATGAAGATACCTGATTTGGACATTATATTAGCTTTACCTGAGTTCCGACGGGAGAGCGTTCAAACACCTCCTCGACGTGTTCATTGTAAAGACCAATGCAACCGCTCGAGGACTTACGACCGATCTTACGAGTGTCTGCCGTTCCATGAATTCGGTAGAACTGCCAAGATAAATACAGCGCGCGCGAACCAAGTGGATTTTTCGGATCACCACCTTTGACATGGATGGGCAACTCAGGATCGCGTTCGCGCATAGAAGGTGTCGGGGTCCAGCCTGGGTTGACGCGCTTCTCTACCACTTCCGTATACCCGCGCCTTGTAAGGTCTTCGGTCAAAGGTACCGAAGTTGGATAAATTCGCATTTCCCCATCAGGTGTCCAATGCTGTAGGACCATCGTCACAGTATCAGAAAGCAAGATTCCTTTTCCAATTTTATCGAAATGATCCTGCCAATCATGTATGCGAAACGAAGATGAATTGCGACGAACACCGCCCTGCTCCTGCGCACGCAGATAGGTCGGGGCGAACAAAATCGTAGCACTAAGTCCGCTCAACACTTTGCGACGCGATGCTGCCTTCAAACCATTTTTCATACTTTTGCCTTTCGGTTTGAGCCTTTAACTGACTCTTACTGCTTTTCTCCTCATCTTATTTCGCGGTTTTGAACGGCCTTTGCCAGATTTCAAATGTAATGAATTGTAGCCCTGCATCTGATCGACGTGGCTACCCACTTTAATCTTCAAGTTACAATTGGGTTCAAAACTACGCGTGTCTGAAGCGGCACTTTCTCATAAAAATCTATGATCTGATCATTGGTTAACCGCGCGCACCCATTCGAAACGCGCTGTCCAATAGTGTCGGGATTTGGTGTGCCATGGATCCGCAAATAGGTATCGCCACGGCCCGGTTGATACAAATAAAGTGCCCGGGGTTCTTCAAGCCACCGGGTACGCCCTTCGCAAACTTCTTATATTTCTTTGGATTGCGTTTGATCATCGATGGCGTAGGGGTCCAACGTGGCCATTCACGTTTTGCTGCGACATAAAACTCACCCGCCTCATACAAGCCCTTTCGTCCTATTCCAACAATATAGCGCAAAGCACGCCCCTCTGGCAGCGTCCAAAATAGTGCGAACTGGCTAGGGTCGACGTGTATTTCTCCCGGTGCGAAACCACCCGGTAGATCAACCACTTTAGGCAAAAATTCGGGTGGTAAGTTCGGCGTCTTAACCCACCCATCATGCGTTTTTGTACTATGTGCATCTGCTTGATTTACAGTCGCAACAAAGGCTGTCGAGGCTGCTACAAATTGACGTCTGTTCATATCTGCTGTCCTAAATTTCTATTACCCATTACATATCTCCTCCTATACTAGGCCAATTTTTTTAAGGCTAACGCAATCAGTCTAGTGGCAACCTTACGTGCGCACGCAAACCGCCTTCTAGGCGGTTGAATAAGCTTATCGTTCCGCCATGTTCTAAAACTATGCTCCGCGCGATTGACAGACCCAACCCATGCCCACCCGTATCAAGCGAGCGCGATGTTTCGAGCCGAACGTAGGGGCTAAACACCGCTTCAAGGTCCGCTTCAGGAATGCCTTGCCCTTTATCATCAATGTAAATTTCAACATAGCAATCAACTATTTTCCATGAAACATGTGCTTCGCTTCCGTACCGAATAGCGTTCTCGATTAAATTGCGAAACGCACGTCGAATTGCGCTCGGCTTCACCGGCAACACAAGTGATTGATCGTTGGTTAGATAATAATCATCTGCCTTAATCCCGGTCAGTATTTCTTTCAGGTCAATCGGTTGAATCTCTTCATGCTGACCAACTCCTTTGGCGAAGTCCAATGTCGCTTCAACCATTTGCTGCATTTCTTCGCCCGAGCTTATGAGGGACGCACGGGTTTCAGCGTCTTCAACCATTTCAGAACGTACCCGTATTGCTGTTAACGGAGAACGCAAATCATGCGCGAGCGCCGCCAGCATTTGTGTGCGATCAGATACAAACCGCGTGAGGCGATATTGCATTGTGTTGAAGGCGATTGTCAGATCGCGAACTTCTTTCGGTCCGACAATCCGTAAGGGCGCTTCTCTCTCTCCCCGACCAAACCGCTCTGATGCCTGTGCCAGTGTATTCAATGGGCCGGTCAAGCGCGTAAGAAGGAACCAAAAGCTGGTTATGAGTAGAAAAGCAGCTGTGATGCCAAAAGTCATATTTGAGGCTCGTGACCACTGAAGAGGCGGTCGTTCAAATCGGGTGGCAACATTGAGCCAGGTTCCACCTGCCAATGCGATTGATATTTCCATCTCGATCGCTGCCAAGCTGCCCTGCATCATTTCGGTATGGATTTCGGCCATTTCATGTGAAAGGTTTGGCAGAGGTAACAGTCCCTGTTCAATTTCATGCACCTCAACGCGTATATCGCGGCTATACAACTCCCCCATCAACGCCCTGATGCGCGCCTTAACAGCAGCCCCCTCGCTAGGATGCTCATGCAGGACTTTAGGTTCATCGGACAGTTCGAAACTAACAAGCGGAGATGTGGCTGCTTGGATGATTTGTCTCTGTATGTCAGGTGAAACATCTTCAACTAAAAGTGCGACATTGGCGGCGCGCCCGGCTGCCTCTGCCCCTATTGCCGCTTGGATTGCCAATGCCCGCTCATCCACAAACAACCAAAGGCTTAGCGCTTGAGCCACAACTAATACGCCAAGTAGCAAAAGCCCGATCTGTGTTTGCAATCGCCAACCAAGTGCCTTCAAGATAGCACCTCAACATCGCAGGATAAACTGTAACCGCCATGACGCACGGTTGCGATGATACTCGGCCGGAGAACGTCTTGCTCGATCTTGCGCCGCAATCTACTTATTTGATTGTCAATTGTTCGATCTAGAGGGCCCGCTGTACGTCCAGTGCTCATTTCCAAAAGCTCATCACGGCTTAGCACCATTCTAGGACGTTCAAGTAAAAGCGATAACAGCTTCAATTCCCCATAGGTTAGTTGAGTTCTCCGCCCATCTGCGTCTTTAAGATTACGTCCATCATAATCTAATTCAAGATGCGCAAATCGGACCGTTTTGCCCGCTAATGCTTCTATCTGAGGCAGTTTCTGCGTTCGGCGCAGAATTGCATTTATCCGCGCGACCAATTCTCGTGGATTGAAAGGCTTTGCGAGGTAGTCGTCCGCCCCTGAATCAAGCCCTGAGATACGATCGTCGGCGTCCCCAAGAGCTGTGAGCATTAAGATCGGTGTGTTGCTTTCTCGGCTTAGACGTTTGCACGCGCTAAGGCCGTCTTCACCGGGCATCATTATATCCAAAACAATCAAGTCAAACTGCGACCGCGCAAGTTTTGCATCCATATCAGCAGCATTTTCAGCGCTCGACGTTTTCATCCCGTTCCGCTCCAGAAAGCTAGAAACGGACTTTCGAATTTCTGGGTGGTCATCGACGACCAAGATATGGGGCATTTCAGTCATTTTTACTTACTACTAGACGTAGGCAAAAAGTCCCATCCCACGTTTGTAGCCAAATGTAACAGACAACACTCTGAACTTTGCTCGATAAATCTGCGTAGAGCTTTTAAGGTATAAAGACCGAAAAAGGGAACCTGAAATGAACTTATCAAAGTTTCAATATCTCTGCGCACAAGGACTCGAAAGTCACTTTAATCCAGAAATTCCGTTTTCACGGTTCTTTAGGAACATCTTACTGCTTAGCTGTTTCAGTATTCTTCCACTTCTATTGATTTTCATTCTGCTCTCGTCAGGCTTTCTTACCATATTGGCGACAAATGCCACGGCGTTCATCCGTTTTAATCGCCAAGTTCTATCGAACGGTGTTCTCGTCGTTTTCGTGATCAACTACATAGGGTTTTTCTCGGCTAAAGCGCTTCAAACGCGCCTTAGACAACACCCTGTTTGCTATCTATTTTTGGACGGATGCATTCGCGCTATCTTGTTTATCGCTCTGCATGCCTTGGTTTACGTCATATCCGCAGATCTGTTCGGTTCTTTCGGCGGAGATCGCTTAACCGCTCTTCAAGTTGTCGGACCAACGCTTCAGCGCGCCTATGCATTTGAAAACATCTCTAGTGTATATTTGTATGGTACTTTGGTGGGTTCCTACGCATTGTACATTGCCGTGCTTGCCCCGCGCAAAAGTGCACAAAAATGGCGTGCCCATGCGCTATCGATAAGCACTTGCGCTTCGACATTGCTAGCTGTGACGTTCCTTTCAAATGCCGCGCGCCTGCTGTTTGAAGGAGCACAGTAGAGCTTCAAACTCCAAAAACCGTACCTTAGCCCAACATTAGCTTTGAGCGGTAACGCCCTTTTCCGCAGCGTAGAGAAATGCAGTGGATCCTGCATTTACGTGTTCATAAAGACCATTAATATGCGCCATCACCATGCGTACACATCCCGAACTTGCACGACCACCGATCGACTCTGGGTTTGGGGAACCGTGAATGCGAAGGTACGTATCGCGATTGCCTACAAATAAATAGAGAGCCCGAGACCCCAATGGATTTTTTGGACCCGCGTCCACGCCTTCGGCAAGATTGCCATAGAGATTTGGATCGCGTTCAACCATCGCCGCTGTCGGCGTCCAAGTTGGCCATTTTGTCTTCCAGCGGATGTCATAGGTGCCCGGCTCATAAAGATTGCCACGTGCAATCGCTACGCCATAGCGCATAGCGGTACCATCAGTCCCAATATGATAAAGATATCTTGCAACCGCATCGACATGGATATCTCCCGGAACGAGTCCTGTGTTCGCTTCCACGCGCTGTGGCAAAAAGCGCCGATGCAGACCCCATGGGTTTGATGTGGCAGCATCGTAATTGGGTGGCGTCACCTGCGCATCCCAGATATCCCACATCGATTTATCAGATGTGGGGGCCGCCAAAAGACTGGTGGGTAAGGGTGCGGAGAACAGCGCACCCGTCGAAATAACAAAATGGCGTCTGGTCAACATGGCCTGGGATCCTCGCAAAAAGTCACAGGACTTTTGGACACTACTATGACAAATGAATCCAGTAACAATATTTACCAAAATGTAATCTTGACCTTTGGATCGCTGATAGTGTGATAAGAGAGAAGTCCCCGCGAAAAAGACGAGATTCCAATGTCAAAATCAAGTAATCCCAAACCAACTGCGCCCTCAAAGCTGATGCACTATGGAATGGTAATTTGCTGCACAGTTATGCTGCTGCCGATTGCGCTTTTCTTTTTGGCAGGTGGAAGCATCGTGGGGCTTTGGGCGAACTTGGGCCTCTTTGTTCCTATTGCCCTATGCGTCGGGATTCACGTGGTTATGTTCAAAATGATGGACAAATCTTGCCATGGAAGCAAAGACAAAACCGCTTCTGCAAAAGCTGCTGAAACGGGTTTCGATCAAGTGCAAGTGTCAGAAATTGCGCGCTAAGGTGACGTCTAAACCAAGACTAGCCATGCTAGGCACTGTGCTTTTGACCACTGCGGGCTGCGCTGAAAGTAGCAAGTTTTGCAGTTTTAAATCTGCGCTAGGCACACACATTTCCAGTCAATCCAAGACAATGCCAAATGGGTGCCGCCTTGTAGATTACCCAGACAGCACGCTTCAAAAAATCGAATGTGATGACGGGCGAACCGGTTTTGCATTCGGTAATTCAATCTAAAATTTAGTTTTTAGGTCTTCCAGCGCTCTCTTCACACCTTGTAGGCGCGGATCATCAGTAGGCGCATTGGCCAACAGCTTTTGCGCCTGCTCAAGCGCGCTAACAGCCAAATCAGTCTCGCCCAAGACCGTGTAAGCGTTCCCAAGTCGCATCCAGCCATCCAAATCCTCTGGCTCGACTTCAAGGCGCGTTGCCAAACGCTCGACCATTGATCGGATAAACGCCTGACGATCCTCATCTGTCATGCTTTCAGCATTCGCAATATCTTCACCTGTTGGACCCGGAGCAGACATCATCGGTGCAAAACTCGCGAGAGAGATCCGAGCCTTATTAATTTCGCTGCCAATCCTATTTGCCTCAATCACAAATGTTTCCATCCAAGGATAGAAGCCGTCCAAATTGTTCAGCGTCGAAACCAGCAAATCATAGGCTTGCTCAGACGCTCCTGATTGAGACAACGATACCGCTTTGTAATAAATTCCTGCGGGGTTGTTCGGATCCAAAGCAAGCGCTTTGTCAATTGCGGCTTCAGCTGGCGGAGTAACAATACCTTGCTCAGCAAAGATCAATACTTCTCCGAGCATCGAAAATACGCCTGAACTTGCTTCTGGACGCTTTGATACAATCGCGAAGGCATTGGCGGCTGCTTCATACTGACCCATTTTCGAATAGGTCTCTCCCAAGAGCATCCAACCCTCTGATTGTCCGCCTTTGGAGTCATTTGACAGCTGGTTAAAGAGTTTAGTGGCGAGTTCATCAATCTTCGCCGCTTCTTCTCTTTCCGCAGTACGTTCAGCATAGGCAATTCCTGAAATTTCAGGTGACCCCATATAAGCGTAGTATCCGATCGCCAAGGTCGGGACCAAGACAATACTGAAAAGGAGTGTTTTGCGACCTTCTTTAGTCGTGCGAGACGAAGCCACTTTCGCTCTACGGGACTCCTGCAAGATCCGTCGCTTTATTTCACGCTCAGCCGCCTTTGCTTCTGCCTCCGAAATAATTCCGCGCTCAAGATCACGCGCAATTTCACCCAGTTGATCCAGAAGAATGGCTGGCGTTGCTTGGGACGACGTCACCATCGATCCTTTGTAACGCAAAAGTGGCATGCTCATCAAAATAACCGCTGCTAACCCGAGCAGGATGAAAAAAGCCCAAATCATGATTGATCCTCTGACTTGTGTGCCTCGATAAAGCGCGAGACTTCGGCTTCATCTTCTTCGCTAAGATCGTTGGTAGCACGCGAACGTCCGGCGCCCCTTAGGACGAAAAACCCAACAATAAACGCAATAAACGCCAAGATCGGAGGGGCAAACCAGAGTGCTAACGTTCGCGTGTTCAAAGGGGGACTCATCAAGACATAGTCGCCATATTTTGCCTGCACATAATCAAGAACATCTTGATCCGAGTCGCCTGCGACAAGTTTTTCGCGAACAATAATGCGAAGATCACGTGCGACACCCGCGTTTGAGCTATCAATATCTTCGTTCTGACAAACAACGCAGCGAAGATCCCTTGAAATTTCTCGTGCACGCAATTCCAATGCGGAGTCTTGCAAGATTTCATCTGGCTCGACTGCCTGCGCCAAAAATGGGGCGATCAAGAAGAACACTACAATCAGATATCTCATTCGCCTGAAGCCCCTTTTAGCGTCCCTGCTTGAACGAGAGCTGCCCTGAATTTCGCGATAGCGGCTTCGCCTACAACAGGGCCAACATAGCGATAAAGTACAGTCCCATCCGATCCGACAATAAACGTTTCTGGAACCCCCGAGATCCCCCATTCAATGCCTGCGCGACCTGTGATATCCGAGCCAATCCGCTCATATGGATTGCCAAGCTGTTCGAGCCAACGAACAGCGTCTTTGGGCTTGTCCTTGTAGTTGATCCCAAAAAGCCGTTGACCATCACGTTCCACCAGTTTCGTCAGAACTTCGTGCTCTGCGCGGCATGGTACACACCACGATGCGAAGACATTCACGATGACTGGTCCAGAATTGTCAGTCAAATCCGCCTTTGAAAGTCCCAAAGTTTCAAGTCCCTCAACAGGCTCCAACTTGAATTTAGGGACAGGCTGGGAAATCAAAACGGAAGGAATACCGTTAGGATCACGTTCAGGATTGAGGCCCCACAAAAAGAAGCCACCAAAAATACCCGCAACGAGAAGTGGGACAATTGCAAATGCACGTTTCATATTATTCCGCCGGGGAGATTATTGGTTCTGGTGCTTTGCGCCGTGGAGCCCCAATGCGTAGGCGGCGATCAGAAAGCGACAACCCGCCTCCCAGAACCAGCATCGTTGTGCCTATCCAGATGAACACTACCAATGGTTCGTAGAGAATGCGAAGTGTCCACGCCCCTTCTGCTCCCGCTTCTTCGGATGCGGGGTTTGCGATAGATGTATAGAGATCACCCGCAAATGTTGTGCGAATATCACTTTCTGTCGTCGAACTTTGCGCAACAGGGTATGTGCGCCGTTCAGGATAAAGTTGCGTGATAAACTTGTCGTCGCGCCGGACTGTCAAACTGCCACGGTCTGCAAAGTAGTTGGGGCCCCGCGCGCGTTCGACACCTTCAAAAGTAACGTCGAAACCAGAAATAGAAATTTCACTTCCTGGCTTAACAAAAACAACCTCTTCTGTTTTCCAAACACTCGACCCAATGAAACCGAACATAGCAACGGCCAAGCCAGCATGCGCCATGGACATTCCGTGCGAGGAACGCGGCAGGTTACGAATGCGTCGGCGTGACTCTGGAAACGGGACTTCGAACAATCGAACACGCATCGCCCATTCCCGGACTGTTGCGGCGAAAAGCCATATCGCAAGCAATACTGAAAGATAACCAAGAACAGGACCACCTTCGGTCAAAAACCAAACGGCCAACGTTGCTAGCACTGATAGAACCGCGACAAACCGCAGGCGCTGGAGGACGCCCGCTAAGTCTGCGCGCTTCCACGAAAGATATGGCCCAAGTCCCATTACGAAAACCAAGGGCAACATCAACGGTATGAATGCAGAATTGAAGAAGGGTGGCCCGACGGACAGTTTCTCTCCGCCCGTCAAAGCCTCGTAGAAAAGGGGATAAAGTGTACCTAACAATACCACACCGGTTGCTGTCGCAAGAATTAGGTTGTTGACCAATAAACCCGCTTCGCGGCTGATCGGTTTGAACAATCCCCCCGCCTCCAACATCGGAGCGCGCCAAGCGAACAGCGCAAGCGAGCCACCGATAGAAACTGCGAGCAAGCCCAAAATATACATCCCGCGCTCCGGATCGACGGCAAATGCATGAACAGAAGTCAGCAAGCCTGATCTAACAATAAACGTTCCCAGAAGCGATAACGAGAAGGTCAAAATTGCGAGCAGAATTGTCCAACTTTTGAACGCACCTCTTTTTTCTGTAACGATTGCAGAATGCAGAAGCGCCGTTCCCATGAGCCACGGCATGAAGCTCACGTTTTCGACCGGATCCCAGAACCACCAGCCACCCCAGCCAAGTTCATAATAAGCCCACCAAGAACCCAGCGCGATGCCTGCGGTCAAACTCATCCACGCTGCAAGCGTCCAGGGGCGCACCCACCTTGCCCAAGCGGCGTCAACCCTTCCTTCAATCAGTGCGGCCACAGCAAACGCAAATACGATCGAAAAGCCGACATATCCAATATACAAAAGCGGAGGATGCATCGCCAAGCCAACGTCTTGCAGCAATGGGTTCAGGTCTTGGCCATCCATCGGAGGTGGAAAAACCCGATCAAACGGATTTGAAGTGAACAACATGAAGGTGATGAAGCCTACGCTGATCCATGCCTGAACAGACAAGGTTCGCGCCTTCAACGTTTCAGGAATGTTGGCTCCAAAAACGGATACCGCAGCTCCAAAGACGGTCAAAATCAGAACCCACAGCAAAAGCGATCCTTCATGGCTACCCCATGTGCCTGCTACTTTAAACAGCAACGGTTTCAACGAATGCGAATTGTTAACAACGTTTTTGACGGTAAAGTCACTGGTTACAAAAGCCTGCATCAATGCGCCAAATCCGATGGCGACGAAAATCACCTGACCTAGGGAAGACCAGCGCGCGGATTGCATCCAAAGCACATTGCCACGACTAGCACCCCAAATAGGAAGCACGCTTTGAACAATCGCCATCGCAAGTGCTAATGCCAAAGCAAAGTGGCCGATTTCAGGTGTCATCAGGTTTTGCCTCTTGGTTAGCGTCCATTTCCCATATCAAGCAAAAGGACGTGCTGTTAGGGGCTGGTTTGTCACCAAATGTATCAAGCGCCGTGACATTTCCTTACAATTCAGCGCCTGTCAAAGCCTTTACCCAGAGCTCGCACATCGCAATATCTAAGAGAGCAAATGGAAAGGGCTAAAAATGTCTAATAAGAAAATCTTGTTGTTGGGTGTCCTGATTTCAGCAGGCTTCACACTCCAAGCGTTCGCAGACACGGGGCACAAGCAAAACGATAACTCCGAAGCGGATACAACGGCCGAATCTTCGATGGTCGATACTCCCAAGATGGATCACTCTCGGATGGGGTCGAATTCCGATAAGGGCGGTATGGACATGATGAACGGCGACATGATGTCCATGATGAAACAGATGATGCAAATGCACATGAAGGGCAAAATGGGCGGTGACATGGACCACATGGGGGGCGGCGCAAATGGCAGCATTGACATGATGGGTATGATGGATAGTGACATGATGGGTATGATGCGGCAAAAGGCCAGAATAGACGGCAGCATGGACTTGGATGCCAAACTCAAAGAATTTGACGCCGACAAAGACGGAAATTTGAACCTTGAGGAATTTGAAGCCTTACATAAATCCGCAATGCAAAGTCGGATGGTTGACCGCTTTCAGCATCTAGACGCAAATGGCGACGGGCAAGTTTCCTCCGGAGAAATGATGGCTGCCGGTGGGCGCATGGCTAAAATGAGCAACGGCGCAGGTATGGATTCCTCGACGAAAGAGCATCATGGCGACGACAAGAAATAGACCTAGTGAAAACAGTGCAGCGCAAGTAAGTAGGCGCGCTGCACTTTTATCGCTAGCGGCGATGGCCGCTACTCCAACATTGCTTGCCGCTCAAACCTACGAAATATGGTCGGTTGGAGACGCTCATGACGCGCTGCAAACTGACCTGATCAGGATGATTGATATTCGATCTCAGGGGGAGTGGACAAAAACCGGTGTTGCTGAAAAAGCTTGGCCAATCAGCCTGCACGACGCTCGGTTTTCGGAGCGCTTATTCGCAGCACGCACGTTGGCAGACGGTCGGCCTATTGCCCTGATTTGTGCAACAGGTGGCCGATCAGGAAGCGTGATGCGAAGCCTTCGCCAAGCAAATTATAGCGGTTTCATCGACGTCTCGGAAGGTATGCTTGGATCTGCTCGCGGGCCTGGATGGATCGCCTCTGGACTGCCTATTTTAGAGATAGATGCCGCTTTATCAGACCTACCTTCGCAATTGGTGTGAATGAAACACCGAACGTTTAATCGTAGACATTTAGGTCACGATGGCATCCTGCAAACGCGTAGCCGCATACTTTTGGAATTTTAGATGAAAACAGATCGGCGTCGTTTTCTTTTTGTCACCGTCGCTTTAGGCGCAAGTATATTGTTTCTTGCTTGGTTGCTTGGTTGCTTCCCCACCGTAGACCGCGCAATGATTGAGCGTTGGATCGCCTTTGCCGGCCCATGGGGCCCGTTCTTAATAGTCGCCCTAATGACGGCCTCTATCGTTGCCAGTCCAATACCAAGCGCACCAATTGCTCTGGTAAGTGGTGCTGCCTTTGGGCACTTCTATGGTGCAATTTATGTTGCAATTGGCTCTGAATTGGGTGCGCTTACAGCCTTTATCATCGCTAGAAACCTCGGTCGTTCCTACGTGGAACTTTGGCTGAGCGGAAAGCCCAAATTTAACTTTCTTGGATCGCAAAATTTCCTCATGCTGGCAGTCTTCGGTTCGCGGCTTTTACCCTTCATCTCGTTCGATGCAATGAGCTATGCCGCTGGGCTCAGTTCGCTACACCTATGGCGTTTTCTCGTCGCTACTCTGGCAGGCATTTTGCCTGCCAGTTTTCTATTGGCGCATTTCGGTGCAGAGGCAATGTCGGGAGGCTTCGGTAAAGCCGAGTGGATCATACTGGGGCTTGGCTTTATTACATCCATTCCTTTAATCGTAGCCGCAATATGGAAACGAGGCCCCACCGCAAGCCTGGTGACTGGCCAAGACTAACAATCCGCTCTACCTATAAATACAGGTCAAATATAATTGCACAAATTGAATAGAAATAAATGTTAAGGAACAAGGCATGAGAACTAATTTTGGGTCAACGCGGCGCCTATTCCTATTTGGTTCATTGGCTACTTTTTTGTCAGCTTGCGCAAATAAATTTCGCAAATATGACGGCCCCGAAGTTACCCGCTTGCAGATGTTCAAAGGCCAACGAAAGCTCTATCTCTACAATAACTCGAAGGTCCTGAAGTCTTATGATTTTGACTTGGGTTTTGCACCAGTCGGACACAAACAGTTTGAAGGCGACGGGAAAACACCTGAGGGTGCCTACACCATCGACAAACGTAATCCTAATAGCTTGTTCCATCTTTCAGTTGGAATTTCCTATCCCAACGAGGCGGACATAGCGTATGCAAAAGAACGAGGCCGCAAGCCAGGTGGTGAGATCTTTATCCATGGCGCGCAAAGACCCGGTATTGACCCTATCAAACCTGACTGGACTGCAGGTTGCATCGCTGTCACAAATTGGGAAATTGAAGAGATTTACGCAATGGTTCGTGATGGAACACCTATCGACATATTCCCTTAGGTTTTTTAAGAGCCAGTAATCACGCTAGTGCTAATTCTCCAAACACTGGGCCCCTTGGCGTCATACATCCTTTGAACAGTGAACACGAGCCTCGCAGCTTGAGAGAAAGCGACGTACGCATACGTGCCTTATTAGGGCGCGCCTGCGTCGTAGGTCTTCGGTATCGCTTTACAGAAGATGGCCGATTTTGTCGCACTTGACCCTCCACCAACTGGAATCCCCATGTAGTATGTCAACGAAACAAACCGACTGAAATCTGGAAGGTACTTTATGGAACCCGCACTCTCTCGACGGAAGTTTTTACTTGGCAGCACTGCTTTGTTTCTTCCCGCTCTTCTAACATCGGGCACAATCGCTGATGCACAACAACGACCAGTGTTTGAGAACCTGGTTGCCATGCGGTAATCCCCCCGCAAATTAGTGGTGTTCAACAGTAGAATTTTCTCGGCATGATATCTGAGGAGATTTTTGATGAAGAACGGACGATTTAGCGACGCGCAGATCATGGGTATTTTGAAGCAAGCGGAGAGCGGTGTGCCTGTCTCTGAGCTGTGCCGTGAACATGGGATGAGCAGTGCGAGTTTTTACAAATGGCGTGCGAAGTTCGGCGGCATGGATGCTTCGATGGTATCGCAAATGAAGGCGATGGAGGCTGAGAACCGTCGTCTGAAGCGGATGTATGCTGAGATGAGCATGCAGAATGATCTGCTGAAGGAAGCCCTTGAAAAAAAGCGGTAAGGCCGTCTCAGCGACGCGAGATGGCCGTAAACGCGGTGAGAACGAAACAGGTCAGCATCGCGCTGGCGTGCCGCGCCTTTGAGATCAGCGAAACGTGCTATCGTTATGAGCGCAAGTTTGACGATGAGAATGCTGAGATCGCGGATTGGTTGGTACGCCTGACGGCCAATCGCAAGACGTGGGGCTTTGGGTTGTGTTTTTTGTATCTACGCAACGTCAAAGGCTATGAATGGAACCACAAGCGCGTGTACCGGATCTACTGCGAGTTGGAGCTGAACCTGCGTATCAGGCCGCGTAAGCGGCTGAAACGGCCCAAGCCGGATGAACTGGCAGTGCCGGAAGCCCCCAACCACACATGGTCGATGGACTTTATGCAGGATCAGCTGGCGGATGGGCGAAAGTTCCGGACCCTCAATGTGTTGGATGATTACAACCGAGAGGGCCTGGGCATTGAAGTGGACTTCTCGCTACCCGCCGTGCGTGTTGTGCGCAGCCTGAACCAGATCATCGAATGGCGCGGCGCGCCGGAGGTAATCCGCGTTGATAACGGCCCAGAATATGTCAGTGGGCTGCTGAAATCATGGGCTGAGACGCGTGGCATTCACATTGAATACATCCAGCCAGGAAAGCCGCAACAGAACGCCTACATCGAGCGCTACAATCGCACGGTGCGCCACGAATGGCTGGATCAGAACATCTTTGAAACTATCGAGGAGGCCCAAGAACAAGCAACCGAATGGCTCTGGACTTACAACAACGACCGGCCCAACATGGCCATCGGCGGCATCACACCCGCTATGAAACTGAAAATCGCCGCGTAGTTCTACAGGCGGACCCCATTAAAAATGGGGGGATTACCATTGATTTTTTGTCACAAGGGCTAAAGCGGTTAGCTGGCCCCACACAAAAGGTGTAAGATTCTGATAGGCCAGTGTCAGAGGGCGGCGTTTGCCTTGGCACGACAAAGTACGGCGGCACATTACCTTACCCCAATTTCAACTCACAGCTTTGGCCAACTGTTCCGCATTCATATCAATGTGAATGCCCCACCAGTTTTGCGCTCAGGCGTACGCCAACACCCTTACTTCCAAATTTCGTGATGTAGGTTCTGCGTCCCATAATTTTCGCAGCATCTGACTTCATAGCAACCCAAAAAATGAGCGCTAGCAAGCTATTTACGAGCGTTGCTAGAAACCGGTTTCTGGAGCGAGCAACACTTTTGCTGGCGGGTCCTCTGACAGGACCGTTATTGCGAGTGGTTCGCGCCATTTAGTCATCTTAGCGACAGAAGGTGCCTTAAGGGGTTGTCGTTTACCCTTCCACGCATGCGCGCCCGCGCGTGAACGCCCATTATGCCAGAATTTCCGTAAACGGGAAAAAGTACGACACGCACACCGGTACGGCGCAATGTGGGCAAAGAATTAGACCAGCCCCGTTATCATCGAGCCTCATTGCTAACCAGCACACACTGACGCGCATGCGGGCGCGCGTTGCACAGGAAGTTATTCAGAACAAGTGTTGGCCAAAAACCAAATACGTAGGGTGGATAATTGGGTGGATAAAAAAATCCATTAATCAATCAAGTTATTGATAATAATATAAATTTTAGGATTAAGTGGTGCCCCCACACGGCAAAAAGGCAGATATAATGTGTATTTATATCAATTACTTATGTTATTTTCACTTTTGGAAAGCGGTCCCGAAAGCGGTCCCGATTTTAAGCCTAAGGCGTTATGGTTTTCGAGCTAAAGCAGACCATGGCGCACGTTGCAGCGAATGGCCGTGGAGAGCCCATCCTGTGAATTCGATTTTCTCGCTGCGTGCGCTCGCAGCGCGCCTCCCCGCCGCACTGCCGAATTTTACTCGCTGCATGGCAGAGAAGAATGCAGCCATTCCGGCAGGCCGCAGCAAATCTGCAACCTCGCATTCACACTGTGCGGAACCTTACCGCTATTTGGTCAATCAAGCCGAAGCACTGATTTCGGTTGCCGTACCCGAATTATCAGTCGAAGGGTTTGTTGCGGGTCCAGTCGAATGTTCCGGCGTCCCGTTCCTGCACCGCTTGTTTCCAGCCGACTTGCTCCACGCGGGCTTTGAAATTCATGCCCTCGGGTGAATGGCGGGTGATGCCGTCGAATACTGTGGCAATGCGCTGGGTCTGGTTGATTTTTTCTTCAACGGCCGCGTTGATCACCATCTTCTGCATGGCCAGTTGGTTGATCGGCACGGATGCCATCCGGGCGGCCAGCGCCTCGACTTCGGCATCGAGCTGAGCGTCAGGCACGGATTTCAGCACCAGTCCCATCTCTGCGGCTTCAACGCCGGTTATCTTGTCACCCGTGAACATCATGCGCTTGGCCTTTTCCGGCCCCAGTCGGTGCACCCACATCGCCGTTGTCGGGCAGCCCCAGACACGTGTTGGCATATAACCGATTTGCGCGGTGTCGCCCATGACAGTCAGGTCTGCGCAGAGCGCAATATCTGATCCGCCCGCGACGGCGTGTCCATGCACCTTGCAGATCACCGGCTTCATCGCCCGAAAGAGCGACATGAAGGCCTGCGTGTTCGCCCACATGAACTGGAAATCCTGCATTGGGTCCCAGGGCATGTCCTGCACCACCTTGTTGGGGCCGTTGCCCGCCGCGTAGTGGGCCAGATCGTAGCCTGCGCAAAATGCCTTTCCTGCGCCGGACAGGACCATCACGTGTACGTCGCGATCATGGTCGGCCTCTGCAACCGCCGCCGCCAGTTCGCGCGGCAGATCATCGTCGATCGCATTCATCACTTCAGGTCGGTTCAGGGTGATCCGCCCGATCCGGCCATCTTTCTCGTACAGAACCTTTGCCATGCTCACTCCCAATCGCTGACGGCCTTGACCTCAAGGAATTCCTCAAGACCCCAGACACCACCTTCACGGCCATTGCCCGACTGCTTCATGCCGCCGAAAGGCGAGCCCGCACCGCCGAATTTTCCGTTCATCTCAACCATACCGGACCGCAGCCCGCGCGCCACCCGACGAGCGCGTGTTTTGTCGGCAGTCTGAACATAATTCGTCAGACCATAGTGCGTGTCATTGGCAAGCGCGATGGCCTCCTCTTCGGTGTCAAACGGTGTCATCACAAGAACCGGCGCAAAGATTTCTTCCTTCCAGATCGTCATGTCCGGCGTGACATCTGCAAAGATCGTGGGGCGCACGAAGTGGCCTCGATTCAGCCCCACAGGGCGGCCAAGGCCACCTGCGACCAGCGTGGCGTGTTCGTCAATGCCGCTCTTGATCAGATATTGGATCTTGTTGAACTGCAATTCCGACACAACTGGCCCGATCTGGCGACCTTCGATATCCGCTGGTCCGACCTCTGTTTTCTCGGCTATCGTACGGGCGGTTTCAACGGCTTGGTCATAGACCCCGCGTTCCACCAGCATGCGGGTCGGCGCGTTGCAGGACTGGCCCGAGTTGTTGAAACAATGACGCACGCCGCGCGTAACGGCCTTTTCATCGGCATCGGCGAAGATGATGTTGGCCCCCTTGCCGCCCAGTTCCAGACTGACGCGCTTGACGGTATCCGCAGCGGCCTTGCTGATCGCGACACCTGCAGGGGTGGACCCGGTGAAGCTGACCATATCCACATCCGGGTGCGCGGTGAGATGCGTGCCAACGCCAGTGCCATCTCCGTTCACAAGATTGAACACACCGGGCGAGAAACCTGCCTCATCAATCATCTCGGCAAGCAGAATGGCGCTGAGCGGCGACAGTTCCGATGGTTTCAGCACCACCGTGCAGCCTGCCGCCAGCGCCGGGGCGACCTTCAGCATCACCTGGTTCATCGGCCAGTTCCACGGGGTGATCAGGGCGCAGACACCGACCGGCTCGTAAAGGATCATGTCGCTGGGCGCGTGCTCCCCAAGGGGACGCTCAAAGGCGAAAGCCTTGGCCGCCCGAATGGTGTTCTTGAGATGCCCCGCCCCGGCACCGACCTGTGTAGTTCTTGCAAGCGCAATAGGTGCGCCTATCTCAACGCTGATGGCCTGTGCCATGTCTTCGGCCCGCGATTTGTAGACCTCCATCAACCGTTCCAGTACGGCGATCCGGCCCAAAGGATCTGTTGCCGCCCAGGCCGGGAAAGCTGCCTTGGCTGCGGCGACGGCCGCGTCAGAATCTGCGACGCCACCCAAAGTGATCGTGGCGATCTTCTCTTCAGTAGACGGGTTCTCAACCGCCATTTCGCGCCCGTCGACCGAGGCGACCCATTGGCCGTTGATATAGTGTTTGGATGCGTCTTGCATGGCAGTTCCTGTCTGTCAGAGTTCAGAATATTCCCCGGCGACGAAACGATCGCGGAGAACAAATTTCTGGATTTTTCCCGAGCCGGTCAGGGGGAAGTCTTCGACCAGCACCCAAACATTCGGGGTTTTCTGCGGGGATATGTTTGCGCGGCAATGAGCATGCAGCGCGCCCTTGTCGAGTGGTCCTGTGCCGCGGATGAACGCGCCGATGACCTCACCCCATTTCGGGTCCGGCAGGCCGACAACGGCGACCTCGACCACGCAGCCATGTTCCAACAGGCAGTTCTCGATCTCGGCCGGAAAATGGTTCTCGCCACCCCGGATGATCATTTCCTTGACCCGTCCCGTCACGGTGACGTAGCCGCGCGCATCCATCCGGCCCAGATCGCCCGTGTGCAGCCAACCCATCGCGTCGACGGTCTCGGACGTGGCCTTGGGGTTGTCGTTGTATTCCAGCATGACGCAGGGGCCGCGGGCACAGATTTCCCCGACCTCTCCGACGGCGACAGCACTATTGTTAACGACGCTGCGGATCGAGACCTCGGTCTGCGCCACTGCCTGGCCAGCCGTGTTGCAGATGTCGTCGATGCTGTCGTCCAGATGATGTTGTGTGATCACCGGACTGTGTTCGGTCTGCCCGTATAGGGTTGAGAAACCTGCCCCCATCAGCACTTGCACCCTTCGCACCAGTTCGGGGGCCACCATCGAGCCGCCGCAGCTGACGAGCTTCAGGGCCGACAGGTCTCGCGGACACGCCTCTTGTGCATCGAGCAAGGCCACCACCATGGTCGGCACGCCAAGGATGATGTCCGCGCCGTTCGCTTCCAACCGGTCAAGCACAACATCCGGATCAAACAGATTGATCAGCACCATGCGGCACCCCGCCTGCAGGCAACCAAGCGTAACCATACCGCAGCCCGAGGTGTGAAACATCGGCATGATGTTTACCCAGGTGGTCGCCTTGGTCGCGCCGCAGCGGGACGCGTAGAAGCGTGCATTGTTGACCAGCCCGCGATGGCTGAGCACCGCCCCTTTGGGAAAGCCAGTGGTGCCGGACGTGTACTGGATCATCGCGGCATCGGTCGGGGCGACGTCGGGCACAGCAGGCGGTCGCGCCCCTTGTGCGTAAAGCGCTGTGCTTTCCATGTCAGTGACTTCGCGCACCGTTGAAATATTCGCCGACATCTCAGCCCCGATCCGGCCCATCGGGTTGCCGCGAAATTCTTCGACAAGAAACAAGGCGACCGCGCCGGATTGTTCCAGCACATAGGCCAACTCCCGCGCCTGAAAGGCCGGGTTCGCAGTAACCAGCACCAGCCCGGACAGCGCGCAGGCATATTCCATCAGGACCCATTCGGGGCTGTTGGGCGACCAGATGACCACCCGCTCGCCGGGCGCAAACCGGGTGGAGAGCGCCATGGCCAGCCGCTCGGAGTCGGCCAGCAGTTCGGCGTAAGTCCAACGCCGCCCTGTCGATCCGTCCTGCCTGACTTCCACAAGGGCCTCTGCATCAGGCCGCGCGACAGTAACCTCGCGCAGCAATGCGCCGATGGTGATCTCGTGCGTCTTCATGTCGGACTGGGCCGGAGCATGGGAGGTGAGGAGCGCTAGGTCATACATGGTTATTCCGCCGCTATTGGGCTTGTGGGGATGTCCACCAGCTTGCCGCGTGGTATCAGGCGGTCCGCATCATACATCGGCAGGGTGCAGAGCTCACCGCTCTGGGTGGAACCATCAGCGCAAAGCACGTCCACCTTTGTGCCCGAACCCTGTGCAAGGACATCCATGCGCACGATGCAGACACCGCAGCCCTGATAGGGCGAATAGCCCGAAGAACAGACCCGGCCGACCTCTTCGCCATCAATGGTGATGACGCGGCCAAGCTGTGCGACACCGCCGGTGACCCGCATGCCCCAGGTGCGGCAGGATTTGTCAGATGCCTCCAGCGCTTTGCGGCCAACAAAATCGCGATCATCAAATTCGACAAATCCGCCAAGCCCTGCCTCAAACGGCGTCGTCTCCGCCCCGAAATCCGAGCCGGCATTGAGCAACCCTGCCTCGATCCGCCGCGCGCGGAATACTGGTGTTCCGGTCAGCAGAATGCCGAAGGCAGCACCTGCCTCCATGATCTTGTCACCGATGGCGGGGATGTCGGTGTCGGGTAACATGTAGACTTCCCAGCCCAGTTCATTGGTGAAGCCCGAGCGGCTAATCCAGCAGGTCTGCCCCGCGATGGAAACCTCGGCGCAGTCGAAATAGCGGAAAGGATCGGGCATGGGGCCGTCCAGCACAGCAGCCAGCAAGTCCAGCGACCGTGGGCCTTGAATCTGGCTTACCCAGACATTCGGGTCGTGGATTTTCACGTCTAGCCCTTCGGCGTGGGCCTTGTACCAGCTGAATAGGTCGCCGTCGGCCTGCGCCATCCAGAACCTGTCCTGCGACAACCGCAACAGCACCCCGTCGGTGATCATGCCGCCGTCGTGATAGCAGGCAAACTGATAGGAACAGCGCCCCGGCTTCACCTTGCTGACACTCCGGGTGAAAACCTTGTTCAGCAGGGCCTCAGAATCCGGCCCGCTAATCTCGATTGGCAATTCGCCGGTGTGGCGGAAAATGACATTGGTGCGCACGGCCCAATACATCTCGTCATCCGTGGCCGTGTCCAGCTTTTCTGGCGTCAGGCGCAAGTTATAGAGCGTGTATTCGGGATCATATGGCAGTTCCATGTAGCTCAGCGGATGGGCCGGCATGGTGCGGGCCAATTCGCGGGGTCGCGCGCCCTGATTGGGGAGAGCTTTGGCGACGAAGCGGAAGTGGGAAAGGTCAGTTGTCATATTGTTCACCGTTCAGAGTTGTTAGACGCCTGCGGGTGATCTTCGACAAGGACAGATGGGTGCCACGCATTGAGTTAGTGATATTGGACCAACTGCGCTCAGCGCAAATCTAATGATTTGCACAAGTCGTTCGAAAAAGTTAGACAATATTCATGCGCTTTCGTTCTTATGATGCCCTCAAGATCTTTGATGCCGTTGCCCGCACTCTGTCGATGACCAAGGCGGCGGACGAGGTGCATCAGTCGAAAGGGTCGATCAGTTACCAAATCAACAAGCTTGAAGCCGAGCTAGGCTTTCGTCTGTTCGAGCGCACGCACGCAAAACTGGGACTGACAGAAGAAGGGCGCAGATTGTGGCATGTGTCCCAAACGGCCCTGAGCCAGATCGACCGTGAAATCGAAGACCTGCGTGGCACTGTCTCAGGTGCCGTGACCGTTGGCGCGCTGACCTACTTCTCTTCACGCTGGCTGTCGCCAAGGCTCACCCGCTTTTTTGAGGCCAATCCCGGTATCAGCCTGCGGATCGAACCGATCAATTCCGTCGACATGATGAGATCGGTCAAAGTCGACATGGCAATCCTCTGGGGAATTGACGGCTGGGAGGGTCATAAGAGCGAACTTCTTCTGTCCCTGCCTGCTGTGCCAACCGCCAGCCGTGCAGTTGCTGAGCAGGTAAGGCAGCTTGGATTGCCCGAAGCGGTCAGGCAGCTTCCGCTCTTGGGTGACAGCTCCGGCGATGCGGGGTGGCGCGCCTGGCACAAAGCTGCAGGGCTGCCGTACGCACCCAGCCGGTCCAGCTTGACGGTTCCTGACTCAAACAGCCGCGTTCAGGCGGTGGTGGATGGTCAGGGGTTGGCGCTTTGGGATGATCTGATCGCGCCAGAAATTGACGACGGCACGCTTGTCCGCTTGTCCGATGTCAGAGTTGAAAACGCTGGTTACTTTGTCATTTTCACGGATCAGCCGATGTCTCAGGGCGCAGAGGCATTCTTGGACTGGTTGCGGGCTGAAAATGATCGCAGCGAGAGGCGGGCCTGAAATCCTGCGGGTTTGCTGCTCTTGAACGGCCGGTTTGGAGAAATCTGCCGCGTCGCCGCGCGTTTCATACCGCATTTGCGAAAGGTTTCTGCGTCCGCAATAGAGGCATAAGCAAAAGGTAGCAAAGTCCGCAAAGCTGCTCTCCGTCTTGATGCCAACAAACGTCTGCTATTGGGTCGTTGTGACTTGCCTCTCGCAGGTTTGCCGTCCGAGCAGCCTGCATCTCAAAAAAATAGGTTTACATCCCCCGCCCGACCACTCGCATAGAGCAGCCGGACGGGGTTTATTTTGGTTGGCCTAGGTGAACCCTCGGTTGGCGACGTAAGTGGCCAGCCAGTGCCAGTAGTCTGCGGCACTGCCAAAGCCTTGGTCCTGAGCGGCAAGGTCTTCCGCCTCATCAAGTGTCAGCCCCTCATCATACTGTGCGATGGCGGCCCGTTACTCGAAGGCCTCGATATCAAGGATAAGGTTCGGGTCTGCCTCACGGGAGCCGTTCATGGGACGCCCTCCCAGTCTGGCACCCTCACCCCTTCAACGATCTCCCGCTTCTGCGCATCGGATATACCTGCGGAGTAGAGGCCATAGGTCAGCTTATTGGCCGACCTCGCAGAGTGATGACCCACGAGGCTTGCGGTGAAGTGCTCGGGGACCCCTGTGCGCTCGCACTGGGTGATGAACCACTTGCGGGTGGAGTGGAACACCGTGCCGCTGAGCTCTGGGTGACGCCTGCGCAGGTAAGCGTAGCGCTTCACCACCCTGTCCACGCTGAGGTGCGGAAAGAGCCTTCCTGACGTTGGCAGTGCCGTGTCCAGCAGGTTCTCGAGGATACCATGCAGCGGCACCTCCCGCTCTGCTGCCTTGGACTTCAGCAAACGCACCCTGTTGGGCTTGATGCTGATGAAGCGCCCCAGGTTGCCCTTGGCTGTGACATCCTCCGCCATGAGCCCGCAGATTTCGCCTGAGCGCATACCTGTGAGCAACCCGAAGAGCAGAGCACTGTGCAGGACTCTGTCCTTGGCACTGAGGAGGATACGCACCTGCTCATCACTCAGCATTCCGTGGGGATGGACCTCTGGCTTGTCTTTGACCTTGAGGGCTGCCCAGGGGTTTGAGTGCAGCTCCCCTTCCCCAACGCACCAGTCAAGGAACTGGGACATCTGCTTCAGGATACGCGCCTGGGTCTGGGGTGCCAGCGTGGTGCTCTCCTGCTCCCGGGAGAGAGTTGCAAGCTCTGGCAAGATGGCCTCCTTCCCCTCCCTGTACTTGCGCACGTTGGGAGAGAGCTGGGTGATGTAGCCCAGGACCTCCCGACCTTGTGCTTGGGTCAGCGCTCCTACCTGCTGCTGACCCAGATGCGAGCAGAGCAACTCCAGCGCAAAGCGCACCGACTTGTAACTGCCAGGACGTAGGCGCTGAGAGGCCTCAGCAAGGTAGGCTTGAGCCAGCTCCGCTACCAGCCCATCCCCCACAAGACGAGCACGCTGATATCGAGGGCGAGTAACCCCCAGTCGAGGAGCTTGGCCAGCAGTGAGGGTATCAGTGGGAGTAGCGGTGAGAGAGGTAGCAGCGGCATGGGCCTGAGCCTCCTTGATGAGAGTTGTAAAGGTTTGGTTGAGCTCAGCCACACGGGTCTTGGCTTGGGTGGCATCGCTGGTCTTGAGGGATTGCTTGAGGGCGCTGCCGAGGATGGGCTGCAGAGCCTTGGGGTAGGTTCTGCGGTAGACCCAGGTGTTGTGCCTCTTGTAGGCGTATTTGATCTGTGGCGACATGACGTCTCCTTTCTGGGGCAATTGCCCCGCTTGTGGGGTGTGGGTTGGGTTTTGTGATGCAGAACAACATGCGTCAGGGACTAAGCCCTTCCCTGACGCCTGCTTGGGCTAGTTTGGTCCAGGAAGGACCCGAAGAACCAACGCAATGTCTGGTTCTCCGTACTCCCCAGAGAGAGGTCCTGTGAGGGCTGTCCCAGTGATGAGGTCCTCAAAGACCTCCTCCACCAGGAACGCATGCTCAGGGATGTCATCAAAGCCAGCAAGCAGCACTGTGCAGCCTGGCGTGATGGGGGGTCTGTGCTGATCCATCTCAGCCCCTCCTCAGCAGAAGGTCAGGCAGCAGCAGGCCAAGAGTGAGGCTCAGCGGCACTGGAAAGGGCAAGGGCTTGAGGAACTCAGGCAGTCCCGCCAGAACAACAAGCGCCCCCGCCAGAGCCTGGGGTACTGCCAGTGAGATGTCCCAGCGTCGCTTCAGCTGCCACTGCAGGACAAGCCGAAGCCCGCCCCCTGCAAGAACAAGGGCCGTAAAGGTCGTAAACATGATCGGTCTCCATGATGATTGTGATCACCATAGATGCGAGGATCTCCTCAGTTTTTGCGGGGGGCTTGAGACAGCCCAACTCGCCAAAGTAACACCGCAACTCGCCAACAACTCTCCAAGCGCACGCGCCTCGTTGGAGAGTAGATTATGGCGCAATATCAGCGCTCTAGGAGTGAACTCTCCAACTCTCCAGGCACTTTCAACTCATAAAAGGTGTGCCTTTATCGCCCCCCAAGGTGCTACAGTGGCAACGGTCGGCGCTGTACCAACTATCCAAGCATCCAAGTATCCAGGCACATATTTTGCTTTTGGGTGTACCCCCAGCTCTTACGGGCCCCCTAGGTGGAGAGCGCGTAGGGTCCCCTCCCAGGGTTCCCCTCAGGTGCCTGTTAGGGGCCCCTTAGGTGTTATTGTTCTTCTGTTATTCATCACAGCCACACTCACCCTCTAGGGCCAGTCCTTGGATCTCCCTGTGGGGAGGTCTTGTGAGCTTCTCTCAGGTGCTTGCTGGGGGTGTGCCGGGATACAGGGTGACGTTCTCGACGGTGTTACAGATCATTGATCCTTGGGTATACTTTGGGGGGCTCCATACGGGTCCCCTATATGAGGAGGGTTGGAGGACCCCCTTAGGATCTATCCTAGGGTGGTATTGTTCTTCTGTTCTTCTTTTACCCACACACAACAACACCTAGCCTTACAGGTAGCCCTCATATCCTTGAGGGTAGCTTCTGCGGGTCTTCCTCTCGTCTTGCCGAGAGGGACACCAGCGGTGGGCTTGCAGGCCCTACCCCAGGCTGACCTGAGGGGTGATCCCGGTGTGATCCTTGAAGACCTCCTTCATGATCCTCATCGTTGTGCCTTTGTCTGCTTCAGCAACAAGAACAGCATCATGGATGGGCAGCGCAACAATACCCTGGCACCTGAGGGCTTCCAGAACCCCCACAAGGATATCCGCCTCCGTGCGGAAGAGCTGCATGCCTAGGCCTGAGGTCATCAAGGGGAAGATTGCCGGGTGCTTCTGCTCCACAGCGGTGAGGAGCTCTCTCATGCTGATCCGTGACGGGACGTACTTGCGAGCTCCCTTGGGCAGCCTTTTGGGGAGCGCCGGACTGTTGATGATCGCCTGCATCACCTTCTTGATACCTGGGCGACAGATCACTGGGATGCCATACTCTGTGAGGTCATAAAGGTCCCCTGAGGGCAGTTGTTCTTGTGCTTGAGCCTCAGCATACAAGAGCAAGAGGCTCATTTGGCCGTAGTCCAACTCCACCACAGCATCCTGGTTGATACGGATGTGTTCCTGACGTTCGCCTGAGAACATGGCCTGCCAGAAGCCGCCATAGAGCCTACCACCTTGGGCAAAGTCTGAGTTGTTGAAGATGCGGCGCAGACGGCGTTGTGCTGAGTTCACCTGAAGATGGCTGCAAGTAATGTCTGCTGCGTGGAGCCAGGCGTTGATGTCCCTCATTTGGTCCCGCAGAGCCAGGGTGGTCTGATCGTCCTCGTAGTCCTCATACTCTGCAATGCTGTTCGCGTGACGCTTGGGAGATCGCAGGATCACCACTTCCTCTTCAGCTGCCTGGCTGAGGTCATCTCTTGTGATCGCGTAGCGTTCAATCCGAGAGAGCAGCTTGGGGCCTGGCATCAGGATGGTTTGTCGTCCTCCCACAAAGGCCACGTTCAGATCATCATCGACCACCTCAAAGGTGCTGTGTCCCTTCTCGATCAGCAAAAAGTCCATCTCTGGTGCTGACATCATGGTCAAGAGGTCTGGTAGGGTCTTGCCCAAGGCTGTTCCCTTGTACCGGGACTTTGATCTCAGGACTTTGTTGCTCAGCGGCAGGTGGAGACAGTTGTGTTCTCGCTCAAGAGCAACAGCACAGAGGTCACACAGGATCGCCTCAAGGGTGCGCTCATAGGTGATCTGATCAACCGCCCTGCGAGCACGCTTGCGGCTCTTGTGGAAGGCCTCATAACCCTCCAGCTGTGTTTGGACTTCTCTGATCAGTGTCTTCAGCTTATCGTTGCTCGCACACAAGAACGGGTTGAATGCTCGGGCTTTGTCTTTGCAAAAAATATCCTGTGGCTCCGTCATTGCCACACCTTCTCCATATGCTCTCGCATAACCTCCAGCGCGTAGCCTGAGCCGTAGTTGGCAGCGACTGTGTTGGTGCTGTGACCGAGGATGGCCAGCGAGATGGCCTCTGGACAGCCTGTGTTGCGCAGCTTGTCCTTCATGCGGTGGCGAAGGCTGTGCATGGTCAGCTTCTTGTCGGTGATACTCCTGCGAAGGCGCTTCATCATCATCGCTGAGGCCGCATCTCTGCCACGAGGACGAGAGTATTCTGCAAAGATTGGGTCACTATCCCCCTTCCCTCTCCGATGCCCCTGGAGCAACTCTAGGGCCCTCTGGCTCAGCGGGAGGGTTCGTTGGGAGCCCTTGGTTTTGAGTTGTCTGATCCCATTAGGTCTGATCGTGATGGAGCGCTGTTGCAAATCAACATCTCTTACCTCAAGGCCTGTGATTTCAGAGAGACGTGCACCGGTATCGGTCAAGGTGACGAACAGCGCCTGAGCCACAGGGTCATCCTCAAAGTTTGGGGCAACCATTGCAAGATCATGATCATTCAAGGGCAACCTGTCCTCAACGCTCGCCGAAGCTCCTTTGATGCGCAGACCATTGAAGACGTTGGGGATGTTGAGGCTGTGTTCGGTAATCACGTAGTTCACCGCAGCCCTGACAACGGTGATATATCGATGCACCGAGCTAGGCTTCATACGCTCAAGCAGATAGTCTCGAAGGGCGTTTGCGTCTGCCCGCGTAATCTCACCCAAAGGTGTTTGCGCCACTCTCTGCTTTCCGATCGCGGCTCCCAGATCCTTCAGGGCCCTCGCAACCCGCAGCTCCAGCTCACGGCTCTCCCCCGCATCTTCTGTCTTGTATGCCTGATACTCACCAAGTGCCTTTTGAAGCGTCAGCGCTGGCTGTTTCAAGCGCCCCGTGTAGATCTGCGTGACGATGTCTTCAGAGAGCTTACCAGCAATCTCTTTGGCCAACTCGTTCAGAGCGTAGTCCTCTTGACTGTACTCCACCACCTGCCCTGCTAGGACCTGCTCAGCAACCTCACTGCCAAGGGCCCCTCGGATGATCGCCAAAGCGCGCTCACTGGATGGCATGTGAGCTTCATCCCGAAACAGTTTCTCAATCTCACTGTGGACCTTTGGCAGGTTCCGCATAGCTTCCGCGTAGCTCTCCCCCAGCTGGCGATACAACGTGGCCTTGCCAATCAACCCAACCAACTTCTTGGGCACGTTGCGTTTGTATCGGTAAGAGCCATTCGCTCTGCGAAAAACATAGGCTGGGAGTTTGGGCATAGTCTTATCCATGAGCTAACTGTCAGCTCAATCATGACGCGTTTCAAGCGCCAGGTAGGTCCATCTGTGACAAATCACGCAAAAAACACGACCGACTGGTCCCAAAAGCGGTCCCAAACAATGGTCCAACCCACTGTAGACACGTGGTTTTTCTTATTTTTAAGTGATTACTGGTGCCCCCACACGGACTCGAACCGCGGACCTATTGATTACAAATCAATTGCTCTACCAGCTGAGCTATAGGGGCACTGCGGGGGGATTTAAGGCAGGATTCTCGCCTGTGCAAGCTAAAAATTTGTCCTATTTGCGCGTGCGAGCAAGATCACTGCAAAAAGGCTTACAACTATGATAAAAATAGCTGCTGGCGCGGCGTCAGAAAGGTTCTCCAAGCTCGCTTGATCATGAACCCGCGTCGCCAAAGTGTCGTAATTGAAGGGCCTCAAAAGCAGAGTCGCAGGCAACTCTTTCACACAATCCACAAAAACCAGCAAAAGCGCCGAGCCAACAGAGCCTTTGATCAGAGGCATATAAACTTCTTTTAAAACTTGCCCCTGACGCCGCCCCAAAGAGCGCGCAGCCATTGAGAGCGAGGGCGAAACCCGCTCTAGCGCCGCATCTGCAGCCCCCTGCCCAATTGCAAAGAATCGCACAAAGTAGGCCAGCACCAATGCAAACGACGAGCCAGTCAGAATCAGCCCTGGATCAAAACCCGTCAGCCCAAGAACGAAATCAGCCATTGCATTGTCAAACGTTGCCAAGGGCAGCAAAATACCAACCGCCAATACAGCCCCTGGAGCAGCATACCCAATCGTCGTGATAGGCTGCAGGAGGCGCGGCAGCGTACGCCCTGAGAGCCGCACACCATAGACGAGCAGAAGGCCCCCCGTCACGGTGAGAAAGGCAGCCAAGGAGCCAACAACCACCGTGTTCCATGCTGCCTTATAAAGCGCAGGGTCTGCCCAGAGTTCGGCTCGTGCAAGCGCATGGATCAGGATGGTCCCCGCAGGGATCAGAAACCCAACGGTAAATGGCAAAGCACAGCCCAACGTGGCCAAGAGCGCCCAGCCGCCCCGTAACCGCTTGCGTGAAATCGCCCTATGCCGTCCGCCTTGGTTAAAGAAACGGGCCTTGCGCCGCGAAATCTTTTCCAGTGTCACGAGACATATAACCAAGAGCAGCACAACACAGGCAATCTGTGCCGCGCCACCTGCATTATTGCCCTCGAGCCACGTGCTAAAAATACCTGTCGTTAAGGTTTGTACGGCAAAATAGTCGACAGTCCCAAAATCATTGACCGCTTCCATCATCACGATCGCCGTGCCTGCCGCTACAGCAGGCCGCGCGAGAGGCAGACCGATCCGTCTGAGCCGCCGCAAAGCGCCCTGCCCGAGTGACATAGCCACCTCTTCACTCGCCCCTGACTGCTCATGAAACGCCGCGCGTGCGAGTAGATAAACGTAGGGATAAAGCGCAGCTGCGAGCACAATGATGGCCGAGCCGAGCGAGCGGATCTCTGGGAACCAGTAGTCGCGCGCGCTTTCCCAACCGAAGGCCGCTCGCAACGCCGTTTGCACAGGACCTGCGTACTCCAGAAGATCCACAAGCGCGTAGGCCCCCACATAGGCTGGCACAGCCAAGGGCAAAAGCAAAAGCCACTCAAACCAGCGTGCCAGAGGAAATTCGTAACGCGCAATCAGCCATGCCGCACCTGTCCCGACAAGCGCCGCCAACAGCCCCACGCCTGCCATCAAAACGAGCGTATTACCCAAGTAGCGCGGCAAAGTGGTTGCGAGGAGATGGGGCCATATGTTCTCGCTTGGAAAGAGCGCCAGCGTACCCACCGCCACAATAGGCGCGAGCACCACCAAAGAAATCAACAAGGCCGTGGCTGACCAAGGGTCGGGCTTCAGCCGCGACTGCGGCTTTGCAGAAGAGAGCGCTTTATCCATGCTCTGCTCATGCCCGATTGAGGTTTAACTGTCCAGAAAAGACCGTATATTAGACATAAACCTGCGCTAAAAAGAGAAGCAGAAGGTGAGTTAAAAAGTAAGGGCCGTCCATGCAAATCGTCTTTCACGCTGGCGCACACAATACCGATGAAGATCGTATCATCAAATGCCTGCTCAAAAACCGCCCCGACTTTTCCAATCTTGGTGTCAATGTCCCCCCCCCGAGCCGCTATCGTAAACTCTTGCACCAGACGCTTCTGGCCATGCATGAAAACGCGCCAAGCCCAGATGCGCGCGATATTATGATCGAAGCCATTCTTGAGGAAGAAAACTGCGAACGCCTTCTACTGTCCAATGAGAACTTCTTCTGCGTGCCCAACATGGCGCTGCGCGGAGGGCAATTTTATGACAAAGGTCATGAGCGCGTGCAGCTTCTTTCAGAGCTGTTTGAGGGCGACGACATCGAAGTTTTCCTAGGCATCTGCAATCCAGCAACTTACTTGCCAGCACAGTTTCGGCGCACAAAGTTTGAAGACTTTGCCGATATGACTTTCGGTGCAGACCCCCGCGATCTGCGCTGGTCCGACCTGATCTATCGCATCCGCGAAAACAATCCGAATGTCTCACTTACTGTCTGGTGTAATGAAGACACGCCCCTCATCTGGGGGCAAGTGATCCGCGAGCTCGCGGGGATAAATCCAAATGAAAAAATAAAAGGCGGCTTTGATCTGATCTCTGAGATCATGACATCTGAAGGCATGAAGCGTTTTCGCGCATATCTAGCAGACAACGTCGATCTATCAGAAATGCAAAAACGCCGCGTGATCTCGGCGTTTTTAGATAAATTTGGCCGAGACGACATGATCGAGGAGGAGCTCGATCTGCCCGGATGGACAGAGGCCCTCGTTGATGAGCTCAGCGATATTTATGATGAAGACGTCTTTGAAATTAGCCGTATCCCAGGCGTGAACTACATCGCGCCCTGAGAGACTGGCCGAAGCGCTTACATACCCAATGCTTCTTTATACATTTCAAGCATGGCTTCTTCTTCGGCAATATCGTCCGCGTCGCGCTTGCGCAAAGCAACAACCTTGCGCAGCACTTTTGTGTCATAACCGCGGGCTTTCGCCTCAGCCATGACTTCTTTTTGCTGCTCAGCGATGTCTTTTTTCTCTGCCTCAAGCCGCTCGAAGCGCTCGATAAACTGGCGCAGCTCGTCTGCGGTCACACGGTAACTCGATGGTGTTGAAGTGTCGTCCATAGCGTGCTCTCCAGTCTGGCTTTGCTGTCTTTAGGCTGCCTTGCTAGCGCCCCGCTGCCCGTCCTGCAAGGTGTTTCCCTTGCCGTACGCCCAATCATGCGCTAGGCGCTCTTCCAAGCAAAGGAGTGCCCCATGGAATACCTCGTTTATACAGGCGCAGCCCTGACTGTCTTGGGCCTCGTCGGCCTCATTTGGTCGATCTTCAAGGTCAACGCCGCGCGCCGTGAAAACCTATCAGATGAAGCCCTGCGCGCCCGCGTTCAGGCTGTTTTGCCATGGAACTTGGGCGCACTGGGTCTATCAGCCTTGGGCCTTGGCTGCGTGGTCGCAGGCGTGCTTCTGGGCTAATCTTGATGCCTATCCAAGCATCGGGCGCAGCTGGCTCAGATCATACCCTGCTCCAGCAGCCGCATCGATAATCTGGTCGGCAGGCAACACACCCGCTTGCCCAAGCGCCCAGACAACAGAACTCCGGTTGCCTGAGGCACAGTAGGCCAAAACCTTGCCCTCAGCATGAGCAAGAATGTCACGTTGGCGCTCAGAATTAGACGTCTCCAGAAGGCTTTGGTGCACCAGTGGATGAAAGTGAAAAGCAAGTCCCGCAGCTTTCGCTGCTTGTTCCATCACATCATGCTGAAGCTCAGGGCCAATCTCGCTGTCAGGACGGTTGCAAATCACATCACTAAAGCCGTGCTCAGCCAATTGAGCCATCGCCTCCGGAGTGATCTGGGGAGATACAAAATAGGTGTCAGTCACTTGATGAACCATGTCAGGCTCCTTTTATGCAGCAGTTGGGCGCTGAACAAAGCGCAAAATGTACGGCGTAAGCCACATGCCGACGAGCATCGCAGCAAAAAACACCCAATGAAAAGTCCCGCCATAGCCAAGCGAGGCAATCGCAGGGCCCGGACAAAGCCCAGCAAGACCCCACCCTGCCCCGAACAGAAGCGATCCAAAGGCCAAACGTCGATCAATCTCCACAGGCGGTTGCGGAGGAAACTGCGCCGCAGTGACTGGGCGCCGCCCCTTCGTGAGCCGCCAAGCGATAAACATGGGTACAATCGCACCACCAAGGACAAAGGCCAGTGTCGGATCCCAGTTCCCGAAGATATCGAGCCAACCTTGGACCTTGCTCGTGTCGGTCATTCCAGAAATAAACAGGCCAGCACCAAAGAGCGCGCCTGACAAAAGTGAAAACAGAACCCGCATCAGATCACCTCCCAAACATGACGAAAGAGCAAAACGCTCACCCCGCCAGCAAGCAGGTAAAACAAGGTTGCCATGATCCCGCGAAGCGAAAGCCGCGAAATCCCACACACGCCGTGCCCTGACGTACAGCCATTGGCCACACGCGTTCCGACTCCCACCAAGAGACCCGCCACAACAAGCACGACTGCGCTTTGGCTGATATGTGTGTCGACCTTCGTGAAAAGCGGATAGAGTACCAAAGGCATCAGAAATGTGCCGGCGAGGAACGCGAGCCGCTCAAGCCAATCATGGCGCCCGGTTCCGTCAACCAAGCCACCAAGGATGCCACTGGCGCCCATGATCCGCCCATTGCCCCACAGCAGCACTGCACCGCCAAGTCCGATAAGAAGCCCGCCACCGAGCCCCCAGATCCAATCTGGTTCCATTTTCACGTTTCCTTTTGTCCTGTTGGTTTGGCCCGTTCGCATGAGCCAATATCTTGTCTCGCCTATGAGAGCTATATTTTGTTGACGGGAACTTTCAAAAAGACGTCCCCCTGCTCGTCCGCAGGCGGCATCTGCCCTGCTCGCATATTAACCTGCAACGACGGAATGATCAGCTTTGGCATCGCCAATGTTGCATCCCGCTCATCGCGCATTTTTACAAACTCGCCCTTTGAACGCCCTTCACCCACATGGATGTTGGCCGCTTTTTGCTCGCCCACAGTTGTCTCCCAAGCAAACTCGTCGCGCCCGGGAGCTTTGTAATCATGTCCCACAAAAATGCGTGTCTCCTCAGGCAAGCTGAGAATTTTCTGTACAGATTCAAAGAGAACATCCGACGACCCACCAGGAAAGTCGCAACGTGCGGTCCCAAAGTCGGGCATGAAGAGTGTGTCGCCGACGAAGGCAGCGTCACTGATCACATATGTCATGCAAGCGGGCGTGTGCCCGGGTGTGTGCAAGACATCGCCGCGCAACTGCCCGATCTGAAAGCTATCGCCTTCTTGAAACAGCTGGTCAAATTGGCTGCCATCCCGCTGAAACTCTGTGCCTTCGTTGAACACCTTGCCAAAGGTATCTTGCACAGCAACAATCTGCGCGCCAATTCCGATCTTGCCGCCCACACGCTCCTGCAAATAGGGCGCAGCCGAGAGGTGATCAGCATGCACATGGCTTTCGAGAAGCCATTCCACTTTGAGACCTTCTTGCTCAACATATGCAATCACCGCATCCGCCGATCGCGTATCTGTGCGCCCAGAGGCATAGTCAAAGTCCAAAACAGAATCGATGATCGCGCAAGCGCTTCCCGAAGGGTCTTTCACCACATAGGAAATCGTGTTGGTCGCGTCGTCAAAAAACCCTTTTACTTCGGCTTTCATCTTGCCCTCCTTGGCCAGTCTTGGTGTCTGCCATATAATATATTCAAAATATGCTATATGTCAAACACTCTCGTCAACCTTTTCCAAAGGGACGCTAAAGCTTGCCAATAGCAGCGTAGGGCGGCAAACTCAGTTTATTAAAGGAACGGAGCATCGCTGTGATACGCCCGCCAAGTGCATTTATCTCAACTAAAATAGGCAATCATGTCGCCGTTTTAACCCTCACACGCCCTGCCGCAGGCAGATTTTCCCAAAGTTTACGCGCCGAGCTTGAGACCGTGCTCTCAGAGATCTTCACAACACCTGATATTGACGCAATCGTTATCACAGGTGAAGGCGCGGCGTTCGATATTGACCTGCCCTTAGCTGAGCGCCAGCTTGGCCAAGCTAGCCCAAGCCTTGATGTGCTCACCACCCTAATCAGCAATGCGCCAATGCCTGTCGTAGCCGCATTGCGCGGACGTATTGCCGATGCAGGGCTTGAGCTTGCCCTCGCCGCTCAGGCGCGTGTTATTCATCATGCCAGCCGTGTTTGCCTGCCAAGCCTTCAGCTCGGACAACTTCCGAGTGCAGCGGCCATCTACACCCTCACAACAACACTCGGCCCGCGCTACAGCATCAAACTTCTCGAAACCCTAGCAGACATTCCCATCTCCCAACCCCATCTCGCGCCACTCTTCGATAAAGTCGTCGTTCAAAACGTCGTTGGTGAGGCGGCCGAGCTTGCACGAAACCTCTACGCAACCCCAAAGAAACGCACCCCTGCGCTGGCGGACCCAATCCGCTATCAAGCCGAAATAAATGCCATGCGCCAAGAGCGCTCCAACCCAACAGTGGCGTCTGCGCAAAAAGAGGCAGCCCTTGCAGCTTTGGAAGCCATTCAGCTCCTACCGAAAAGCGCAGCGCTACGGTTTGCAGGCATCCAGAATGAAGATCTCCAACAAACACACCTGTCACGCAGCAAGACCTATCGCCGCGCGGCAAAGCTCGCGGGCCTGCGCGGTCATCCGAACACCCCTGCGCCAGCCAGTCTCACCCTCGTAGGGACAGGCAAACAAGCTCGCAGCATCACCCTCCACGCCATGCGCGCAAAACTGCCTGTCCAGATTATCACCTTAGCAAACGAAAGTTTTGCCGCCTTCCAGAACGTCATTGAAGAAGAGTTGAGAAGACGCGTTGCCCGCAGGATGCTGCCAGTCAGCCAAGTCGAAACGAGTATGAATTTACTGTCCGAAGGGGCTGGGTTTGAAAGTCTAAAATCATCTGACTTTGTCATTGAGTGCGCCACACAGACGGGTGGAAACGCATTCAATGAGATCAGCGGCTTAATCAAACAAATCAAAGCACATTGTGCCGAGAACACAGTCCTTCTGCTCACGTCAGGGATGCGCAGCGGTGCAGCTGAGTTCAGCGAGTTGATGACGCCGAAAGTCGCCGCCCTGCAACTTCACCCAGACATCGGCAGCGGAGAACTTGCGGAAATTGCGCTAAAGCCTGAGTTTGCGCGCACAGAGCGTCATCAAGCGCCGATGTTATCCGCGCTCAGGCGTCTCGGAATCACGCCCTCATTTCAGGCTGCCCAAAACGGCTTGGTCTCTTCGCGCCTCTTTACGGCGCTATGTCTCGCAGCCGAAGAAGCCGTGGCACAAGGCGCGCGTCCAGAGGACGTAGATGCCGCCTTGCCCTGTCGGGTAAAGCCCTATGCCGCACAAAACGCCGAGGGCCAGCGCGCCCAACCGTTTCGGATAAACGCGTTTTTTGGCGATGTTTTGGAAAGCGCTGCCCCAGGCCTCAATGCGGCATTTCTCAAGGCTGGCTTTGAGGGCGGCAAAGGCACATCAGCTTTTGATCCATCACGTAGCAAACTCACAGAGGAAGCCTATAAGACGGTTGCCCATTGGCGCAGCCAAATTAGCCAGACGGGTTATGGCCCCCCCCCCGAGCCCCCAAGAGGGAACGAAGTGGCGCTTCTTGCGACAGTCGCACTCTATGCAGCTGGATCACGCTTGATCGAAGCAGGCATAGTGGCAACGCCGTGGGAGCTGGATCAGATAGCAACCGCAACACTTGGTTTTACGCCAGATTATGGCGGCCCCTTCTTTGAGGCTGAAGCCATGGGACTTACCAGTTTTCAAATGTCTCTGCGCAGGCTCAAGCCCCTGCGCCCAGAATTCTTTGCAGAACCTGATCGGCTGCGAGACATGATCAAAAATGGTGAAAGCTTCACAAAACCTGGCCAAGGCACCTCAGCCTACTTGTGAAACATCTTCCTCTAGCCCGCTGAGTTGCTCAAAAGGATCTGTCGTGCCCCCCTCCGCCTCAAACCCTGGCAAATCGCTTAGGTCAGGCAAATCATCGACGGTGATTGGTTGCATCGGCGATTTCGCTGACAAACCTGAATACGCCTCCTGCAAGGCATCCTCCGCCAGCCAAACATCTGTCTCCCCCATAGGCTCAAACGGTGTCTTGATCTGCGCTCTAGCGCCAAACTGCAACTTCAAAGCGCGCATCCCGTCTTGCTTGCCCAGCTTACAAGGGCCCAAGCTCGTGGCCCCGACACCCATATCAAGTTCGACCCGCGCCAAAGCCCCCGCTCCAAAGCGAAGCTGCTCCCCAACCTTCAAATTGGAGAGTTCACCCAATGTCATTTGGCGACGGTGAATCACAGCGCGTACAACCGCTCTGGCTTCCATCAACGCTCCATCGCGCAGCCGCCTAACGTCCTGCGTCTCAGCCGTTTTGGAGGCCGCCTTTACCTGTGTCGCGTTCACGCTCTCTGGGGTACCGATCGGCAGACACAGAACCAATTCACCCCGCTTCACACCACTTTCAAGCTCAATCTGCGCCCGCAGTACTCGATAGTCAGGAACCTCCAGCAAAAGACCCAGGTGCCGCTTGCTTTCAATGCGTGCGCCAAATGCAAACCCTTCGGTCAGCGCACGATCTTTTATGCTGAGTTCCTCGCTCATGCCTTCAAGAACCCGCGTAATATAAGGGGCAATCAGTGCCGCATCCGTCGCAGTGGCAGCACGGCTTGCACCGACACGCTCACTGACACGTCCAATTGTCTGTTTCTCAACGATGCCGTTTACCAACGGCAGATCGATCCCCATGACACCCAATGCGCCCTGCGGTCCATCCAGCAAAACAAACAGCATTTCCGCCTCAACCGAGCGCATTAGGGCTTCTTGGCTCAGCTGCTCTTCGAAGACATCAGAGACACTCACAGCCAACTCAAACAATGTTTCAGCCGCACGCGACAAAGACAGACGCATCGCGCGCGCAGCCGACATCAACCGCGCTTTGCGCTCTTCGAGCCCTGCCCGCGCCTTTCGGCGCAAAACGTCATTTGCACTGATTTCGCCCATAGCCTCCGCCGCCATTCTTTGCGGTGTGTGTCCCTCGGGTCTAGCGCCAATCCGTTACCATCTTCTTATCAAACGAGATTAATAAGGGCTGTTCAGCCTTTTTCGCCTAGAGGTAAAGACACCCTAAACGCGGTCCCACCCTGCCCGGGCAAATAGCTAATTGTGCCGCCAAGACGCTCCATAACCTCACGACAAATCGCAAGACCAAGCCCCGCTCCACTCTCTCGATCATCACCTAAACGGGAGAATTTCTCAAAAATAACCCGCTGGTCGTCGCGCGTGATCCCTGTTCCATTATCCACAAAGTCGACATTCAAGCGCCCGTCTTTCGCCCGTGCAATGATCTTGAGAGTCGGATTAGGCGCGGCACAGTACTTTTGAGCATTGGCAATCAGATTGATGAAAACTTGGCTTAGACGGTCAAGATCTGTATTGAGCACAACCTGTTCTCGCTCCCGCCGCCGCACGATCTCTAGCTTCCCAGACAGCCCGACAGCAGACACCGCCCGATCTAGGACATCAACGAGTGGGCCTTGCTCAACATTCATCGAGACTTGGCCATTTTCCAGAACGCTCAAATCAAGAAGATCGTCCAAAAGACGCGTGAGACGCACTGACTCACTATTAATGATTGAACTGTATTTGCTCTGTTCTTGGCTTGTCAGCCCTTCCCCATCGCGCAAAATTTCAGAAAACGCACGGATCGATGTCATAGGCGTGCGCAGCTCATGGCTGATCTGGCTTAAAAACGCATCTTTCTGATGCGAAAGCTCGGTCAGCTTTTCGTTTGCTTCTCGAAGCTGTCGCGCCGTACGGATGAGTTCTTCGGATTTGGCTTCAAGCTGGCTCGAATACTCCATGATTTGCGCCGCCTCATCCGCCACAGCGATCAGATCATCCACTGAGACAGCCGCACCGCCAACAATCTGTCCAACCATGGCATGCGCGGTTGCGGCGCCAACAGAGCCAGACAATTCGCGCTCCAACTGGTTGAGAAACTCAGGTGTTGGTTCTGGCAAATAGCCTTCAAGCCCCTGCGCACGCGCCACGCGTCGAAACAGACTCTGCGCTTGAGTTGCACCAATGATCCGCTGCGCCATAAGCAACAGATCTTCACTTTGCACCATCCCACCGCGCCAGCGCTGCCCACGTGTTGAGTGTCGAAACACATCGACAATCTGCGCGCCCTGCAAGCGTTCGAGCGGCGCGGGAAAGCTCACGAGAGATACGACAATAAATGCCAAAGTATTCAGACTAAGACTCCAAAAAACCGCGTGTACAAGCGGATCCAATCCCTCAAATCCAAACAAAGCTTGCGGTCTGAGTGCACCGATGCCCCAAGGACCTTCAGAAAAGACAGACGCCGAGAGCGCCGCATCAGGCCCAAAGCTTGGCAAAAACATCGTCCAAATCCAGATGGAAAAGCCCAAAAGAAGACCCGCCACCGCACCGTTTCGGGTTGAGCCACGCCAAAACAACCCCCCCAGCAAAGCCGGCAAAAACTGCGATACCCCTGCAAAAGACACAAGACCAATCGCAGCCAGAGCCGCCCCGCCGCCAGAGACGCGATAATAAACATAGCCCAAAAATACGACGCCAATGATCGAGAACCGCCGCGACAGCAGCACCACATTTCGCAAATCCCCTGACATAAGGGCTCCGCCGCCCATCAGCCGCAACCAGATCGGCATCACGATATGGTTGGACACCATCGTCGAGAGCGCAATGGCCGCAACAATCACCATCGAGGTGGCTGAGGAAAACCCACCCAGAAAAGACATCACGGCAAGTCCCGTATTTCCTGACGTCAGCGGGATCGACAGAACATAAAGATCAGGATTTGTCCCCTCAGGCAGAATACTGCGCCCAACAACAGCGATCGGCACAATGAACAGACTGATCAACAAAAGATAGGTCGGGAAGGCCCAAGCGGCAAAGCGCAGGTGACGCTCATCGTCATTTTCCACAACCAAGACCTGAAACATCCTTGGCAGCGTCAAAAATGCCGCCGCAGACAGCGCGGTAAGCGCAACCCACCGAGAGGGTGCAATCTCCCATGTGGCAATCTCGCTGGCTTCAATCTGAGAAATCACTTTGGTCAGCCCGCCCCCAAGCCCCCAGACGACGAACACACCAACAGCTAGAAGCGCCAACAGCTTGACGACAGCCTCAAGCGCAATCGCCATCACAACCCCATGGTGGCGCTCGTTCACATCAAGATTACGCGTGCCAAACAGCACAGTAAAAAGCGCTAGCCCAGTGGCGACCCAAAATGCTGTGGCCTCGCTGTTTCCCAAGGTGGGGCCCGCATCGCCTGGCCCAGCCGCTGCAAACGCAGAAAACGACAACGTGACCGACTGCAATTGAAGTGCAATATATGGCGTGGTCCCTGCAACAGCCATCAAGGTGATCATCACAGCCAGTGTGTTGGATTTCCCAAAGCGGTTGGAAATAAGATCAGCAATCGAAGTGATCCGCTGCGCACGGCCGACTCGCACCAGCTTGCGCAACACCCACCACCAGCCAATCATCACAAGGCTCGGGCCAATGTAAATCGTCAAATACTCAAGCCCAGAGCGCGCAGCAAACCCGACTGCCCCGTAAAATGTCCAGGCGGTACAGTAGATCGAAAGCGAAAGCGTGTAGACGATCGGCGACTGAAGCCAGCGCCCCCGCCCGCGTTTGGCGGCCCGCTCGGCCATAAATGCAACAAAGAACAAGAGCGCAGCATAGGCTGCGCAAATGAGCGCTAGAATATTGACGGCGGTATTCAAAGTTCTGCGTCTTCTTTAAGAGCGTTGGCGGACTGTGCATCCGCCTCACCACGCAAGCGTCGGCTCAAAAGCGCGCCACCCAAGATCATCACAGCCCATACACTAAAGAGATAACCCATTGCGCCGACATTACTTTTGGCAGCGCCTGTCCAAATGATCGGCAATACAAAGCAAATCACGCCCAAGATGGGCCACAATCGAATCGCATCCACAGCACGCCGCTCGCGATATGTGTCTTTTGGCAAGAAGAGCTGGCCCTCTGACGGCCTGCGCCGCGCAGAGCTCAGAGAAGGTTTCGCGGCCAGTGTCGCCGTTGAGGCAGCACGCTCTGTCACGCGCCCGCGAGCTCTCGCACAGCGGCCAAAACGTCAGAGTTTGAAAACGGCTTGGTCATAAAGAGACTTGCACCCAGTTCCATCGCGCGCTCTCGGTCTTTTGTTTGTCCCCGCGCAGTCAGCATCATGACAGGCGTCTCACCAAGCGTCTTATGACTTCGAATATCGCGTAAAATATCAAACCCGCTGCGCCCCGGCAGCATTACATCCAGCACTATCAAATCAGGTGCTTTGCTTTCCAGTGCCGCCAGCGCGGTATCTCCGTTAGAGTGTGTATGCACTCCCCACCCATCCCGAGACAAAATAAAACTTATTGCCTCAATGATGTTCGGTTCATCTTCGACCAGAACCACGGTTTTCCCCATATTATCGTCCCTCCCCTGACGCCCCCCGCGCGGGTTATCGCTGGGGTAGAACCTTTATCACCACAAAAGGTGCGCCTGTCAAAAGCAGAACGCGAGTTCAATGCATCGCGGCCTTAAAAGCGAACCGAAACAATCGAGGGTTCGCGCCTTGCCGCGCAGCTCTCTCGCGGACAAATACGACAGCTCGCACCGATCAACCGTCCAGCGCTTTCACGTCCTTGCCCCTGCCCCTCCAGATTAGCAGGCGCAATCAGCATCGTCGCCTCTAAAAGCGGATCCGCCCCATAGTCCGTGCTCAAGACAGCTTGCGCCACTGCATAGGTATCAAAGAGCGCCTCACTCATCCCACCTCGGCCAGGCATCAAGACCCGCTGCGACAAAGGCATCATTGGACGGCTCAAGGCTTGAAACAAGGGCCAGAGCGGGCAAAGCGCCCCAAATCGTGGTATAGAAAACCCATCGGTTGGCTTGCGATACAACATTGTCCCTGATGCATCGCAGACAACAAGCCCAAAGCCATGCTCGGGCAATGTCGCCAAGCGGCGCATGACACTGGCCAGATCCTGCCCCAAAAGAGTGGAGAGCCGCAAAGGATCAGGCCCTTGTTGTTCAATCGCTGCACGGATTGTGGCAAGCGGCATACGCTCGGCATCCTCCACGTAACAATCAAGGTATTTTCCAGCGATCGCCAGCGCGCTGGACGATTTTATTTGCACTGCACCGCTCAAATAGCTCTCAACCGCACCCGCACGCCCCTCTTCAAGAGCGGGAAAGTGCCACCCGTAGGCACTCAAAAATCCGGCCACCTCTTCTTGTGGCGAGCCAACTTCGCTCTGGGTATCGCTGGCGCCATCCAGAAACCCGACCAAAGCTTGCGCTCGGTCTGCAAGACGACCTGCATCTTCATTGATGTTTCGGTGGAAACGGTCGCGCCACTCTGGTTCAATCTCTCGGGTGTCTGACAAAATAGAGGCCGTCGAGCGGATCGCCGTCACAGTCGACAGAACCTCATGCAGCGTTGCCGCCAAGTGAGGATCATGGGTCAGGCGGTCTGTCAGCGTCTCAACATTGCGCTCAAGTTCATCAATACGCCGCCCCGCGCGGATCACAAGATTGGCCCAACCTGGAAACCGGTTTGCAAAATCCGCGCTCGAAGCTACGCCAATCTCTTCCCCGAGCCGCGCCGCCACGTTGCCAAGCCGAGCAATCACTTCTTGCTCTGCCCCCTCCGCCAAAAGCGAAGGATCAACCTCAAGTCGGTGCGCCAAAGACTGTAGCAGCTTGCCTCCGATTCTACGGCGGTTGTGCTCAATTAGATTAAGATAAGAGGGAGATATGCCCACATCTAGGGCCAAATCGGCCTGTCTCAGCCCCTGAGCAATGCGCCGCTCTCTGATGCGACTGCCGGCAAGTGTGCGCGTGGCCATGGCAATTCTCTCATAGTTTCAACATGTTTCTGCATCGCAACATAAACAAATTTACAAAACGCGCAAATGCTCTGTTCAGTAATTTACAAAACTTTTGTTATGTCAAAATGCCTTGTTGCGTAATTTTCGGTCGCTCATGCATATTGTATTTGCACAAACGTGCCTGTGGGGGAGCGCAGGAGGAGGCTCTTCCCCATCAATCGTAACGGGAGGAATCTATGTCCACATCCAACTTTACACGTCGTGGCGTGCTTAAGACGAGTGCCTATCTCGGCGCTGGCGTCGCAATGCCCACAATCTTTACAGCCTCATCGGCTGCTGCCTACATGAACGAGCCAAAGGGTGGCACAGTCACACTTGGTTTTAACGTTCCACAGTCAGGCCCATACGCAGACGAAGGTGCCGACGAACTGCGCGCCTACGAACTTGCGGTCGAACACCTCAACGGTGGCGGCGATGGCGGCTTGATGAACACGTTCAGCTCGAAAGCCCTCAAAGGCAACGGCATCCTCGGCAAGAAAGTCGAATATGTCACAGGCGACACGCAGACAAAGTCTGACGCGGCCCGCGCCTCTGCAAAGTCAATGATTGAAAAAGACGGCGCTGTGATGATCACAGGCGGTTCGTCTTCAGGTGTTGCTGTTGCTGTTCAAGCGCTCTGCCAAGAAGCAGGCGTTATCTTCATGGCAGGCCTGACGCACTCAAACGACACGACAGGTAAAGACAAGAAGGCAAATGGCTTCCGCCACTTCTTCAACTCTTACATGTCAGGCGCAGCTCTCGCGCCCGTACTTCAGAAAATGTACGGCTCAGACCGTAAAGCCTACCACCTGACAGCAGACTACAACTGGGGTTACACCACAGAAGAAGCTGTTAAGTCGTCAACAGAAGCCATGGGCTGGGAAACAGTGAACGCGGTCAAAACACCGCTGACACAAACAGACTTCTCAAGCTACATCGCACCTGTTCTCCAGTCGGGCGCAGACGTTCTCGTTCTGAACCACTACGGCGGGAACATGGTAAACTCGCTGACAAACGCGGTTCAGTTCGGCCTGCGTGACAAGCAAGTTAACGGCAAGAACTTCGAAATCGTCGTTCCGCTCTACTCACGCCTGATGGCGAAGGGTGCTGGCGCCAACGTTAAGGGCATCTTCGGCTCAACAAACTGGCACTGGTCACTGACAGACGAAGGCTCAAAAGCATTCGTTAAGTCCTTCGGCGAAAAGTATGGCTTCCCGCCCTCACAGGCTGCTCACACATGCTACGTACAAGCCCTGCTCTATGCAGATGCTTGTGAGCGTGCCGGTACGTTCAACCCTTGTGGCGTTGTCGAAGCGCTTGAAGGCTTTGAGTTTGACGGTATGGGCAACGGCAAGACACTTTACCGTGCTGAAGATCACCAGTGCTTCAAAGACGTTCTCGTCGTGAAGGGTAAAGAGAACCCAACATCAGAGTTTGACCTTCTCGAAATCGTTGAAGTCACACCTGTTGATCAAGTTACTTATGCCCCTGATCACCCCCAGTTCGCTGGCGGCTCACTCGGCACATGTAACTCAGGCGCTTAATAGCTCCTATCATTTTAGGGCGAGCTTCGGCTCGCCCTAATCCTTCTGCCTCACGTCAAGGGGCTCTCCAAACACATCCGGGGTGGGACAATGGACGCAATCGTTCTGCAGATTCTGAACGGGCTCGACAAGGGCTCCGCCTACGCGCTAATCGCGCTGGGCCTGACACTAATTTTTGGCACGCTTGGCGTTGTCAACTTTGCGCACGGCGCATTGTTCATGATCGGCGCATTTTGCGCCGTCACGTTTTCACGCATTCTCACGTGGTCCCACACCGTCATCGACGAGACCAAGAAAGACTTCCTGGGCAACCCGCTCAAAGTCGAGGTGCCACACATTTACGACTGGTTCGGACAGACCACAGGCGATGCCATAATCGACTGGGCGGTTCCACTGTCACTCTTGTTCACGGTCCCTGTCATGCTCTTCGTGGGCTATGCCATGGAGCGCGGCTTGATCAAGCACTTCTACAAGCGTCCCCATGCTGACCAAATCCTTGTGACGTTCGGCCTCGCGATCGTTTTGCAAGAGGTGATCAAATACTACTACGGTGCAAACCCGATCCCGACACCCGCTCCTGCGGTCTTTGCAGGCAGCTTTGACTTCGGCGCGCTGCTGGGCTTTGAGGCAAACACGATCATCTACCCTTACTGGCGCCTCGTATACTTCGCCTTCGCCGCCGTGATCATCGGTGCTGTGTTCGCCTTCCTGCAGTTCACCACCTTCGGTATGGTTGTGCGCGCTGGTATGGCTGACCGCGAAACAGTCGGCCTGCTCGGCATCAACATCGACAAACGCTTCACCATCATGTTCGGCATAGCGGCCGCCGTGGCGGGGCTTGCGGGCGTTATGTATGCGCCAATCAACTCGCCTAACTATCACATGGGCATGGACTTCCTTGTCCTTAGCTTCGTTGTGGTTGTTGTGGGCGGTATGGGCTCACTGCCCGGCGCTGTGCTCGCAGGCTTCCTGCTCGGTATCCTCGAAAGCATCGCCTCTATGGCACAAGTGCTCGAATACCTCCCAGGCCTGAACCAGATCATTATCTATCTGGTCGCAATCATCATTCTACTCACGCGTCCACGTGGCCTTATGGGTCGCAAAGGCGTGATGGAGGACTAAGCCATGCTCGGACTAGACAAAAAAGACTTTAATCTCCTACTGATCGTGGCGTGCCTTACAATGCTCGCACCGTTCATCCTCAACCCCTTCCCTGAAGGCTCGGGCCTCGCCCAGTTCAATGCGGGCTATCCCGACTTGATGCAGCGTTTCGTGATCTTCGGGATCTTCGCAATCGGGTTTAACATCCTGTTCGGCCTGACAGGCTACCTCAGCTTCGGACACGCCGCCTTCCTCGGTGTCGGCTCCTACGCCGCGATCTGGATGATGAAGCTGCTCACAACGAATGTGATCCCAGCTATGATCATGGCGGTTGTGATCGCAGGTATCTTTGCCCTCGTCGTCGGCTACGTCAGCTTGCGTCGCTCAGGCATCTACTTCTCGATCCTGACCCTCGCATTTGCACAAATGTCCTTTGCGATGGCCTATTCAGTTCTCACTCCGATCACAGGCGGTGAAACAGGTCTCCAACTCAAGCTCGCCGATGCGCGCATCCTTGATGGCGCTCTGGAGGCCGGAGAACAGGCTCGTGCCAATATCTTTGGCCTGAACATGAGCTCTAGTGCTGAACTCTCGCTTGGCAGCTGGCTCTTTACGTTCAACGCGGGCTACTACCTCGCAGCCATCGTAATGCTTGTGGCCTTCTACCTCGCTATTCGCATCTTCCGCTCGCCTTTCGGCCTCATGCTCCGCGCGGTCAAATCAAACCAACAGCGCATGAACTACACAGGCCTTAATGCCCGCCCCTACACGCTCGCAGCCTTTGTTATCTCGGGCATGTACGCTGGTCTTGCAGGCGGTCTTATGGTTGCGATGGATACCCAGGTGGGCCCGGAGCGTATGTTCTGGACTGCCTCAGGTGAAGTTGTTCTGATGACAATCCTCGGCGGCGCAGGGACACTTATCGGCCCAGTACTTGGCGCAGGCTTGATCAAATACATGGAGAATATCCTCTCCAAGATCAACTCAGACATCCTGCACACATGGTTTGCCTTCCTGCCCGATGGGCTTGAAGACTTCATCATTACGCTGATCTACCCGTTCATCGGCAAAGGCTGGCACCTGACCCTCGGCATTATCTTCATGCTCGTGGTTATCTTCTTGCCAGGCGGACTTGTCGAAGGCGGACAACGCATCGCGAAGCTCTTCAAGCGCAAAGACGCGTCCGAAGACACCGCTCAATCAACACCTGCAGAATAAGGAAAGCTCCAATGGGAATTCTTGAAGTCAAGAACGTCGGCAAGCGCTTCGGTGGTCTGCAAGCGTTGAACGATGTAAACCTCAGCGTGGCAGAGAACACCTGCCACGCGATCATCGGCCCTAACGGCGCGGGCAAGTCCACCCTGCTCAACGTCTTTGTCGGAAAACTTATCCCCGACACAGGCTCCGTTATGTTCGACGGTCAGTCGGTACTCGGTCGCAAGCCTTTTGAAATCAATCAGATGGGCATCTCTCGTGTGTTCCAGACGCCAGAGATCTTTTCAGATCTCACCGTTATGGAAAACATGATGATCCCAGTGTTTGCAAAGCGTGATGGTGCATTCCGCATGCACGCAATTGAAGGCATGATGAGCGAAAAAGACATTGTCGAAAAAGCAGAGGCGATGCTCGAAGACATGGGTCTAGCCGATAAGCGTGGCATGCAAGCCTCTTCGATGTCTCGTGGCGACAAACGCCGCCTCGAAATCGCAATGTGCCTCAGCCAAGAGCCTCGCCTTCTGTTGCTCGATGAGCCGACAGCAGGCATGGCGCGCGCCGACACGAACAACACCATCGACCTTCTGAAGCAGATCAAAGAAGAGCGCGATATCACAATCGCAATCATCGAACACGATATGCACGTGGTCTTCTCATTGGCAGACCGGATCACCGTTCTGGCACAGGGCACACCCCTGGTCGAAGATCACCCAGAAAACATCAAAGGCCACCCGAAAGTGCGCGAAGCGTACCTCGGCGAAGCGGCATAAAGGAGAACTCAGATGAATGTGAAGCCCGACTTCTCCAAAGGCAAAAACTTTGCTGAAACCGCCCCCGCCTATCTCTCGGTCTGGGGCATGGAAAGCTATTATGGCGAAAGCTATATTGTTCAAAACATCAGCTTCAACGTCCATGAAGGCGAAATTCTCGCCCTCCTCGGTCGCAACGGCGCTGGCAAAACGTCGACCCTGCGCTCTATTGCGCGCATGGACGCACCGCAAGTAACACATGGTGAAATCTGGCTGGACCACCAGCCACTTCACAACATGTCAAGCTACCAAGCGGCTCAAGCGGGTATTGGCCTCGTTCCAGAAGACCGCTGCATCATTCCCGGCTTGACGGTTGAGGAAAACCTGCAGCTTGCCCAGATTGCTCCGCCCATCGGCTGGTCGCTTGATCGTCTTTATGAGCTTTTCCCACGCCTCAAAGAGCGCCGCAAACAAGAGGGTGTTACGCTCTCTGGTGGTGAACAACAGATGCTCGCCGTCGCACGCGCTCTTGCACGCGACATCAAGGTGCTTCTGCTTGATGAGCCATATGAAGGCCTCGCGCCAGTGATTGTGGACGAGATCGAAAAAACCCTGCGCATCATCAAAGAGCAAGGTATCACAACGATCCTCGTCGAACAAAACGCCGTACGTGCGCTAGAGCTCGCTGATCGCGCTGTGATTCTTGACACAGGCGGAATCGTCTTTGACGGATCTGCCGCAGAAGTGCTCGAGAACGCCGAGCTGCGCGCCGAGTATCTCGCCATCTAAGGCCTCTCCCCGGCCCGCCTGTCAGACCATTTCGCAACAGGCGGGCCACCAAGAGCCCCAACACAACGACAAATGGGAAACCGCTATGTCCAAAACTTACGCCCCTTCCGCTTCCATGGCCGCCAACGCCCACGTTGACGCCGCCAAATATGACGAGATGTATGCTGCATCCGTAAACAACCCAGACGCCTTCTGGGCCGAGCACGGCAAGCGTTTGGACTGGATCAAACCCTTCACCAAAGTGAAAAACGTCTCCTTTGAGCCGGGCAATATCGACATCAAATGGTTCGAGGACGGAACCCTCAATATCGCCGCAAACTGCGTCGACCGTCACCTCGCCACCCGCGGCAGCCAAACAGCGATCATCTTTGAACCAGATGATCCCAACGAGCCTGCCCAACACATCACCTATACCGAACTACACGGCCACGTTGGCAAAATGGCCAATGTTCTCAAGAATATGGGTGTCAGCAAGGGTGACCGCGTCATCATCTACATGCCGATGATTCCAGAAGCGGCCTATGCCATGCTCGCCTGCGCACGCATCGGTGCAATCCACTCGATCGTCTTTGCGGGCTTCTCGCCTGATGCTCTCGGCGCGCGCGTCAATGGCTGCCAAGCCAAAGTCGTGATCACAGCGGACCACGCTCCTCGCGGTGGCCGCAAGACCAAGCTCAAAGACAACGTCAACCAAGCGCTCTTGCATGATGTTGATGACGTCAAATGCCTCGTCGTCAAACGCACAGGCGATCAGGTCGCTTGGCGTGATGGGCTTGATTTTTGGTACCACGAAGAAATTGCCAAAGTCTCCGCCGACTGCCCTCCCGAGGAGATGAACGCAGAAGATCCCCTCTTCATCCTCTATACATCAGGCTCCACGGGTCAGCCAAAAGGCGTGGTCCACTGTTCTGGCGGCTATCTGGTATGGGCCTCTATGACCCAAGAGATCACCTTTGATTATCACGATGGCGACATCTACTGGTGCACAGCCGATGTCGGCTGGGTCACGGGCCACAGCTACATCGTTTATGGGCCGCTTGCGAACGGCGCAACAACGCTGATGTTTGAAGGCACCCCAACCTACCCAGACGCCTCCCGTTTCTGGCAGGTTTGCGAGAAGCACAAGGTCAACCAATTCTACACAGCCCCAACGGCTCTGCGCGCCCTTATGGGACAAGGCAATGAATTCGTTGAGAAATGTGACCTCAGCAGCCTCAAAGTCCTCGGCACGGTCGGTGAGCCAATCAACCCCGAAGCTTGGAACTGGTACAATGATGTCGTCGGCGGCGGCCGCTGCCCCATCGTTGACACGTGGTGGCAGACCGAGACTGGCGGCCACATGATGACCCCCCTGCCCGGCGCGCACGCGACAAAGCCAGGCGCGGCGATGAAGCCCTTCTTCGGCGTCCAGCCTGTCGTGCTTGAGCCAACATCTGGTGAAGAGATCGACACCTTCCCCACAGAAGGCGTGCTCTGTATGAAAGACAGCTGGCCTGGCCAGATGCGCACAGTCTGGGGCGATCATGAGCGCTTTGAAAAGACCTACTTCTCTGACTACAAAGGCTACTACTTCGCTGGTGACGGCTGCAAACGCGACGATGATGGCGACTACTGGATCACTGGCCGCGTCGATGACGTCATCAACGTATCAGGCCACCGCATGGGCACAGCCGAAGTGGAAAGCGCCCTCGTCGCTCACGCCGCCGTCGCCGAAGCTGCCGTGGTCGGTTATCCGCATGAGATCAAAGGCCAAGGCATCTATTGCTATGTCACGCTAATGAATGATGCAGAGCCTACTGAGGAGCTTCGTAAAGAGCTTCGCAACTGGGTTCGTCAAGAAATCGGCCCCATCGCCTCCCCTGATCTCATCCAATGGGCACCAGGGCTACCAAAGACCCGTTCAGGCAAAATCATGCGCCGTATTCTGCGCAAGATCGCTGAAAATGATTATGGCGCGTTGGGTGATATCTCGACACTCGCGGATCCTTCAGTTGTGGAAGAACTGATCGAAAACAGAATGAACCGCGCCTAAAAATCGCTCACACGAACGTAAAACCGCGCGAGGCCCACGCCTCAGCGCGGTTTTTTTGTTAAAAAGCAAGTCCTTAAGACGCCCTATCTCTGCTTCAAAATATCTTGGAGCAAAACCCGACGTCGTACCAGTGCCTCAAAATCCGATTGCGCCCCAAACTCGACAGGATTTTAGTCAACCCAGCATTCTTAACCCTCTGTTAGGATTTCAGGCAGATATTTGTTCGTGGTGGGGGCTCCATGATCGGAGCCAAAAATGTCCTTGGTAGAAAGTCTCGGCGCCGCGTCCCAAACACGCAGCGCAACAGCAACCGCAATGAGCGAGCGCCTCGCGCAATCTCAGGTCCAAAGTGCCGCGCCTGCCGTGGCCAAGACCGAGCTGCGAAGCGCAGTACAACAAAGCACGGCCACAAGCACGACACGTATTATGCTGGAAAGTCCGCCCAAAGAGGCTGCTCCCCCCCGCCGAAGCCTGCCCGTTGGTACGTCGACAGCCGCCTATCTCATTGAGATGCGTCTCTCCCAAGAGCTTGCCCAGCTTCAGGAAGAGCAGAAAAAAGAATAGCCACTATTGCGCAGTCCAGCCGCCATCCACTGGGATGGTTGTGCCTGTCACATTGTGGGCAACTCGCTCACAAAGCCAGAGCGCGAGCGCACCAATCTCTTCTGGGTCCGAGGTGCGCAACGAAGGTTGCTTTTCGCCCAAAAGCTCCGCGATGCCTGCGTCACGGTTCCCGCCGTGATGCGCGGCCCTTGCCTCAATCTGTGGCTGAATGATTGCCGTCTCGGTCCAGCCTGGTGCAATACAGTTCACAGTCACACCACCACTCGCTTTGGTTCCTGCGCTCGCATATTCTAGCGCTGCAACTCGGCTCAAGCCCACCAGTCCAAACTTTGCTGCCACATAGGGCGCCTTATCCTTGCTTGCGACAAGCCCATGGACAGAAGCGATATTGATAACCCGCCCAAAGCCGCGTGCCGCCATATCAGGCATAAAAGCCTGCATTGTGTGAAACGCCGCCGACAGGTTGATCGCCAGAATCGCCTCCCATGTGTCGCGCGGCATGTCTGCCAAAGGCGCTGTATGCTGAATACCCGCATTGTTAACCAGAATATCAACAGGGCCCCATGCGCGCACATTATTTACAAGTGCATCAATTGCACTGACATCGCGCATATCCCCCCGGAAAAACTGAACATCCGCTGCTCCTGCCGCCCTTACGGCCGCGCAAGCTGCTTCGCCCTCTTCTGCCGTGGCCAAACCGTGTAGTGCCACGCGCGCACCCGCTCCGCCGAGGGCTTTGGCAATCGCAAGACCAATCCCCTGCACAGATCCTGTCACAAAGGCTGTCTTTCCGCTGAGATCACTCATCCCATTTCCTCCAGACGCTTGCGCAACTCGGTCTTAAGCACCTTGCCATAGTTGTTCTTAGGCAATTCATCGAGTGCATAATAATCCTTGGGCCTCTTAAATCGTGCAATATTTTCAAGGCATTGCGCATCCAAAGCCGCTAGATCAAGCGCCGCCCCTTTCGCCATCACAACAAAGGCCACAACATCCTCGCCCCACTCAGGATGCGCGCGCCCCACAACGCTGACCTCCTCAACATCAGGCAGCTCCAAAAGCACTTCTTCCACTTCGCGGGGGTAGACATTGCTCCCCCCTGTAATGATCATATCCTTGGAACGGTCATGCATCGTAATATAGCCGTCAGCGTCCATGCTGCCCATGTCTCCCGTCATGAGCCAGCCGTCTACAAGCGTCTTGGCGCTGGCCTCTGCGTTCCTCCAATAGCCCGGCATAACAGTATCCCCGCGCACCATGATCTCGCCGACTTCGCCGCATGGAAGTTCCACGCCATCCGCCCCACCGATCATGACTTCAACAGCAGATTGCGCGCGCCCCACAGAGCCAAGTCGCTCGCGCCAGCGTGGGTGGCTGCGGTCCGTCACATCGTGGCGAGACAGTGCAGATATGCCCATCGGACACTCGCCCTGCCCGTAAATCTGCAAGAAAACGGGGCCAAAATACTCAACCGCCTCGATGATGTCGGCATTATACATCGGGCCACCTGCATAAACGATACTGCGCAAGCCCTCGCCCTTCACACCCGCCGCTTTGGCAGCCAGCGTCATCCGCTTGACCATTGTCGGCGCAGCAAACATATGCACGCGCCCAAAATGAGCCGCCAATCCGAAGATTTCAGCCTCATCAAACCCGCCTGAAAGCGGGCAGATATGGCGCGCACCGACCATCACATGCATGATGTTGTAAATCCCAGCCCCATGACTGAGCGGCGCCGCATACAGCGCTGCATCTTCAGGCAGCACCTGATCCGCATCAACAAAGTAACAAAGCGCCATAGAACGCAGCATCCGATGGGTGATCATCACGCCCTTGGGCCGCCCTGTTGTTCCCGAAGTGTAAAACAGCCACGCCAAATCATCATTCGCACAGGTCACGGGCTGCGCAAGCGGCGCTGTCGAGCGCACCACTTCATAAGCGTCGCTCTGAACATCCATCAGCCTTGCATCTGTGCCCGCATCTAGTAACGACAGCGCCAAGCCCGTGTCACAAAACACAATTTCAGCCTCGGCATTGTCAATAATCCAAGCAGCCTCACGCCCGTGAAGCTTCGCGTTTATTGGCACTGCCACAGCTCCCGCCATCCATATCCCGTATTGAACAATGAGATAGTCTGGCAGATTCTTCATGAAAATCGCGACAGGTGAGCCCTTGCCTGAGCCTTGCGCCACGAGCCACGCCGCCACTTGCCCCGCACGTTCCAAAAATGCATCATAATCCGCGACGCAGGTCTCGCCCCAAAACAGCGCCTCCCGCGATGGCGTCAAGGCAGCCGTGCGGTAAAGATACTCAGCTATGTTCATGTCGTCCTCCCAAACTTGAACACATTCAGCACCAAGCCAAGCGCGCCCGCAATGCCGTAGTTCTACGTGCTCTTGCTGCGCGCCTAAAAAGCGGGCACTCTTGTGACATGACGCAGCATACCCCCTCAGATCTGGCCTTTACCCACGCGCCCATCGGGCTGGTGATCTTGGAAAACCGCATCATAAAATCCGCCAACGCGCTCTTTGCAGAGATATTCGGCGGGGCTCCCCAAAGCTATATAGACGCGCCCCTTGAGGCGCTCTATCCCAGCCGTGAAGACTATGAGCGCATTGGAGCGCGCGGACTTGAGGCGATGCGCACCACAGGCCGCTACGCCGACGAACGCGTGATGCGCCGCCGTGATGGCACGCTTTTTTGGTGTCGAGTGCGTGGCCAAAGCCTCACGCCCGATGCGCCCTTCAAACGTGGCGTCTGGAGCTTTGCTGATCTGTCCCAAGAGCGCCCCCTTGTCGCTCTCACCACGCGCGAGCGCGAAGTCGCCATTTTGACTTGCCGTGGTCTCACCTCTAAGGAAATAGGCCGCGAACTGGGCCTCAGCTACCGTACAATCGAAGTTTATCGCGCTCGCCTACAAGAGAAGTTTCGCGCCCGTAAATTGGCCGAACTGGTGGCCAAACTCTCAGGCATGCCACTATGAGCCGCAGTTTCCCCTCGCATTATGGCTCAAAAGCTTCAAACATGCGGGCAGATATGCGGCTTTTCACGCCCGCTCACTTCGCCTATAAGGCCCCAAATCCTGACGCTTCGTAAACCGCGGAGCCAATACCTGAGGACATGATGACAAAAAAAGACGGAACTCATGACACCGATGTGGCCTTTATCGAGGCACTGGCGAAAATCCTCGGCGAGAACGATCTCACCGAACTCAACGTAAAACGCGAATATGGCGACAATGACAGCCTGAATGTTCGCGTGAGCCGCAAAACAGAAGTGGTTCAGCATGTTGCTGCTCCCGTTGCGGCTGCGGCCCCTGTTGCGGCTGCTGCGGCCGCCCCTGCGGCGGCTACCCCCGCCGAAGACCCTTCCAGCCACCCGGGCGCTGTTAACTCGCCTATGGTCGGAACGATCTATCTTCAGCCAGAGCCAAGCGCACCGTCGTTTGTCTCAGTCGGCCAGCAAGTCAACGAAGGCGACACCCTGCTGATCGTGGAAGCCATGAAAACCATGAACCACATTCCGGCCCCCAAATCGGGCACGGTCAAGCGTATTCTGGTCTCCGATGGCGATGCTGTCGAGTTCGGAACACCCCTGATGATTATCGAATAAGGCTCTGACATGATTGAAAAAGTCCTTATCGCCAACCGCGGTGAGATCGCCCTGAGGGTCATTCGCGCCTGCCGCGAAATGGGCATTCAGTCGGTCGCCGTTCACTCCACAGCAGACGCAGACGCCATGCACGTACGCATGGCCGATGAAAGCGTCTGCATCGGCCCGCCTGCTGGCACAGAGAGCTATCTCTCCATCCCAGCGATCATTGCCGCCTGTGAAATCACAGGCGCGCAAGCGATCCATCCTGGCTATGGCTTTCTGTCTGAAAACGCCAATTTCGTGCAAATCGTCGAGGATCACGACCTGATCTTCATCGGCCCAACAGCCGAACACATCCGCGTCATGGGCGACAAAATCACCGCCAAAGAAACCATGATCAAGCTTGGCGTACCCGTTGTGCCCGGCTCTGACGGCGGCGTCGCCACGCTCGAAGATGCGCAGCGCATCGGCGAAGAGATTGGCTACCCCGTGATCATCAAAGCCACAGCTGGTGGCGGCGGCAAAGGCATGAAAGTGGCGCAAACCGCCTCAGATATGCCCTCTGCTTTCCAGACAGCTCGCGCCGAGGGCAAATCCAATTTCGGCAATGACGAAGTCTATATAGAGAAATACCTTACAACGCCCCGCCACATCGAAATTCAGGTGTTTGGTGATGGCAAAGGACGCGCCGTTCACCTTGGCGAGCGCGACTGCTCGCTCCAGCGCCGCCACCAGAAGGTTTTTGAAGAGGCGCCTGGCCCCTCAATTTCCCCTGAAGAGCGCGCCAAAATCGGCAAAGTCTGTGCCGACGCCATGGCTGATATCAACTATATCGGCGCGGGCACGATCGAGTTTCTCTACGAAAACGGCGAGTTCTATTTCATTGAGATGAACACCCGCCTGCAAGTCGAGCATCCCGTGACAGAAGCCATCTTTGGCGTTGATCTTGTACGCGAACAAATCCGCGTTGCAGAAGGCCAGCCTATGTCCTTCACGCAAGAAGATCTGAAGATCAACGGCCACGCTATCGAGGTGCGCATCAACGCAGAAAAACTGCCCAATTTCACGCCCTGCCCGGGTAAGATCACGCAGTTCCACGCGCCAGGCGGCCTTGGTGTGCGCATGGATAGCGCACTCTACGACGGCTATTCGATCCCACCCTATTACGATAGCCTCATCGGCAAGCTCATCGTTCACGGACGCGACCGCCCAGAAGCGCTTGCACGTCTTAACCGTGCACTTGGCGAGCTGATCGTCGATGGTGTCGACACCACAGTGCCGCTCTTTCACGCACTCTTGCAGGAAGAAGACGTCCTCTCAGGCGGATACAACATCCACTGGTTGGAGCACTGGCTCGAAACAAACCTTGCCGAGGCATGACCCTCACGCCCGAAGTTGTGCTACATGCCTATGCTTCGGGCGTTTTTCCTATGTCCGAGGGCCGAAACAATCCTGACATCTTCTGGGTCGATCCGCGCGAGCGCGGCATACTTCCTTTAAACGGCTTTCACATCTCACGCAGCCTAGCGAAACAGATGAAAAAAGGCGGCTATACCCCTGCAATAAATCAAAACTTTAGCGGTGTTATACTGGCCTGCGCTGATCGCGAAGACACGTGGATCAACGCCGAGATTGAGGCCGTTTTTACAGAGCTTCACGCCCGAGGCTTTGCCCATTCCTTCGAAATATGGCAGGATGGCGCGCTGATCGGCGGAACTTACGGCATCACTCTGGGCAGCGCCTTTTTTGGTGAAAGCATGTTCAGCCGTGCAACAGGCGGTAGCAAACTCGCTCTCGCCCATCTCGTAGATCATCTTTCGCGCGCAGGTTTTACACTCTTTGATACACAGTTTCTCACGCCTCATCTCGCAAGCCTCGGTGGCCTCGAAATCAGTCGTGCGAGCTATCGCACACAGCTCGCCGAAGCGCTCACGCATCATGCCGATCTGTTTTCTGTGAGCTTAGAGCAGGACCCCTACTGCGTCTTGCAGCGGGTTACCCAAACATCATAACGCGCATGGTCCAGCGCACTCAGCGCAGGCGATGAGGCAACCATCCAACCAGAGAAGATCAAATCAGGCTTACCTGTCTCGCGAATTGTCAAAAATGCATAAGCGTCGCCCGACGGGTTCCCTTCGGGGTAGCGGCACTCGCCCAACGAAACGATCAGGCGGCCAAATTCGACAGAAGTGCCATTGGCCATATCAAGATCACTGGTCTTGCCGTTAACCTTATCAAGCCCGCGTAAAATCGCGCCAGACCCAAGGCTAACTTGTTCCGCAGAGACAGCAGAGCCCGCCAAAAACAGCGCCAAAGCGATGCCCAAGCGCTTCATTCAGAGGCCCCCGAGTCTCCAGCTACAAACTTGAGAAGCAATGAAATAAGCGAAACTGATCCCTGAGTATCGAGAATTTCATCGCCTTCTTCATAGAAGAATGGCGATCCGCCCGGCATGATCTCAACAAAGTTACCGCCCAACAGCCCCTCTTGGCTCACAATCACAGCGCTGTCGTCTGGGATCTCAACGCCAGATACCACGCTCAATGTCGTGTCTGCGCGATACGTCTCTGGGTTCAGAGTGACCCCTGTCACAGTGCCGACTTTGACACCTGCAAGGCGCACATCCGTACCTACAGTCACGCCCTCAAGTGATCGAAACGAAGCCGAAAGCGGATAGCCCGCGCCCTGACCAGCAAATCCTGTGGCTTGCCCCGTATAAAGCACAAACGCCACAGCAGCCGCCAAAACCGCACCACCAACCAATACTTCTGTTGTGTTTTCAGACATTTACAATCCGCCCCTATTCAGGAGCCCAAGCCTCATAATCACGGCGTTCTTTCGGTTCTGCGCGGCGCAAAGACCCTTCGGGAACATAGGCAAGAGGCGTACCTGTATGGTTTGGCTCATGTGGCTTTTCCCACGCCTTATGTGGAAGAGGCGCATCAGTCGGCGTCTCTTTAAACGTGTGGTGCAACCAGCCATGCCAGTTCGCATCAATGCGGCTCGCCTCAACCGTGCCGTTAAACATAACCCAACGGCGTTTGCCGTCACGGCTTGTGTAATAGACATTGCCTTGGCTGTCTTCGCCCACGCGTTTTCCCTTGCGCCACGTATAGAGCTGGGTGTTGAGCGTCGAGCCGTTCCACCATGTGGCAACTCGCAGGATAGATTTCAAAATGCCCATGAGAGCCTCCGCAAAACTTGCTTCTGATATGGCCCAATTTAAGACCAAGGTCCAGCCTCGCTTGCGCCATTTGCGCCTCGCTTTGCAAAACTTAGCGCGCATTCGCTCAAATTCGTAGCTCTGGAGCGGCCAATTTGCTAGCTTTGCATAAAACAAAAGATGCTGGGCAGCACATTATGACAGTTCAATCCCCCCCGACACATGTCGCCGAATGTATGGGCGTCAAGGTTCCACCTTCTCCGTTCCTCAACGAAACACGCATCGCACGCATCAATGAGGCCCGCTATGAAGGCCAAGAGATCGCTGGTGCACTCTCCGTCGTTGGTCCTTCCGACCGCGTGATCGAGATGGGCGCAGGCCTCGGGATAGTTGGCGCTGTCACACAGCTCAACGCCCGCCCCGAAGCGATGGTCTCTTTTGAGGCCAATCCAAACATGATCCCCCACATCGAAGCGCTCTATGCGCTCAACAAGATCAAAACCAAGATCAAACTTCACAACAAAGTGCTGCTCACAGACCCGGAGCCGCCTGAAACTGTTGAGTTTTTTCTGCGCAACAGCTTCCTCGGCTCATCCCTCACAGACACAGACAAACGCGAAACAGAAGCCGTCACCATCCCGACAGCGCGCTATGAAGAGCTGCGCACAAGCTTTCAGCCAACAGTCCTTTTGATGGATATCGAAGGGGGTGAGTTGGAGTTTCTACGCCACGCCGACTTAACAGGCTTGCGCGCTATCGTGCTGGAGTTTCACCCCGAGAGTTACGGCAAGGAGGGCATGAAAGAGTGCAAGACGATCCTGCGCAACGCGGGCTTTTCCAAAGACAATTCCGTCAGCACCCGCCTCGTCTGGACGTGCCTGCGCGGTCCGGATGTGCCCAATGCCCCGCCCCTGCCTGACGATGGCTGGTCGCGCAAGATCACAACACTTGAAGACGCGCTCATCGTCCCGCCGATTGAGGCAGGCCTCGTCCAAGCGACAGGCGTGCTGGATCGTGCAGGCAATTACGTCGCCCAAGGCGCACTCTGGCGCCGTGATCGCGCGCTCACATTGCCCCCAGCGATGCCGTCAGACACTCCCAAGGCGCTCGAAGGCACTTGGCTTTGGGGCGGCCCACTCTGGCTTCACTTCGGACATTTTCTAGCCGAAAGCACGCCCCGCCTTTGGGCACTCGACGCCCATGAAAGCGAGCTCAGTGGCATTCTTTTCACGCCCAAACGCCCGCGCAACGCAGGCCTGATCAAACGCTGGCAATGGAAATTTTTTGAAGAGCTCGCCCCCGGCCTGCCCGTCAAAATAGCGACAGAACCAATGCGTGTGGAGCGGCTCATCGTGCCGGGGCAAGGCTTTGGTCTTGGTGCTATTTCAAGTGGCACACCAGAGTTCCGCGCCTTCATGGCGGAGAGATTTGGCGCGACTGTGCCCGCCAGTGGGCCTGAGAAGCTCTACATCTCACGCTCCAAATTCGAGTTTCGCAAAGGCTCTCTGGTTGGCGAAGAGGCGCTGGAGCGTCACTTGGAGGCTCAGGGTTATGAGGTCTTTCACCCTCAAGAGCATGATATCGCAACACAAATAGCGCGCTACAAAGCCGCCAGCCATATCATAGCGGCAGAAGGCTCCGCCATTCACCTCGCGGCCATGGTCATGGGCCCCGCACAAAAACTCGCCATCATCGTGCGCCGCCGCTCCTCGGCCACGGACTATATCGAAGCGCATCTCAAAGCCTTCGCTGGCGTCACTGCCCTCAGTGTTGATGCGCTGATCCGAAATTGGATGCCCAAAGGCGAGCGCAAAGCGCGCCACGCTGTCGGCGAGATAGACTTCCCCGCCCTCCAAGATGCGCTCCTGATAGGCGGCTTTCTCGCCCCCAGCCCCGAGATTTGGGAAAATTTCTCACCCGCGGATGTCTCAGCTCTACTGGGTGACAACTTCACAGAAGCCTAAAAGAAAAGCCCCGCTGGCTTCACACCAACGGGGCTTTTCTCTGTCTCGCTCAGGCGGTTGCGCTTAGCTCGCCGCGCCTTCCTTTTTCTTTTGATCCGCATAAATGATGAGCGGTTGTGCATCAGAGATGACAGCCTCTTCATTCACAACAACTTCCTGCACATTCTCAAGCGCAGGCAAATCAAACATCGTGTTAAGCAGAATATCCTCAAGGATCGAGCGCAAGCCGCGCGCGCCTGTCTTACGTTCAATCGCACGGCGCGCAATCGCGCTCAACGCATCGTCAGTAAAGGTCAGCTGCGCATCTTCCAGCTCAAACAGGCGCTGGTATTGCTTCACAAGCGCGTTCTTCGGCTCGGTGAGAATCGTGACAAGCGCATCCTCGTCCAAGTCTTCCAGCGTCGCCAAAACGGGCAGACGCCCGACAAACTCGGGGATCAGACCAAACTTGAGCAGATCTTCTGGCTCAAGTGATTTGAACGTCTCGCCAATTCCAACCATGCTCTCGTCGCGCACATCCGCGCCAAAGCCCATGGCCGAGCCCTTGCCGCGCTGTTTGATGATCCGGTCAAGACCTGCAAAAGCCCCACCACAGATAAACAGGATGTTGGTCGTATCCACTTGCAGGAATTCCTGCTGGGGATGCTTGCGACCGCCCTGTGGAGGCACAGAAGCAACCGTGCCTTCCATGAGCTTGAGAAGCGCCTGTTGCACGCCTTCACCGCTCACATCGCGCGTGATCGAGGGGTTTTCAGATTTGCGAGTGATCTTGTCGACCTCGTCGATATAAACAATCCCGCGCTGCGCCTTCTCCACGTTATACTCGGAGCTTTGCAGAAGCTTCAGAATGATGTTTTCAACATCTTCGCCCACATAGCCCGCTTCGGTCAGCGTGGTCGCATCCGCCATGGTAAACGGAACATCCAAAATACGCGCCAGCGTCTGCGCCAACAAGGTTTTACCGCAGCCTGTCGGCCCAATCAGCAAAATGTTAGACTTGGACAGCTCGATATCCCCGCCCTTCTGGGCGTGATTGAGGCGTTTGTAATGGTTGTGCACGGCCACAGAGAGCACACGCTTGGCCATCGCCTGACCAATCACATAGTCATCAAGCACACCGCAAATTTCTTGTGGCGTCGGAACCCCTTCGCTTGACTTCAGGCTGCTGCCTTTGGTTTCTTCGCGAATGATATCCATGCACAGCTCAACGCATTCATCACAGATGAATACAGTCGGCCCCGCAATCAGCTTACGCACCTCATGCTGGCTCTTGCCGCAAAAGCTGCAGTAAAGCGTATTCTTGCTGTCGCCGCCGGAATTAGTCGCCATCAGTTTGCCCTTTCTGGCCTTCGTCTTGCACGGGTGAGGCCAAAGTGCCCTGCCGCTTCGTCTGGTACGGCACAGCTTAGGTCAGCCCGCGCCGCGCCACAATCTCAAATTCACGCAAAGGCGGCCTTACGCCTTAGCGTCAGCCTCGCCAGATTTTTCGCGGTTGGTAACGATCTCGTCGATCAATCCCCAGTCTTTCGCCTCTTCAGGGCTCATAAACTTATCGCGCTCCAATGCGGCTTCCACATCGGCCAGTTTCTGCCCAGTGTGATGCACATAAATCTCGTTCAATCGGCGCTTGAGTTTCAGCGTTTCTTCGGCATGGATCATAATGTCTGAAGCCTGCCCCTGATAGCCACCAGAGGGCTGGTGCACCATCACGCGTGAGTTCGGCAAGCTAAAGCGCATACCCTTCTCGCCCGCGGTCAGCAAAAGCGAGCCCATGCTCGCCGCCTGCCCGATCACCAGCGTACTGACCTTTGGCTTGATATATTGCATCGTGTCATAAATCGACAGACCGCTCGTCACCACACCACCTGGCGAGTTGATATACATGCTGATCTCTTTTGAGGGGTTTTCCGCCTCAAGGTGCAAAAGCTGCGCCACAATCAAGCTGCTCATGCCGTCATGCACGGGGCCGTTCAGAAAGATAATCCGCTCCTTGAGAAGGCGCGAAAAGATGTCATAGGCGCGCTCGCCGCGGCTTGTTTGCTCAACAACCATCGGCACAAGCGTGTTCATGTAAGTTTCATACGGGTCTGTCATCTTATCCTGCCTGCTTTTACATCTCACCTGATCCATATCGGACCATTGCTAACAGAGTCTTAGTGGCGCGCACCAAGGGCTGCAAGGCCGTTTGCCTCGAATTCCCTTGATCAGCTTGCTTGAAACTGGCCGCAATTGGTATAAGGCAGCACATTATGCTTGCTCACCCCCTTCTGAAAGGAGCAAAAATGTCCGATAGCCCTCGCTCCTTTGTCGAAAAAGGTTCCTCGGCGCATTTTGATGTAGAGTTTGATGGCGTCACCGACACCTTTCACTTTCTGCTCCTGCCCAAAACAACAATGCTCGCCGTCGCCGCAGCGATCGAGCCACTTCGCATTGCCAACCAGATCACGGAAAAGCCGCTCTACAACTGGTACACCCTCTCCGAGACAGGCGCCCCTGTAACATGCTCCAACGGCATGCGCATTACCCCAGACAAACCGCTCGAGAGCCTGCCCTCAGGGGCATATTGTTTTGTCTGCGGCGGAGTTGAACCCGAGCGCAATATTTCCAAGCCCGTCTTGTCGTGGATCCGCCGCGAATCGCGCTTTGGACGTAAATTCGGCGGCATTTGCACAGGCAGCTTTGCACTCGCGGCCACAGGCCTTATCAAAGATCAGTACTTCACGCTCCACTGGGAAAATCAGCAACGCTTTCGCGAAGATTATCCTGATCTCACACCCACAGACCGCCTCTATGAAATCGACAAAGGCCTGATCACATGCGGCGGCGGCAATGCCAGCATCGACATGATGCTCGCCCTCATGGAACGCCGCCACGGCCCCAAACTTGCCGCTGTGGTTGCCGATATGTGCCTACATGGCCGCGCCACCAGTTCCAAATCTTCTCAGACAACGGCCTCCAGCGCTGCCATCGGCTCACGTAACCCACACTTGCTGGCCGCGCTTGATCTCATGCGCGCCGAGGTCGAAGACCCGCTCTCAATGTCTGATATCTGTTCCGAACTTGGCGTCTCCCGCCGCCAGATCGAGCGCCTTTTTCTACGCCATATCGGCCAGCCGCCGATGCATTGCTATCTCGAAATCCGCCTCGCCCGCGCGCTCGCTTACCTAAAAGAAACCAACATGACTGTGGCAGACGTTGCTGTGGCCACAGGGTTTTCCTCCTCCAACCACTTCACCAAACGCTTCAAAGAACGCTACAATCGCACACCGCGCAGCTACCGCGTGAGCTGGAGCTAACCGCATCCCTGCAGCGCGCCCTTTTTCTTTCCAAAAATATCCCGAGGGGGGGATTCAAAAGCGAGTACGCTTTTGAATCATTGGGGGGAGCAGAGCTCCCCCCATCGGGTCGGAGCGTGCGCAGCACGCTCCGACCAAGCCTCATTCAAGCCCCAAACATATCCGCGGTGATCCCCGCGTACCAGCCGATGCTTTCCTCATAAGTCGCCTTACGCAGTGCTGCATCTTCACCTGTCTGGCTGACAAACCCATCAACTTTGGCGATCTTTTCATCTGTCGCCTCATAGGTCGCGCCCACTTTAACGCCATCATCAGTGTCAATCAGGCTCCAGCAGGTGTTGGAGAACTTCGCAGGGAAGACTTTACTTCCCGTCAATGCTCCACGCACCGCCATCGCACACACTTTGGCCTGCGAATTCGCCGAGAAGCCCGACTTAGGCATATCGCCTTGGTTGGTCGCATCACCCAGCACATAGACGTTCTCATCCACGCGGCTCTGCATTGTATGACCAATCACAGGAGCCCAATTGCCTTCGTTGACACCCGCAATTTCGCAAATCCGTCCCGCTTTCATCGCAGGAATGACATTGCATGCGTCCACTTTGGTCACTTCTCCATCAATACTGACAGTCATGTCGTCCGCATTGACTTCGACATTGCCACCCCCGAACTCGGCGCCGATCCAGTCAACCATCCCGCTGTAGTGATTGTTCCAGCCTTCCTGAAACAGCCCCTGCTTTGAGAACTTTTCCTTGGGGTCCGCCACGATAATCTTGGCGGTCGGGTTAATGTTCTTCAAGACATGCGCGACCATGCTCACCCGCTCATACGGGCCAGGAGGGCAACGATAGGGGTTTGGCGGCGCAACCATCGCAAAGATCCCACCTTCAGGCATCGCCTCGACCTGCGCTTTGAGAAGCTCAGACTGTGACCCCGCCTTATAGGCATGTGGCATCTTGTTTTGCTTGCTCACGTCCCAGCCGGGAACAGCGCCGTCGACAAAATCGATACCTGGGCTGAGGATCAGCTTGTCGTAAGGCAAGACAGCCCCACCTGCGAGATTCACTGTCTTCGCCGCGCGATCAACATCAATCGCCCAGTCATGGACCACATTGACCCCTTCGTTCGCCAATCCGCCATAAGAGTGGCCAATCGAGCTCAGCTCGCGAAAGCCACCGATATAAAGGTTGGAGAAAAAGCAGGTGTAGTAGGCACGGCTCGGCTCGATCAGCGTGACATCAATCTCGCCCTTGCTGTCGCGGGCCAGATAGCGCGCAGCGGTTGCGCCCCCCGCACCACCACCAATCACAATCACTTTGCCCGCGCCGCCGCCAGCGGCGCGCACATGCGGCGCGCTTAAAAGTGTGGCAGCCGCCGCACCTGTCCCGATAAAGGCTCTTCTGTTGAGTTTCATTTTCGTTTCCTCCCTTTGAAAACAGTTATTTATTCTAGGTTCTTAAAGTATGCCGCCAGCGCGGCAATCTCCTCGTCTGTCAACCGTCCCGCCATCATCTGCATCACAGGGTGTGGCCTAATCTTGCGTTTGTAAGCATGCATCGCCACCACAAAGTCCTCATCAGGCCATTGCGTAATCGATGGGATACCATCGTCGCCACCACTGCTTTGATGGCAAGTGGAGCATTCGCTGGCCAAATATTCGCCGTACTCGGGGTCTCCAACCAGCGCGAGAATTTCTGGCTCCAGCTCAACCTCCCTTGGAACACCCGTTGGCTGCGCCTCTGGAATATCGGCAGGGCTGGCCGAAAAGCTGCGCATATAAGCCAAAAGATCCGCACGCATTTCAGGGTTCTTTATCCCACGAAAGTTCATCCGGGTGCCGCTCACAAGCGCTTTAGGATTTTCGATATAGGCATCAAGCGTGCGAAAATCCCAAACAAGCCCATTCTCGCCTTCACGCCGCAACCCCTTGGAATATTTGTAATCTTCCGCAAAAACTGCGGCAGCACGGCCAAAAACCCCGTTTAGATGCGGCCCTACACGGTGCTCCGCCCCATAGCCGATCTGATGACAGGATGTGCATTGGTGAAACACCTTAGCGCCACGCTCCGCATCTCCAATCTCTTCAGCCCCCGCAGCACTCGCAAGTGCAGCAAAAGCCAACGCCTTACCAAACGTCTGGATCAATCCCCTGTGCCTCCAATTCCGCAAACTTGTCCTGCAAATAGCGTTGGAAAGTTTGCTCCTCAAATTTCTTCTCCGCCACAAACTCAAGGGACGAAAGATAATGAAACGGTTTCAAATAGCCGGGCATGCGAAAGCTCTGAGCCTCACTGACGCTGACAGCACCTGCGTTAGAATTGTGCATCAAAATCGTCGTGGGCGTGAAGTTCACCCCCCACTTCGCGGCGAGATCCCGCTCTTCAAGCGCTTGCCCGTCAAAGTCGAGAACCTCACGCGCCCCAAACATATCCAGCTGAATAACGTCATAATGCGCCTTGATGTAGTCGCTCAGCTCACTGCGCGCAAAATTCACTTCATGCAGCTCACGGCAATAAGGGCAGCCGTTCTGCTCATAAAGGATCATCAAATGACGTCCGTTATCAGCCGCCGCAGCGAGATCATCGCCCAGCTCAAGGAATGTATCTAAAAACCAAGGTTGTTTGTGCAGGCCGTCGTCGCCCACCTCAGCGGCAAAGCCCGTCCGTGCGGCCCCGAAGGCCGCCGCTCCCGCAAATGTAAACTGCCGTCTCGTAAGCATATCCCCTCCTCCCAAAGGTTCCTGCTACGCAGCATGCCACAGAATCATTCTGAGACAAAACGGGGGCGCAAGAAAATGCGCCCCCATTGGTAAGTCTTAGGGGAAAGATTTCAGATATTCGGTCACAGCGCGAATATCGTCTTCCTTCTTCAGACCTGCGAAAGACATTTTAGTCTTATTCACAAAGTCTTTTGGCTTGGTCAGGAAGGCCGTCATATTCGCCTCATCCCAGACCATTCCGCTTTCGCCCATCTCAGCCAATGTCTTTGAGTATTTGAACCCATCGATATGACCAAGCTTCGCGCCGACAACACCGTTCAGGACCGGACCTGTCTTGTTCTTCGCGCCTTCGCCCACTTGGTGGCAAGCTTTGCACTTTTTGAAGACTTTCTCGCCCTTTGCGACAAGCTCCATGTCCAGCGCCGCTTCTTCTACAACAGGTTCGGCCGCAGCCTCTTCTGTTGCAGCTTCTTCGACGGCAGCTTCAGCCGCTGCGGGCTCAGCTTCGGGATCATCAGGTGAATTGGGGTCGCCTTTGAACACAACGTTTCTGGTGATCTCGACTGTATCTTTACAGTCCGTCATGCAGGGCTCACGCACAAAATGCGCCTCTGACGTGCGGCGATCATCAATGATAAACCCGCCCGCGTTTGGCATCTCTACATCCAGAAATGTCTCTTTTGAGAGCACAAAATCATCATCGACAAGATCATTGGAGAAGAGGATATAAGCCACGATCGCGTAGACTTCATCATTGCTCAGCGTTTGCGCTGCGCCAAACGGCATTGAGCGGTTCACATAGTCCCAAGTCGTTGAAAGGTATGGCCAATATGAGCCAACTGTTTTCAATGGATCTTTGTGGTCTAGCGTGCCAGCACCGCCGGCAAGCTTGGGCCAGTTGCCCACACCTTCAGCAAAGTCACCGTGGCAAACGCCACACTGCTCAGCAAAGACTTCTTCACCGGTCCAGACATCGCCCGAACCCTCTGGCAAGCCAGAGCCATCGGGGTGGATGTCCTTGTTCCACGCCGCGACTTCGGCGTCTGTTGCCACGCGGCCAAGGCCGAGCTTCTCAGCAGCCGCAGGGCTCGCCGCAGCCAGCGCAAGGGCCGCAACTGTCAGTTTAAGATACTTCGACATTGTCTGCCTCCCCGTTTGGCTGAACCCACCAAGTCTGGATTGAGTTGTTGTGATAGATCGAGTTTTCGCCGCGCACTTCGCGCAGCTCGTCTTTTGTCGGCTGAACATAGCCTGTCTCGTCCATAGCACGGGCCTGAAGGAACATCTCCTCCCCATCCCATGTTGTATCTAGATAAAAGCGCGACAGCGCCATTTTCTCGCCAGGCTTGGCCAAGCGCGCAGTTTCCCACGTCTTGCCGCCATCCTTGGACACATCCACACGCGTAATCGCGCCACGGCCCGACCATGCCAAACCGGTGATAACCAACGGGCCCTTGCCGTGTTTGATCGGCATCTGCGGGCTCGGGCTTGTGATGATAGATTTCGCATCCATCTCCCATGTCCACTTGCGGCTCGTGCCGTCGGCAAGCGTGTCAGTGTATTTTGATGTCTCTTCGCGGCTTTCTACAGCGGCTTCCGTCACTTCGATACGGCGCAGCCACTTGACCCACATGTTGCCTTCCCAGCCAGGAACGCAAAGGCGCACAGGATAACCGTGCTCCATACGCAGAGCCTCGCCGTTGGCCTTAAAGGCCACAAGGCAGTCATCCAGAGCTTTTTCCATAGGGATTGAGCGGCCGTTGGAACTCGCATCCGCGCCCTCCACATAAACCCACTTGTCCTTAAGGTCACCTGCCGCATCAAGGCCAGCTTCTTCAAGCAACGTGCGCAAGCTCACACCCGTGTATTCCATGTTGTGGATCATACCGTGGGTATACTGTGCGCCATTCAGTTGGGCGCCAGCCCACTCCATGCCAGTATTTGCCGCGCATTCGCAGAAATACACGTGGTTCTCACGTGGGAAACGCTCGAGATCTTCGTATGTGAAAACCAAAGGTTGGTCGACCAACCCGTTGATCATCAAACGATAATCTTCTTTCTTCAGCTCGATCGCACCTGAGTGATGGCGTTCAAACGCACAGCCCTGCGGGGTGATCGTACCGTCCAATGCGTGGATCGGCGTGAAGTTGATCGAGCTGATCTGATCAGCCGTCAGCCACTCTACAGTGCGGCGAATAACATCGCCTTCATACTGAATTGGCAGGCCATAAGGTGTCTCGTCCACCCCTGCTCCAAGGCCCGAGGCCCATTCCTGCACTTCTGTAATCAATGGATCATCCGCATGCGCCGTGCCGGCCACTGCCGCCACTGGTACAGACGCCGCCGCTGCTTTCAAAAAAGCGCGGCGCGATGGCGCCTTAATTCCCGAGCTTTCTGACATCGAATCTCGCCTCCCTGTTTTTGGTCTTATTCACAATATTGAATTTATTCGCGTTTGTATACCGTCATATTCTTTTCAATGAATAACTTATTGACGCAGCCTGGCTCGCAGCTGAAACAGCCATACCAAGCGCGCCTGCCCCGCCACCGACATTCTCCCCTCATCATACTAAAATTAACGATTTGGGACAATTCTTCCTTTCGCAACGAGCCCTGCCAAAGCTTGCTCATCGCTCAAACCTCTCTCTTGCCTTACGCTCCGCTTGACCGCGCTTGGTCCATGTCGGAAACTGCTCCAAAAGTTGAGGCCAGTTTATGAGTGATACCCCCTATTCTTCACAGCCCCCGTCGGCGTTCTGGCGAACAGCTGTCGCAGAAACTGGCATATGGGGCTATGACGGCCTCTTCCGCTCAAAATGGAAGCTCCCCACAAACGCCGCATTCGCAACCTACGGCAGCTGCTTTGCCCAGCACATCTCTCGTGCGGTGCAAGCCAACGGAAAACCCTGGGTCAATGCAGAACCTGCCCCCGCCTCAGCCACAACAGAGGTTGCCGCACGCTTTGGCTATGGCGTTTACTCCTCCCGCACCGCCAATATTTATACGGCACGGATGCTAGAGCTTTGGGTCGCATTGGCCCAAAAGCCCGAGCGTTGCGCCGCCATCGAGATATGGGAGAATGAAGGCCGCTTCCGCGACTCTCTGCGGCCAGCAATAGAGCCTGAAGGGTTCGACTCCCAAGCAGACTGCCTCGAAATGCTTCAGAACACGGCCCGCGCCTTTGGCCGCTCTGTTCGCGAAGCCCAAGTCTTTGTCTTCACCATGGGTCTCACCGAAGGTTTTGAGCACGCCGAAACAGGCCAGCCCTACGCGCTCTGCCCCGGAACTCTCGCAGGCTCCTATGACGCAGCCCAACACAGCTTCGTCAATTACCGCTACCCCCAGATCATGAAATCGATGAAATCCGCTGTCCGCGGATTGCGCGCCCTCAATCCTGAGATCAAAATCCTGCTTACGGTCTCCCCGGTACCGCTCACCGCCACAGCGACTGGCCATCACGTTCTGCTCGCGACCCAGTATTCCAAGTCCGTCTTGCGCGCCGTCGCGGGTGATCTCTCTGAAATGGCCAAAGACATAGACTATTTCCCAAGTTACGAAATCATTGCAGCGCCCCCGACCCGCGCCCAGTTTTTTGCGCCCAATATGCGCTCGGTCGCGCCAGAAGGCGTCGCGCTGGTGATGGAACACTTCTTTCGTGGCATGCGATTTTCAAAATCCCAACTGCCAAAAGATGAGGCCGAAGCCCGCCGCCGCGCAGGTGTCGCTGCCGAGGCTGCCGCAGAAGAGCTCGCATGCGAAGAAATCTTGCTCGATCAGGGCGCCAAAGCATGAGTCGGCTGATTGTCGTCGGGGACAGCCACGCCCGCGCACTCGCCCTTGGGGCCAAGGCTTTTGGATATGACTGCATCAGCTTCGCCACTTCCGCCGCGGCATGGCGCGACGGGGTCATGCGCCTGCAAGCAGACGGATCCCTGTCCTCAAAACGCTTTCGAGCCCGCCAAAAGATCGAGAGTTTAGCCAAGGCAGTCGGTAGCGCCACCCCTCTCACATCTGGCACGCCCGTCGTAGCGAGCATCGGCTATCATAGCTCGCAATTCCTCACCGAAATGCGCTTGAACAAACTTGGCCTCAGCCACGTGCCCTCCAGATCCGCCGAAACCCTCCTCTCGCCTGCCTTTCTCACCGCTTGGCTCGAAGACGCACGCGCAGAGGCGCTTGATGGCCTCGCAAGCATAGCAGCAAGCGCGCCACTCGTTGTCGTGACTCCGCCCCAATTTGAAGACAACCCACTGCTGCACGCTCTCAATGACGCCCTAAGCCAGCTCATCCGCGACCGCGGCCTGCCGCTCTATGACCCAAACACCGATCTTGCGGATAAATCAGGCACACTCCCTGCCAAATTCGCCCATGAAGACGGCAAACACGGCAATGAATCTTTCGGAATCGAGATCATAAAAACACTTGCGCGCCAGAAGCTAATTCCCAAGCCACCAGCGCGCAAATAAATATTTATAACAAACTCTTACATGGTGGAGTTAACAGCACCGCCATCCAGCAAAATATTCTGACCAACGATAAAACCCGCGTGCTGAGAGCACAGGAATGCACATGTTGCGCCAAACTCTTCCGCCGTGCCGTAGCGCCGCGTCGGAATGGTCGCCTCGCGCTGCTTTTGCGCCTCCTCAGAACTGATACCCTGCGCACTCGCCACCCCCGCATCCAGCGAAACCGCACGATCTGTAGCGTGAATCCCGGGCTGCAAGTTGTTGATCGTGACACCAGATGGCGCAACCTGACGCGCCGTACCCGCCACAAAGCCTGTCAGCCCTGCACGCGCTGAGTTTGACAAGCCCAGCACAGGAATAGGCGCTTTCACAGACTGGCTGGTGATGTTCACAACACGGCCCCAGCCTTGCGCTTGCATGTGCGGCACGAGGGCCTGCATCAAAGCAATTGGCGTCAGCATATTTGCATCCAGCGCCGCAACAAAATCGTCGCGGCCCCAGTCGGTCCACATGCCTGGAGGTGGGCCGCCTGCATTGGTCACAAGGATGTCCACATCCCCCGCCGCGGCGAGCACTTTTGCACGCCCCTCTTCGGTGGTCACATCCGCCGCCACAGTGGTAACTTCAACACCATATTTCCCAGCAATATCAGCAGCAACAGCTTCCAAAACCTCCGCGCCACGCGCGTTCATAACAAGGTTCACGCCCGCTTCGGCCAGCGCCTCGGCGCAGCCACGGCCCAAGCCCTTGGATGATGCGCAAACAAGCGCCTTCTTACCAGCAATTCCCAAGTCCATGTCGCACTCTCCTAATTGTTCGCCCGCACAAAACCCCAAAACACCCTCAAAGGCCAGAGCAGAGACGCAGACTTGCCGCGCTTTTGCCCCAATCCTATACTAGCGTTTTGCAGTGTTCCCCGCGTGAAGAGTGTTCAAGATTATGAGTGAAACGGCCCAAGCCCTGCAAGTCTATCCTGCGCCCATGATGCCAGTCTCAGGCGGAGCCAACTTTGGCGATAACTTGAGCTTTGCCGCCGATCTCATGCTTGACGATTATTATCAGCTCGCGGCCGAAGCTGCCCCCCTTCGCCTTGGTCTACACGCGTTGGAAAACGGGCACTTCCGCATTGGCGACAACACTCAAATAGGCAAAATCGGCGCAACCGTTGTGCTCGACAGCTGCATCACCCTGATGGATGCCCAAAGCCAAGCCATCGAAGTGCTCCTTCTGGTTGAGGTCAATGATGAAGGCCATGTTGCTCAGGTCTATGCGATGCCCCTCGCACCGCTTGAGCCAAAAGAAGACTATCGCCTCGTCGGAATAGATGCAGAAAACGCCCCTCTGCGCTTTGCTCAGGTGGCCTGTGTCTCCTTCACACGCGGCACACGCCTGAGCCTTGCCACAGGCGAACAACGCGCCGTCGAAGCCCTCAAAATCGGAGACAAACTCCTCACACGGGACGATGGCCCACAAGAAATCCGCTGGATCGGTCATCACACCGTCCGCGCGATAGGTGATTTCGCCCCTGTGATGATCACAAAGGGCACGCTTCACAACGAGAACGATCTTCTCGTCTCCCCAGACCACCGCCTCTTTGTCTACCAGCGCGAAGACAAGCTCGGAGCAGGCCGTGCAGAAGTGCTGCTTAAGGCGCGCCACCTCGTCAACGGCGAGAGCGTTTTTGTTCAGGAAGGCGGGTTTGTCGACTACTTTCAAATCCTCTTTGAGAACCATCAAATTGTCTTCGCTGAAGGCATCGCCGCCGAGACCCTGCTGATTGATCCGCGCACCCGCTCCGCCCTGCCCGACCATGTCGCCGAAACCCTCAGCGGAACACTCGCAGGCCATGCTGCCCGCAATCATGGCGAGTTTGAAGTCGGAGCCAATCTGTTAAACCGCCCCGATGCAGCCAAGTTGCTACTGCTCGCGTCCCGCGGCGGTTAGCCTTCTGTCTCCGCAGCCCGTCGCCGCTCCATCTGTTCAATTTGGCGTGCGATCTTGCCCTCCATATACCGCTCAAAACGTGGTACATGGGAAGCGTCGTCCCAGTGCCCCCGCACCTTCCCTGACGCAAGCCCAAGCCAGTAGAGCCGCAATATCTGGTTGATGCGTGCGCCATAGCCTGGCCCAATTTTGCGAAACCAGCGCACCATATCCGCATCCAGCCGCACAGTGACCCGCGTCTTGGCGCGGGCAATTGGCCTGTCCTCTAGCCCGTGCCAGTCTTCGGGCAGCGCAGTGTCGATCCACTCCGCCTTGAGCGTCTCCTGAAGCGCGCGCAGCTCCATCATCATTTCGCGCTCGGCCTTGTCTCTCGTCGCCTGTGTCATGGTCTCTCCTCACGGTGTTTTGAAGCAGACTGACAGCAAGGCATTAACCTTTCCCAAGGCCGCCGAACGCCCGTTTGGGCGGTGCACGGGTTGTGCACGCCTTGTGCACGCTTTTCACCCCCCTAGAATCGCAAGCATTCTTGCCAAAGCCGCGTTCCTTACCTATACGCGCGCTCATGGCTACAGACCTTTCAAACCGCCCCAAGCTTCCCGCTGAAATTGCCCGTCGTCGGACCTTCGCGATCATCTCGCACCCCGATGCTGGCAAAACCACGCTGACGGAAAAATTCCTCCTCTATGGTGGCGCCATCCAGATGGCCGGACAAGTGCGTGCCAAGGGCGAAGCCCGCCGCACTCGCTCGGACTTTATGCAGATGGAAAAGGACCGTGGTATCTCTGTCTCGGCCTCGGCAATGTCATTTGATTTCAGTGGCTTGCGATTCAATCTTGTGGACACCCCCGGCCACTCGGACTTTTCTGAAGACACCTATCGCACGCTTACTGCAGTCGACGCTGCGGTGATGGTTATCGACGGCGCGAAGGGCGTTGAAAGCCAGACCCAAAAGCTCTTTGAAGTCTGCCGCCTACGCGACCTTCCGATCCTGACCTTCTGTAACAAGATGGACCGCGAGAGCCGCGATACCTTTGAAATCATTGACGAAATTCAAGAGATGCTGGCGATAGACGTGACGCCCGCCAGCTGGCCCATCGGGGTCGGTTCCGAATTTATGGGCTGCTATGATCTCTTGAATGACCGCCTTGAGCTGATGGACCGTGCAGACAGAAACAAAGTTGCTGAATCCATCAAGATCAAAGGCTTAGATGACCCAAAACTGGCCGAGCACTTGCCCAAGCACCTGCTTGAGAAGCTTCTCGAAGAGGTCGAAATGGCCCGCGAACTGCTCCCTGAGCTCGTTCCCCAGTCTGTCCTTGAAGGCCATATGACCCCGATTTGGTTTGGCTCCGCCATCAACAGCTTCGGCGTCCAAGAGCTCATGAACGGCATCGGCCAATACGGCCCCGAGCCGCAGGTCCAAAAAGCCGAGCCTCGCAATATCGCCCCCGAAGAAACCAAAGTTTCTGGCTTTGTTTTCAAGGTCCAAGCCAACATGGACCCAAAGCACCGTGACCGCGTGGCCTTTGTGCGCATGGCCTCAGGCCACTTCAAACGTGGGATGAAACTGACCCATGTGCGCAGCAAAAAGCCGATGGCAATCACTAACCCAGTACTCTTCCTAGCCTCCGACCGCGAGCTTGCCGAAGAAGCATGGGCTGGTGACATCATAGGCATTCCCAACCACGGCCAGTTGCGTATCGGCGATACGTTAACCGAAGGTGAACTTTTGCGCGTTACCAATATTCCCTCCTTTGCACCCGAGCTTTTGCAAGGTGTACGTGCGATGGATCCGATGAAGTCTAAGCACCTCGAAAAGGCCCTGATGCAATTTGCCGAAGAGGGAGCCGCCAAAGTTTTCAAGCCAAGCATCGGCTCTGGCTTCATCGTCGGTGTGGTCGGCGCGCTTCAGTTTGAAGTGCTCGCAAGCCGCATCGAGCTCGAGTATGGCCTTCCTGTGCGCTTTGAAGGCTCTCAATTCAAGTCCGCTCGCTGGGTGAATGGTGAACGTCAAGATGTTGAAAAATTTGTCAATTTAAACAAACAACATATCGCTCACGACCACGATGGAGACATCGTGTATCTCACACGTCTTCAGTGGGATATTGACCGCGTCGAGCGCGATCACAAAGAGATCAAACTCACCGCGACAAAGGAAATGATGGTCTAGGTCGCCACCCCGTGGCAGTATTTTTTTATGAGTTCGCAAACCCTTACATACGCAGGCGGCGCAGAAGAAATTATCGCACGCTGGATGAAACGCCGCACGCCGTTTCATATGGACGACGAATCGTTTGATCTCACACAAGACTTCGCCCCATTGAGGGCAAGCCTGCTGCCCGAAAGTGCAGCAGAGCCTCAAAGCGAACGTGGCACATTTGCTTTAAAATCCAGCATGATAGCGCGTGAGTTTAGCGGCCTCTCTGAGCTCGCCTTTCTCAATGCCCGCCTAATCGCACTGCTCCGTCGCGACGAGCCCCCTGCAGGTGCTGCCCCTCTCTTTCGCCGCCTCTGGGCCGAGGAAAGCCCCCACCTGCTCACACAACTTGACCTGCGCTGGCAAGTCTCCTCTGCGATGACATTCGCCGATCACGGCACAATCGGTTCTGAGCAGGCCCTGGGCGCATCTCTCAAAGTGCTCTTTGGCCTCATAAAGCTCTACGAATTTGAGCGCCTTTTCACAGGCCTTGCTCCTGAAGAGCCTCATCGTTTCGGAAAGCGCAGCCCCGCCCCTATGCCTCTCGCGATGGATCAATACTCGCTCAACAACGGCGGCCTGGATCTGGCCTTGCTGGCTCCGCTTTATCTTCAAGCCGAGCAAGCCCCAGTGCTCAAGCCACTAGCACTCAGCCTGCTTGATGCGCTGAACGCCGAAGATGGGACAATCTTCCGCCGTCTCGCTATAATGAAACAACGCCGCGCTAGCGCCCGCAACGCTGAGGCAAAATCGCGATGAAGTGGGGCATTGTAAGCACGATTAAAGCCCCTCTGGAGGAGATCGAGCGCTTCGCTGCGCACCATCTGGAGCTAGGGGCTGATAGGCTCATCCTGTATCTTGATGATGACAACAAGCCCGCCTTTCAAGCTCTAAGACAACACCCCAAGCTGCGCGTCCTACGCACGCATGGAGAGCACTGGCGCGGCAAGAACCGCCCCGTAAAACACCAAGCGCGACAAGGCGCAAATGCACGCCACGCCTACAAACGCAAAGCGGACGGGCTCGATTGGCTTGCGCATATCGATGTCGATGAGTTCCTTTGGCCCCGTGAGCAGACCCTTGCGGAACAGCTCGCCGCTTTGCCCAAAGGCTGCATGGCCGCACGCGTGCGGCCGATCGAAGCCCTCGCCTCTCAGACGGGCACCTACTTCAAAGCGATGACCAACGAGCGCAAGCAGCGTCAGCGCGAAACAGACGCAATTTATCCGACATACGGCCATCACTTAAATGGTGGTTTTCTCAGCCACGTCGCCGGTAAGCTCTTCGCCCGCACTGGCTCCGAAGAGGCAGATTTTCGTATCCACAACGTCTTCCTCGGTGGTGTCCAAAACCCTGAGCAAGAAGAACTTCTCGGCACAGAACTCTGCCACATCCACGCCGCAAGCTATGGCCACTGGATGCAAAACTACCGCTATCGGCTCTCTCACGGCGTCTATCGCGCCGAACTCAAGCCAAACCGCGCACCAGAGCTTGGCGGGCTTACACTTCACGAGTTGTTAAAAACGATCGAAGACACGGATGGCGAGGAGGGCCTCAAAGCATTTTATGAGGAAGTCTGCACTGCGACACCCGAGCTTTTGAAGCGCTTGGATGATCATGGCCTTTTGCGCAACTACGATCTGGAGCTAGAGGCCAAACGACAAAAGCACTTTGGACCGCGCACATAAAAGCCAGCAAAATGATTAAAGCAGACAGGTATCACTTCAGCTGTATAACCGCGTAAAACGGTGCCAACCGTGCGGACACATTGACCTTACCGCCCCTTTTGGCTAAAGACCCTGTCAGGAGTTGATAAAGCGCTAGGCTGGGCCAAACGGGCCTAACTCCTGCCAAGATGCTACGGGCCCTGATGTGTCCGTAAACAACGGATACACATGACAAAATTTTCTGATCTGAATCTTGATCCAAAGGTTCTCAAAGCTGTTGCCGACACAGGCTACGAAACACCCACTCCCATTCAGGCTGGCGCGATTCCTCCCGCACTCGAAGGCCGTGACGTTTTGGGCATCGCCCAGACAGGCACTGGCAAGACCGCGTCATTCACTCTGCCAATGATCTCGATGCTTGCCCGTGGCCGGGCCCGCGCACGGATGCCTCGCAGCCTTGTTCTCTGCCCCACACGTGAGCTGGCGGCGCAGGTTGCTGAAAACTTCGACGCCTACGCCAAATATGTGAAACTCAATAAAGCCCTGCTCATCGGTGGTGTTAGCTTCAAAGAGCAAGAGGCTGTGATCAACCGGGGCGCAGACGTTCTCATTGCCACACCAGGACGCCTGCTTGACCATTTTGAACGCGGCAAGCTCTTGCTGACTGGTGTACAAATCATGGTGGTTGACGAAGCCGACCGCATGCTCGACATGGGCTTTATCCCTGATATTGAGCGCATCTTCAGTCTTACGCCGTTCACCCGCCAGACGCTTTTCTTCTCGGCGACTATGGCACCAGAGATCGAGCGCATCACAAACACGTTCCTCTCAAACCCAGCCCGCATCGAAGTCGCGCGCCAAGCCACAACATCAGAGAACATTACCCAATCCGTGGTCATGTTCAAAGGCTCACGCAAAGACCGTGAAGGTACGGAAAAACGTAAGCTTCTGCGCGACCTGATCGAAGGCGAAGGCGAGAAGTGTAAAAACGCAATCATCTTCTGTAACCGTAAAATTGATGTCGATACGGTCGCCAAATCCATGAAAAAATACGGCCTCGATGCGGCTGCCATCCATGGTGACCTTGAACAGTCGCACCGCATGCGCACGCTCGACGGGTTCCGCGATGGCACATTGCGTTTCCTTGTGGCTTCCGATGTTGCCGCGCGTGGCCTAGATATTCCAAACGTTAGCCATGTCTTTAACTACGACGTGCCAAGCCATGCCGAAGACTACGTTCACCGTATCGGTCGGACAGGTCGCGCAGGCAAAAAAGGCACCGCGATCATGATCTGCAGCACGCGCGACGAGCGTAACCTTACAGACATCGAAGCCTTGGTGAAGCACCAGATCCCGCGGGGCGGTGAGGAGCTTGTATCTGAGCCTGAAACAGCCGCAGCCACAAGTAAGCCCGAGACAGAAGAGAAGCCAAAGCGCCCCTCCCGCTCGCGCAAACCCAAGTCTGCAGCGCCCAAAGCTGAGATCGTCGAAGCCACAAAAGAAGATGCGCCAAAGCAAGAAACGCCCGCTGCATCCCAGCCTAGCGACACACAAAATGAGCAGGCTCAAAGCCGTTCACAGCAAAATGAGCGTAAAAATACGCCACGGACAAATGACAACACCCGCAACAACAACCAGCGCGGCGGTCAGCCGGTTGGCCTTGGCACTGATATGCCAACCTTTATTGCCAAAAGCTTTGAAGAACGTATGGAAAACTAATCCATCAACACATCAATCCGTTGCCCTGCCCGTTCGTGATGAATGGGCAGGGTGCGCCCATAAAGCTGTTCTGTACGCTCTGGCGCCCCAACCATGTTTGGCTCTTCAACATACGAAAAAATCGCAACATAGCGCCGCCGCTGCCCCTTAAGCGGTGCGACGCGATGTAAAGAGTAGCGCCCGCGAAAGAGCTGCAAATCGCCGGGTTCCAGTTCTAGCACTTTCACTCTGTCAGATTGCCCACGCAGAACGCGGCCGACTTCGTCAAAGTTTTCGGTCTCAGCACGGATCGCAGGCGCATACTCAAAAGCGCCCCCGCTTTCGGCATTCTGAATGGCAAGTGTTACCGTGAAATTATTTGTATCAAAATGCCAAGGGAAGCCCTCGCCTTCCTCTGCCATATTCACGATCACATCCGCCAACGGGTCAGCATAGCGATAAAAATTCTCTTCCTGCAAACACGCCTGAATAAAGGCGTCAAAGCCTTCAAAGTCATGGATCTGACGTAAGGCCCCGTCAGGTGAAAAGTTGTCAGCAGGAATGAATGCGTTGGAGCGATCAAAAAACTGTCGCTTGGGGTGATCCGCTGGCAAGTCGGGATCATCCTTTGTGAAGTATGCATTGGTACGGTTAAATGAGCGGTAGCCTTGTTCTGATACGCTTTCTGCCTCGGCTGTCAGCGCCGCAACGCCATCAGCCGTCAAAAACCCCTTTAGAACAGCGCATCCATCACGCTCCAAATCTGCGCGCACGCTCTCAAGCAACGCCACCCTTTCAGGGCTATCAGCCCCGATGGGATAAGTTTTCAGATTGATAAAGTCATGTGCAGACATGAGCCGCCCTCCCTATTTTCTCAGGAGAGCGGCCCTATTCGATAGCTTCTGCCAGCTTTTCGACTAAATAGCGTCGCTATCAAGCCAAACGGCTAATAATGACACTCACCTCGGCTTTTTTGCCAATCTCATCGAGCGTGGTGCGACGCGCAATCTTGCGAAGCTCCTGTTCGATCTTACCATCGTCTTTCAGCGTCGCTTCTTTCGCACGGCCAAGGAATTGCCCAAGGTCTTCTTCCAGCACTTCGACCAGAGGCGCTTTGCTGCGGCCTGTTTCGGGCAATCCCATCAGCTCACACCAAGGCTCGCCAAGAGGCTCGCCGTCTTCGTCCAAAATAACCGTGACAATAACATGCCCATTGAGGGCCATACGGATACGGTCTCGCACAATCCCGTCAAGCGCACCAATCTGGGTTGAGCCATCAAGATAACGGCGGCCTGTCTCGATATACTCGACCACCTTGGGCTTATTCCCTGAAAGTTCCACCATCATACCATTCACGGCCACAGCACTCGCGCGCCCAGCTTCTTCAGCAAGCTTGGCATGCTCCCGCAAATGGCGGTGCTCGCCATGCATCGGAATAACCATCTGAGGGTCCATCAACTCATGTGCCTTGGCAATGTCAGGGCGATTGGCATGACCAGAGACATGATAAAGGCCGTCGTTGTCATCGACGACATCAACACCCATTTCGGAAAACTGGTTCATGATCGAGATCACGCCACGCTCGTTGCCCGGAATAGTCTTTGAAGAAAAGAGGAACATATCCCCTTCTTTCATCTCAATGCCGTTGAACTTGCCACGCGCGAGCTGAGCTGAGGCCGCGCGGCGCTCGCCTTGTGAGCCTGTGACCAAAAGCATCAAGTTTTCACGCGGCACGTCACGCGCATCGTCAATTGACACAACTGGCGGAAAACTTCCGAGAACACCCGTTTCTATCGACGCTTCCACCATGCGGCGCATTGCACGCCCCATAAGGCAGATAGAACGTCCAGCACGTTCGCCAGCCTCGGCCAGCGTCTTCACACGGGCGACATTTGAGGCAAATGTTGTTGCTACAACCATCCGTTCAGCGCCTTTGATCAGCGCTTCAAGGTTACCACCAAGTTCACTTTCGGAACGACCAGCACTTTTACTGAACACATTGGTTGAATCGCAAACCAGAGCTTTGATCCCGTCTTTGGCAATGTCCTGCCAAAGCGCCTCATCAAAAGCTTCACCAACGATCGGGTCGTGATCAATCTTGAAATCACCTGTATGGAAGACGCGCCCTCCTGCTGTCTCAATCAGCAAGGAAGAGCTTTCAGGGATCGAGTGTGACACAGGAACAAAGCTCACTTTGAAAGGCCCTGTCTCAACGCGTTCGGGATAAGCAGAAACCGTGGTCACGGTCTCGTCCCCGAAGCCATGCTCAGAAAGTTTGCGCCGCGCGATATTGGCCGTAAAGGCCCTTGCATAGACAGGCACACCCAATTGACCAAAGAAATGCCCAACAGCGCCAACATGATCTTCATGCGCGTGAGTGATAAATATCGCCTCTAGCTGGTCTTTGCGGTCCGTGAGCCAAGTCAGGTCAGGAAAGATGAGGTCGACCCCGGGGCTCGTATCCATGTCAGGGAATGTCACGCCCAGATCGACAAGAATAAGCCGCTCCTTGTCTTTCGGCCCATAGCCGTAGACGTAACAGTTCATTCCGATCTCGCCTGCCCCGCCAAGGGGAAGGTAGATTAGTCGTTCCGTGCTCATATAGTTCCCTGCTCTTTGTTATAGCTGTGTATCACGCGCAACCCGTGCATCGTGAGGTCATCTTCAATTGTATCAAATAGTTTTTCACCTTGGGCAAACAGCGGCGCAAGCCCGCCCGTCCCAATCACTTTCATTGGTCCGCCAAACTCTTCGCGCACGCGGCTTGTCAGTTCTTTTATGAGGCCGACGTAGCCCCAAAATATTCCAGACTGGATACAAGCAACAGTATTTGTCCCGATAACGCGCTCGGGCTGCGTTATGTCTACATGTGGCAAGGCCGCCGCGCCTTGGTGAAGCGCTTCAAGGCTCAGGTTGACCCCTGGCGCAATCACACCCCCCACATAGGCACCATCCTCGGCCACCACATCAATATTGGTCGCTGTGCCAAAGTCGATAACCATAGCGTTGCCGCCATGTCTGTCAAAACAACCCGCTGCATTGGCGAGCCGATCAGGACCAACCCCAGTACCTGGGTCGACCCTTGGTGACACAGGCAAAAGGCACTCTGGCTTGCCTACGACAAGTGGACGACAGTCAAAGAAGCGGTCAGCGAAAACCCGTAGGTTCCAGACGACGCGCGGCACAGTTGAACTGATCACAACATCGGTGATGTCAGGCTTGATATTGTAGTGGCTGATGAGGGTCGTGAACCACGTAAAATAGGCATCCGCAGTGCGCGAGTTATGCGTTGAGGTGCGCAGCGTGCACAGCCACTTTTCGCCATCCCAAATCGAGAAAACTGTATTGGTATTGCCGCAATCTATCGCGAGTAACATGGGCTTCCCCCCTTAGAAAAACACATCTGCAGCAGGAATGCTCATACGCCCTTTGGCACTGGTTAATACCAAATGCCCCTGCTCGTCCACCGTCTCAAACGTACCATGCATCTCTTCGCGCATTGTGCGGGCGCGTATCTGCTCGCCAAGTTTGGCCGCTTTGGCCAGCCAAGCCTCACGCACGACGCCAAAGCCATAGGTGCGAAAGCGCTCTTCCCATGGTGCGTAGGCGGCTGCCAGATAGGTCATGAATACCTCTGCAGAGACATCGGCTCCCGCTTCGGACTTAAGAGCCACAGGCCGCAGAGCACCCTCTTCGACTTCGTTCACTTCAGGTGCTTTCGCCAAATTCACGCCGACGCCAATCACCAGCGCATTGCCTGCGCTTTCAAGTAAAATTCCTGCAAGCTTGCCACCATTGAGCAGTACATCATTGGGCCACTTAAGGCTCAAGTTAGCATCTGGGCCAGCCACAGTGCGTACAGCATCGTACAAAGCAAGAGACGCAACAAAAGACCGCAAGCCCATCTCGGCAGGGCTTCCCGCATTTGGCAAAACAAGACTGGCACTAAAGTTACCAGCGGGCATAGCCCAAGCCCTACCCCGCCTGCCGCGCGCACCAGTCTGGTGCGCCGCAAATATCCAGCATGGCCCAGCAAGCTCTTTCAGAACGCGTGTCGCTTCTGACATCGTGCTATCAACTTCGCTCAAACTGCGAAGATCATATCCCGAAGGCCAGTCCGAAGGCAGCGCCACAATCAGTTAACAAGTGCTGCTGCCGCTGTGGCCGCTGCACTATCTATCCCGAAGAGGCTTACAACACCGACAACCATAACCAGAGCCGCACCCATGAGCATGACCCACAGCACAGGCGAGCTGTTCTCGTCCATTGCGGCCTGCGTCTCTTCTCCAAAATACATGAAGTAAACGATGCGCAAATAGTAATAGGCACCGATCGCTGACGCTACCGCGCTTGCAACAACAAGCCAGAACAGCCCTGCGTCAATACCAGCCTGCCAGACGCCAAGCTTGGCAAAAAAGCCCAACATAGGCGGAACGCCCGCAAGACTGAACAACAGAACCAAAAGCGCCATAGCCTTGCCCGGCTCAGCTTTCGAATACATCCGAAGAGCATCAATATCTGTGACAGGAATACCGTCCCGCTCCATGCTCAAAATAAAGGCAAACGTGCCAATATTCATTGTCACATAGATCGCCATATAGGTCAGCATCGCCTCAATCCCGAAGGCCGTTCCAGCCGCAAGACCAATCATCGCGTATCCCATGTGGGCAATCGAAGAATAAGCCATAAGGCGTTTGATGTTGGTCTGGCCAATCGCCGCAATCGCGCCGACAAACATGGAAAGGCCCGAAATCAAGATCAAGACCTGCGTCCAGTCAGCTGAAACACCACCGAAAGCATCATGCAGCACCCGTGCAAACAGTGCCATCGCAGCAACTTTGGGCGCTGTGGCAAAGAAGGTCGTTACAGGTGTGGGGGAACCTTCATAAACATCAGGCGTCCACATATGGAACGGAACAGCGCTCACTTTAAACGCGAGACCCGCCATTACAAAGACAAGACCAAATAGAAGGCCCACAGGCGCAAGCCCATCGCCAGCTGCGGCCACAATGCCTGAGAAGAGTGTCGTGCCAGCATAGCCGTACACCAGCGAAGAACCATAGAGCAGCAAGCCTGAAGACAAAGCACCCAATACGAAATACTTGAGGCCCGCCTCTGTCGAACGCAGACTGTCACGGCGCATCGCGGCGATCACGTAAAGTGCCAGAGATTGCAGCTCAAGCCCCATGTAAAGCGCCATAAGATCACCAGCCGAGACCATAAACATCATCCCGACGACACTAAGCGCCACAAGGATAGGGTACTCGAATTTCATCATCTTGTGACGCTCAAGATAGCCCATGCCCATCACCAGGACGGCGGCAGCAGATAGCAAAATCGTTACCTTGGCAAAGCGTGCAAAGGCATCGTCGACAAACATGCCGCCAAAGGCAGTCGTGGCTCCGACCCCGGATAGCCCGATCCACGCGGCAACCAAGAGCAATAGCCCCGCTGTTGCATATGTTACGAGCCCCGCGAGCTTGTCTTTACTCGTGTAGACAGCCCCCAAAAGCGCCAGCATCGCGTAGACGGAAATCACGATTTCCGGCAGGATTGTATTCAGATCAGCCTGCATAAGTCTCTCCGTTAGTGCGATTGGGCCAGCGCAGCGGCGGCCGTGCCTGCATCATGCAAGGCAATGTGATAGTTTGAAACGAGCGCTTCGACTGAAGGCCCGATGATATCGGTGACAAGACTCGGATAAACACCGAGCAACAGCGTCATGACGACAAGCGGCGCAAAGATAGCCTTCTCACGCGCAGTCATATCGCTGATGGTTTTGAGGCTCTCCTTGATCAGATCGCCAAATACAACGCGGCGGTATAGCCAAAGCGCATACCCCGCCGACAAGATCACACCCAGAGCCGCGACGGCCGCAACCCAGGTGTTGACTTGGAAAATACCCATCAGCGTGAGAAATTCGCCGACAAAACCTGAAGTACCAGGCAAGCCCACGTTGGCCATGGTGAAGAACATGAAGATCAGTGCATAGGCGGGCATGCGGTTTACAAGGCCGCCGTAAGCGTCGATCTCGCGGGTGTGCATACGATCATAAATGACCCCTACACAAAGGAAGAGCGCGCCCGAGATAAAGCCGTGGCTGATCATCTGGAAGATCGCACCATCAACACCCTGCTGGTTCACAGCAAAGATCCCCATGGTCACAAAGCCCATGTGAGCGACCGAGGAGTAAGCAATGAGCTTTTTCATATCGTCCTGAACAAGCGCGACAAGCGACGTATAAACAATCGCAATTGCCGACATCCAAAGCACAAGCGGTGCCATGACATCTGATCCCACAGGAAACATCGGCAGGCTAAAGCGCAAGAAACCATAGCCGCCCATTTTCAAAAGGATCGCTGCCAGAACAACAGAGCCCGCGGTCGGCGCCTGAACGTGCGCATCAGGGAGCCATGTATGCACAGGCCACATCGGCATTTTGACCGCGAAGCTCGCAAAGAACGCAAGGAACATGAGCGTCTGTAAGCCGCCAACAACCTGCACCCCAAGGATAGAGAAGCCCTCAGATCCAAATGTATGGGTCATAAGCGTCGGAATATCGGTCGTTCCAGCATCTGCAAACATCGCAACCATAGCCACAAGCATGAGAACTGAGCCCAGGAAGGTATAGAGGAAGAATTTGAAGCTCGCATAAATGCGCTCTTTGCCGCCCCATATCCCGATGATCAGGAACATTGGGATAAGGCCCGCTTCAAAGAAGACATAGAAGAGCACAAGATCAAGCGCCATAAAGACGCCAAGCATCAGCGTTTCAAGAACGAGGAAGGCAATCATATATTCCTTCACGCGCGTGCTGACGTTCCAGCTTGCTGCAATCGTCAGTGGCATCATGAAGGTGGTGAGCATGACAAACAGGACGCTAATACCGTCAACGCCTAGCTTGTATTTTAGCCCCATCAACCATTCGCGCTCTTCCACCATTTGAAAGCCAGTATCCGAGGAGTCAAAGCCTGACAGGATGAAAAGCGAGACCAAGAATGTGATCGACGTTGCAATCAACGCCACCCACTTAGCATTGCGTGCTGCCGCCTCATCATTTCCGCGCAGAAAGAGCGCCAGAATGAGCGCCGCAAGCGCTGGAATAAAAGTGACAATGGAAAGAAGATTGTCCATTACCGTGTGCCCCCTGTAAAGGCCATCCACATGACGAGGACGACGACCCCGAGAACCATGGCGAATGCATAGGTGAAAATATAACCCGACTGGGCGCGCCCTGCGAGGCGAGTGAAGAACGGGATAATTCCCATAGCGACGCCATTGATCGTTCCGTCAATCACGCGTCCATCGCCTTTTTTCCAAAGGAAACGCCCGAGTGCTTTGGCTGGATTCACGAAAAGGAAGTCATAAATCTCGTCAAAATACCACTTGTTGAGCAAGAAGAGATAGAGCGGCCGTTGGCTCTCAGCAAGTTTCGCCGGCAAGCTTGGGCTCCAGATATAAAACCACATAGCTGTAATAAAGCCGACCAGCATGGCGACAAACGGGCTCACTTTAACCCACTTGGGAACTTCATGAGCGTCGTTCAAAACCGTGTTATTCTCTGCAGTGTAAATCGCGCCCTCACCTGGTTTTCCAGTGAAAACATAATGATGCTTCGCAGCTTTCGCTTCACCATGATCATCGCCGTGACCGTCTTCAGCTTTCGCTGCGCCATGATCATCACCATGCGCCCCTGCTTCGGCATAAGGCACGCCGAAGAACTTACCAACTGTGTCGGTATGGCCGAAGAACGAGTTATACCACAACATCCCAGAGAAGATCGCACCCAGCGAAAGTACTCCAAGCGGCACGAGCATCACAGCAGGGCTTTCGTGCGCATGATCATGCGTTTGTTTGTCCCCACGTGGCTTGCCAAAGAATGTCATAAAGATCAGGCGCCAAGAATAGAAAGACGTGAACAAAGCCGCGATGACGAGCATCCAGAAGGCATAGCCCCCTGCCGTGCCCGCAAAGGCGCTTTCAATCACTGCATCCTTTGAAAGGAAGCCCGCAAAGCCATAATGTGTCAGCGGGATACCAACGCCAGTGATAGCCAAGGTACCGATCATCATTGCCCAGAAGGTATACGGAAGCTTTTTACGCAGACCGCCATAGTTTCGCATGTCTTGCTCATGGTGCATCCCGTGAATGACGGAGCCAGCACCAAGGAACAGCATCGCCTTAAAGAATGCGTGCGTCAGCAGGTGAAACATCGCGACCGAGTAAACGCCAACACCAGCCGCAACGAACATATAGCCAAGCTGCGAACAGGTCGAATAAGCGATCACGCGCTTGATGTCGTTTTGCACCAGGCCGACGGTGGCAGCAAAGAAAGCAGTTGTCGCGCCGAGGAAGACAATGAACGCCTTGGCCTCTGGGGCAAATTCAAACAGGGGCGACATGCGGCAAACAAGGAAAACGCCAGCTGTAACCATGGTCGCCGCGTGAATAAGAGCCGAAACAGGTGTTGGCCCCTCCATCGCATCCGGCAGCCACGTATGCAGGAACAGTTGGGCCGATTTGCCCATCGCACCTACAAACAAGAGGAACGCAAGAAGATTTGCCGCGTTCCACTCTGTCCAGAGGAAGCTGATCTGCGTCTCAGCCAGTGTCGGCGCCGCTGCGAAGATGTCATCAAGGTTCACGCTGTCGACAAGGTAGAACAGCCCGAAAATACCAAGCGCAAAACCAAAGTCGCCCACACGGTTGACCACAAAAGCTTTGATCGCTGCGGCATTGGCGCTTGGCTTACGATAGTAAAAACCAATGAGAAGATAAGAGGCAACGCCGACCCCTTCCCAGCCAAAGAACATCTGGATGAGGTTGTCTGCAGTCACCAGCATAAGCATCGAGAAGGTGAAAAACGAAAGATACGCAAAGAAGCGCGGGCGATAGCTCTCGCCTTCTTTCCAGTTCTCGTCGTGAGCCATGTAGCCCATAGAATACAGGTGCACGAGTGCTGAAACCGTATTGATCACAACCAGCATAATCGCCGTGAGGCGATCAAGACGGATGGCCCAGCTTGTATCAAGTGTGCCCGACTGGATCCATGTCATCAGTTCGATCTGGCGCGTGACGCCATCAAATCCAAGGAAAACAACCCAGCTCAGCGCCGCCGCGAGGAACAAAAGCCCAGTGGTAATCCACTGCGAGGCTTTATCACCAGGGGCTTTGTGGCCAAAACCAACAATCAATGCGCCGAGAAGTGGAGCGAAGAGAATAATCTGTTCCATGCTCTTATCCCTTCATCACGTTGACGTCTTCAACGTCAATCGTGCCACGGTTGCGGAAGAACACCACAAGGATTGCGAGGCCAATCGCGGCCTCAGCTGCGGCCACAGTCAAGATAAACAGCGTGAATACCTGCCCCGCCATATCGCCCATGTAGGACGAAAAGGCGACGAAATTGATATTCACCGATAGAAGGATGAGCTCGATCGACATCAGCAAAATGATGATGTTCTTCCTGTTTAGGAAAAGCCCGAAAATGCCGATGACAAACAGCACTGCTGCCACCGTCAGATAATGTTCAAGTCCGATCATGTCGTCCCTCGGTTCTTTATTGTTCTCAAAGCGAAAGGCTTAAAGCCCCTGCCCCGGTTTTACGTCTTTCAGTTCCATCGCGTCTTTTGGATCACGCCACATTTGCTCCAGAACGTTCTGGCGCTTCACGCCGTCACGATGGCGCAGTGTCAATACAATCGCCCCGATCATTGCCACCAGCAGGATCAGACCTGCGAGCTGGAAGATGAGGAAATACTGGTCATAAAGCAGGAGCCCAAGTGCCGCTGTGTTTTGAGTCCCTTCAGGCGTCACAGCCACACGGGCCGCCTCGGCCCCCTCAGCCATCTGCCAATCGCCATAAGCAAGGCCGAGCGACATCAGAAGCACAATCCCGATCGCCAGAGCAATCGGCATATACTGCGCCATGCCAGCCTTGAGCTCGGCAAAATCGACATCAAGCATCATCACAACGAAGAGGAACAGAACCGCAACCGCGCCGACATAAACGATCATCAGCAGCATCGCGATAAATTCGGCCCCAAGCAAAACGAACAGACCCGCCGCGCTCATGAACGCAAGGATAAGCCAGAGCACTGAGTGCACAGGGTTGCGGCTCAACACAGTGAAAAGCCCGCCCGCAAGCACGCCTATCGCGAAGAGGTAGAAAGCAAAGGTCACTACGGTCATGTTTCGTCGTCCTCGTGTTTGTCCATCACGTCTTTGGCAATTTCCATCGCCCGCGTCATGGCAGGAAGTCCCGCAAACATCGCCATCATGGCGATGGTTTCGGCTATTTCTTCGTCGGTTGCTCCCGCCTCATTGAGGTGGCGCACTGTCAGTCTGATCTGGGCCTCACCCTGCGCACCTTGCATGGTCAGCCCTGCAAGCGTGAGGAGAAGACGGGTCTTGGCGTCAAGCCCGTTTTCGTTCAGCCCCTTTCCGAATGTAGCTTCCATCATCTCTTTGGACATGGTCGGCCACATTGCCTCAAACCCTTTGGGCGAAAACGTCTCAAGCGCAGGCGCCATGGCTTTCGCCATCTCGTTCGCTTGATCCATCATCATTTCGAAGGGTGTTTTGGTCATCGGTAGGGTGCATCCAGCTCGAGGTTGCGGGCAATCTCAGCCTCCCAACGATCACCGTTCTCAAGAAGCTTGGTCTTGTCGTAAAAAAGCTCCTCACGGGTCTCGGTGGCAAACTCAAAGTTTGGCCCTTCAACAATTGCATCCACAGGGCATGCCTCTTGGCAGAAACCACAGTAAATACACTTGGTCATATCGATATCGTAACGCGTGGTGCGGCGCGAACCATCATCGCGCGGCTCCGCATCAATTGTAATCGCCTGCGCCGGACAGATCGCTTCACAAAGCTTACAGGCAATGCAGCGTTCTTCGCCGTTTGGATAGCGGCGCAGCGCGTGTTCGCCACGGAAACGAGGCGAAAGTGGCCCCTTCTCGTGTGGGTAATTCAATGTCGCTTTGGGTGCGAAGAAATACTTCAGGCCAAGCTTCATACCCGTCATGAAGTCAGACAAGAAGAAGTAACCAACCGCGCGTTTATAGTCGATATTCGCCATATTATCCTCCTACGCTCCAGCGCGCGAACGTGCCCCAGAACCAGTCAAATTTTGCCGCAAAGGCCACGAAAACAACCCAGAAAAGAGACATCGGCAGAAACACTTTCCAACCAATGCGCATCAGTTGGTCATAGCGGTAGCGCGGTGTAATCGCCTTCACCATCGCAAAGATGAAGAAGACAAGGAACATTTTCCCAAACATCCACATGATACCATCGGGCAAGCCTGGGATCGGTGACAGCCAACCGCCGAAGAAGAACAGCGAGACAAGCGCGCACATCAGAACAATCGCGACATACTCGCCGATCATAAAGAGCAGGAACGGTGTCGAGGAGTACTCAACCTGATAACCAGCAACCAGCTCTGATTCCGCTTCGGGAAGGTCAAAGGGTGGGCGGTTTGTCTCGGCCATCGCCGAAATCAAGAAGAGAAACAGCATCGGGAAGTGAGGGATCCAGAACCAGCTAAAGATACCGTACTCACCTGCTTGCGCATTCACAATGTCGCTCAGGTTCAGAGAACCCGCCGAGATAATGATGCCAATAATGATAAGACCAAGCGACACTTCGTAAGAAATCATCTGCGCCGCAGAGCGCAAAGAGCCGAGGAAGGGATACTTTGAGTTTGACGCCCACCCGCCCATGATCACGCCATAAACTTCCAGCGACGAGAAGGCGAAGATATAAAGCACAGCGACGTTGATATTGGCCAAGACCCACCCGTCGTTAAACGGAATCACAGCCCAAGCCGCCATTGCCAGCACAAAGCTAACAAGGGGCGCGAGGAAAAAGACAAATTTATCAGCGCCTGCTGGCACAATAATCTCTTTCACCGCATATTTAATGAAATCCGCGAAGCTCTGGAACAAACCAAATACGCCAACCACGTTTGGACCACGGCGCATTTGCACAGCAGCCCAGACCTTGCGGTCAAAATACAGCAAAAACGCCAGCGCGACGAGAAGCGGCACGATAATCAGCAGGCATTGCCCCACAATAAGCAGGAAAATCCCCAGATTCGTGTTCGTAAAGAATTCAGCCATCAGCCCCTCACACCATCGGTATCTTGTCTTCAATGCAGTTATGAACAATGACTTCCGCGTCAATCGTTTTCAAACCACGTGGCAGCGCCGCCGAGATCGTGTAAACCGCATCTCCGCGCCACTGGCCACCCTTAATCTCAACATTTGTGCGCAGATGGCGCGCAAATCCGTATCCTCGGATCAGCGAGTACTGCGCAGCCGCACATTCTGTGTAACGGCGCACATCGTCAGGCATCGCCTCACCATCCATCGTCACCACAAATTGCACCAAATCCCCATCCAGAAGACGAGTCTCAATGCCCTTGTATCCCAATACACGCATCGCATCCGCGGGCGCAGCACGGCTCACCGCCTCGCGAGGAGCCTCGCAAGCGCCCAGCACGGCCAAAGAGGCTGCACCCAGAGTTATGCGTGAAAAGTTCGTCACTCGGCCGCCACTTTCTGCACGCCGCGCGCCTTAACACCTGCACTCAATTCGGCCATAAGCTCGGAAGCGCGCGCAATCGGGTTGGTCAAATAGAAATCTGAGATCGCATTCTTGAAGCTCGCATTGCCGAGCTTACCCGCTGGCTCAGCTGTCCAGTTGTTCTCGAGAACCTCATCAATCTGTGCAAGGTGCGGAACTTCTGAAACAAGCGCCTGACGCAACTGTACAAGACTATCCCAAGGTTGTGTCGCACCCGCTTCAGCCGAAAGCGCGCGCAAGATCGCCCAATTTTCCTTAGCTTCACCAGGCGCAAAGCCTGCGCGCAAAGCGAGCTGCGGTCGGCCTTCCGTATTCACAAACAAGCCCTGCTCTTCCGTGTAGGCAGCCCCAGGCAAAATGACGTCAGCACGATGTGCGCCGCGGTCGCCATGGCTACCCTGGTAGATCACAAAGGCCCCTGCCTGAATATCAACCTCATCACAACCAAGGTTATAGATCACATCCGCGCCCTCAGTGGCTGCCGCAAGGCCGCCTTCGGTCACTGCGTTGATATCCATGGCTCCCACACGGCTCGCCGCCGTGTGCAGCACGAGAAGTTTTGATCCTGTTGCCTCGGCAAGCTGCATCGCAGCAGCCAAAACCGCCGCCCCATCTGCTTCACGGATGGCGCCTTGGCCAATAATCACAAGGCTCTCAACCTCAAGGACCTCTTTGAACTTGCCGCCAAGCGCCTTTTCAAGCGCTGCGCGATCATCGCCCATATGTTCGTACTCATAAGTCAGATCAACGGCTTGGCCGATCAGCCCCACATCGGCACCACGCGCCCAAGCACGGCGAATACGCGCATTAAGCACAGGCGCTTCCTCACGCGGGTTTGTTCCAATCAGTTGGATCATCTGCGCGGTATCGATGTCTTCAATGCTGGCCGTGCCAACATATCCCGAGCGATTGCCAGCAGGCAGCTTTGCACCGTCCGTGCGGCATTCGACGTTTCCGCCCAGCCCTTCAACAAGCTGCTTCAGCGCAAAGGCGGCTTCCACAGACGCAAGATCTCCAACAAGACCGGCTACTTTACTCGCGCCTTTGATTTTTTCGCCCGCAAGGCCCAAGGCCTCGCCCCAGCTAGCAGGACGCAGCTTGCCGTTTTCGCGAATATAGGGCGTATCCAAGCGCTGGCGGCGCAGACCGTCCCATACAAAACGGGTTTTGTCTGAAATCCACTCTTCGTTCACACCATCATGGTTGCGCGGAACGATCCGCATCACTTCGCGGCCTTTCGTATCCACACGAATAGAGGAACCAAGCGCATCCATCACATCAATGGTCTCGGTCTTGGTGAGCTCCCAAGGCCGCGCCGTAAAGGCATACGGCTTGCTCACAAGTGCGCCCACAGGGCAAAGGTCAATGATATTGCCCTGCAAGTTGCTGTCGAGCGTCTCACCCAAATAGGCAGTGATTTCGCTGTCTTCGCCGCGGCCCGTCTGGCCCATCTGTGTGATCCCAGCCACCTCTGTGGTGAACCGTACACAGCGTGTGCAAGAAATGCAGCGAGTCATGTGAGTTTCAACCAGCGGACCAAGGTCCAGATCGTCCGAGGCACGCTTTGGCTCGCGGAAGCGCGAGAAATCCACGCCATAGGCCATAGCTTGGTCCTGCAAATCACACTCGCCGCCTTGGTCACAAATCGGGCAATCAAGCGGATGGTTGATCAGCAAGAATTCCATCACACCTTCACGGGCCTTTTTGACCATCGGCGAATTTGTCTTCACAACAGGTGGTTGCCCCTCAGGGCCAGGGCGCAAATCACGCACCTGCATAGCGCAAGAGGCCGCAGGCTTTGGCGGACCGCCGACAACTTCCACAAGACACATGCGGCAGTTGCCCGCGATGCTGAGGCGCTCGTGATAGCAAAAGCGTGGCACTTCAACGCCGGCTTCTTCACAGGCTTGAATCAACGTCATCGCGCCGTCAACTTCTACCTCTTTTTCATCAATGATGATCTTGCGTAAATCGCTCATGTCGTCTCACTTCGCTCTCAGCAGGCTTCCGATCGTGCTGCCATTTTCAATCTCGGCATTGCCAAGCTTGCACAAATCAGCAGCTACTTTCGGGTTCAACCCTTTTGATTTTACATAGTCTTCGCCTGCCGCTCTAAGACGCGCCTTTTCAGCGTCACTCTTGCGATAAGCGTTAATCTCATTGTCGCTATACCCGAGGGCATTGGCGCGCGTTTTCAAATCCCAAAGAAACGAAAGCCCCTTGAGCTTGCGCTCTACGATGCTATCGCACTTTTCAGAAATCACGAGCGCAATGCCCACGTTCAACATCTGATCGTCAATCTCTTTGACATCGCGCAAGGCAGGTTTGGCCACAGCCATCGTTCCAGCCAAAACGCTCCCTGCCAAAACAGCGCTTACCAAAACAGTTTTACTCGTCCACATATGATCATTCCTTTTCTGGAGGCTCGAGGGCACAGACACACCATGCCCCTTCCCTTCAGAAATGGTCCCGTCCAAGGCTGCTACGCAATAACATCCACGCGCTGCCTCTGACAGAGCGGTGTCCGTAGCGATATGGTCAACCAGTCTCACCATGTTTTGCAGCGCCCGTTCATGGCCAGCGTGCCGCCGTCAAGCAGCTCAACAGTCTCAGGGTCAGAGTCAGGGCTCTGCCCTGTCCATGTGATGTCTGAATTACCGTATTGCGCGATACAGTAACGATTGGCTGCAATTCGACCCGCTTCCAAAGCCCCCTGCACACCACGGCTCGCACCGCGTACAGTTACCGAGAAGTTCGCACGGTCATCACTGTCCCGCTGCAACTTGCCTTTGAAGACATACCCTTCATACGCGTAGCCACCTTGACCAGAGACAACGCCTTTGGCGCGTTCGCAAGCAGCAAGTGATAGGCCGAGCAGGACACACAAACTGATTTTTGCTACACGGTTCCGCATCAGAGCACCTTAATCTTTCTACGCTTGGTCAGCGTCAAATCAAAGCCAACACTCGGATCTTTGCAAATGATCGCTTTGGCCATGCTCGTCCAAACTGGGCGGTTAACTTCGGCCGCAAATTGACAAACAGCGCGGCTCACCTCCGCCCAAATGCCATAGTCATCACAAAGCAACACGCCGTCATCTGCCAACAGATCCCAATAGTTACGGAAATCATTGAGACAAGCATCATATTCGTGGCTCGCATCGATATGGATCATATCAGCCTTAACGCCGAGCCGCTTCAAAGCATACGCTGCAGAGTTCCCATCCATAGGAAGCGGGATGATCACATCTTGCATTCCCTTGGAGTGAACATTCGCCAGAAATGTCTCATAGAGCGTCGGATATCCGTTGCGCGGGCTCAACTCGGCTCGCCGCCCTTTTGAGGACAGATGCGCCGAAGACCCAAGCCAAGTATCAATCGCAACAATCTCTGTTCCAAGCCCAAGCTTCTTGGACTGTACCGCCATATGAAGAGAGGACATTCCCTTCCAAACGCCGAGCTCAAGTATAAGCTTTGGCTTAAACTCTTCTAGGAGTGCGCGAAAAAACGCATGTGTCGAGTTCCAGCCAGAGAGATCGACACGGCTTTCATCAAACACATAGGTCGCGAAAGCATCCTCAAGCCCAAGGGTGTCGCGGATCGAAGGCGTGTTCACGTCTTTCATTATGCCGCTACCCCGCATTGCTTTGCATGCCACTCAGCCGCACCTTCAAGGGCGTCCCAGCCAAAGGCAAAGTCGCTATCGCCCTGCGCCTTTAGGTGCTCAAGCCGCGCCAGCGCTTCTTCAAGCGTCGGCTTATGGCCATCGGCCACATGCCACATTACAAAATGCTGCTCGCCCAAAAGCTCAAACCACTCTGCGCGACGCTCATAAAACTGCTTGTGAACCGTGTTCCAAACAAAGTTGCGTAAACTATCCGCATCTTCCCACACCGTCAGGTTCGCCACAAACTGAGGATCGTCGCCAATACTGTTCTCGGTATTGCCTGTTCCCGGCTCGCCCGAGCCTTCCATCATCCACACAAAGCCGGGCATGCGTTTGCCCATTCCGTTCACACGGTCAAGATTGGCCATGAAATCATGCACCCGTGGATCATCCACTGGGGCATTCAAACGGCCAATATTGAGCTCTGCGAGGTGCATGGTTACTCCGCTGCCAATGTCTTGCCCGAAGCTTGGGCTCTGATACGGTCTTCAATTTCTCCACGGAAATTCTTGATAAGCCCCTGAATAGGCCAAGCCGCCGCATCACCAAGCGCGCAAATGGTATGGCCTTCGACCTGCTTGGTCACATCCCACAGCATGTCGATCTCTTCCATGCTCGCATTGCCTTCAACAAGCCGCTCCATCACGCGCATCATCCAGCCTGTGCCTTCACGACAAGGCGTGCACTGCCCGCAGCTTTCATGCTTGTAAAACTTAGCCAAGCGCCAGATCGCTTTGATCATGTCGACTGAATTATCCATCACGATCACAGCCGCTGTGCCAAGGCCCGAGCCCAGCTCACCACGCAGATAATCGAAATCCATGATCGCGTCTTTCATGTGCTCACCGCGCACACAAGGCACCGACGAACCACCAGGAATAACGGCCTGAAGGTTGTTCCAACCGCCGCGTATACCGCCGCAATGCTTCTCAATCAGCTCTTCAAAGCTGATGCTCATTTCTTCTTCAACAACACAAGGGTTGTTCACGTGGCCAGAGATGGCAAAAAGCTTCGTTCCGGCGTTGTTTTGGCGACCAAAGCTTGAGAACCAGCTCGCGCCGCGGCGCAGGATCGTCGGAACGACAGCAATACTCTCAACGTTGTTAACCGTCGTTGGGCAGCCATAAAGACCCGCCCCCGCTGGGAACGGCGGCTTCATACGAGGCATGCCCTTCTTGCCTTCAAGGCTCTCCAGAAGCGCGGTTTCTTCACCGCAGATATAAGCGCCTGCACCATGGTGCAAATAGATGTCAAAATCCCACCCGCTGCCACACGCATTCTTGCCAACAAGACCTGCGTCATATGCCTCGTCGATAGCCGCCTGAAGCGCTTCCTTTTCGCGGATGTATTCACCGCGAATATAAATGTAGCAGGCATGGGCTTGCATCGCGAAGCTCGCAATCAGGCAGCCCTCAATCAGCGTATGCGGATCATGGCGCATGATTTCACGGTCTTTACATGTACCTGGCTCAGATTCATCCGCGTTCACGACCAAATAAGAAGGACGACCGTCGCTCTCTTTGGGCATGAAGCTCCACTTCAGACCCGTTGGGAAACCCGCACCGCCGCGCCCGCGCAAGCCGCTGGCTTTCATCTCGTCGATGATCCAGTCACGGCCTTTGCCGATAAGCTTGTCGGTCCCGTCCCAATGTCCACGCGCCTGCGCGCCGCGCAAGGTGCGCTCGTGCATTCCGTAGATATTGGTAAAGATACGGTCCTGATCTTTGAGCATGCCTTAACCCTCTTTGTCCTGGCGCTTACGCCAGAGCTGCAACGTGACAACCAGCGCCCAAACGAGCGCGCCAATCGCCGCAAAATCTATCAAGAGCGCGTAGCGCCCCGGAAGCCCCAGTTGAGGCCCCAGCCATTGAGCAGCAAGCCACAAAACCATTGCACCAGCGATAACGAGTGAAACAACCCGCCCTGCCCGTGCCTGCTTTTGATCCTGATCACTGCTCACAGCCATGTCCTATCAAGCTTTCTTGTTCTTCTTAGAAAACTCGGTCTCACCGCCCGCCGCGAGGATCTTGGCTTGCGCCATCCAATCGTCGCGTTCGATGCGGCCTTTAAATCGCAGGCGGCTGTCGACCCATTCGATCTCGGCCTTGCCCCATTTTTCGACCTGATCAAAGTGCCAGAAGCCCATGTCATTGAGAGTTTTCTCAAGCTTGGGACCAACACCACTGATAAGCTTCAAATCGTCCGCGCCAGACTTGCGAGGCGCGCTCAGCGTACGTGGCTTTTTCTCGCCAGCAGGCTTCGCTGCTGCTTTTGCAGTTGCTTTGGCCGCAGGCTTGGCTGCCGTCTTGGAAGCCGTCTTGGAAGCCGCTTTCGCTGCAGCCTTTGGAGCCGCCTTGGCTTTGGTCGCAGGCTTCGCTGTTGTTGCTTTCACTGCAGCAGTCGTTTTCTTTGCTGCGGGCTTAGCAGCAGGCTTGGCTGCCGCCGCTTTTGCAGTGGCTGGCTTAGCGGCGGTGCCCTTCGCTGGGGCCTTCGCGTCTGAAGCCTTCTTTGTGGCAGGTTTTGACGCAGACTTTGCTGCTGCCGGCTTTTCAGCTGTTTTAACAGCAGGCTTGGCCGCCGCTTTCGTTGTCGTGCTCGCCTTCGCACCGCCCGTTTTAGCGGCAGTCTTGGTCGCTGCGGCTTTGCCCTTGGCTTTCGCAGCTGTGCTTTTCACGGCGGGTTTGGCAGCGGAGGCCTTGGCTTTCGCTTTCGGGGCAGATGCATCACTTACAAAAGTGGCAGGCGTTGAGGCAGAGGCGGTGGCAGCCGTCCCCGTCGTCGCTGCCTTCGCTTCAGCTGTACGCTTCTCGTCCGCAGCCCGCGCGGCAGCGCTTCCGTCGTCTGCTTTCGCTGATGAGGCCACTGCCCCAGTCGCAACAGCTGCTCCGGCGGTCGCCGCAGCAACTTTGGCGCTGGATGTGTCCGAAGCGACAGCAGCATCGTGTGGCGCGCTCTTACAGAACAGCGTGCTAAGAACCAGACCAGCAAATATGCCGACCGCAAGGCCAACCATCAACGCAGCAATTGAGCCGACAGCCGCTTGGCTCATCGCAAAGGCAGCGATGCCCGCAACAAGCCCAATCAGCCAACAAACCCAACCACAAAAACCCAAACCTGACGTATGTTTCATTTCACTTCCCCCTTGCCGGAACCATTCGGCATTGCACTATTATTTTTTACTCTTCTTGGAAAATTCAGTTTCACCACCCGCCGCAAGAATGCTGGCTTGCGCCATCCAGTCATCGCGCTCGATGCGGCCTTTAAACTTGAGGCGGCTGTCCACCCAAGCGATCTCGTCACCCGTCCATTTCGCAATCTGGTCAAAATGCCAGAAGCCGAGTTCATTCAACGTTTGTTCGAGCTTTGGCCCGACACCGCTGATAAGCTTCAAATTGTCCGCGCCCGCTTTACGCGGTGCTGTCATGGTGCGTGGCTTTTTCTCTGCCACAGCGCCAGTTTGCGCCGCTGGCTTGGCAGAGGCCTTGGCCTTTGCTGCTGGCTTCGTGGCGGCAACCGATTTGGCCGGCGCCTTAACCTTCGCCGCAGACTTTGCTGCCGCTTTGGTCCCTTTCGCCTTTCCAGCCGATTTATCTGTGCGGTCAAGCCATGGCGTCAAGATCGGAACCTCTGTCCCGTCAATCCGCTTCACTGTCTCACCGAGATCCACAGCAAGCTGCGCACTCGCATTATACTGTGTCTTGCCGCTGTCATGTTCGACGAGAGATGTCAGCCCAGACAAAGGCTCAGCCGCGTAACGTCCGTTTTGCGGACCAGGCACAGGCACGCGCCCCGCAGCAAGCTCGTCAATGATCTTGCCCAAGCCTTCAGCTGTAAGGTCTTCGTAATAATCCTTGCCGATTTGAGCCATCGGCGCATTGGAACACGCACCCAAGCACTCGACTTCTTCCCAAGAAAAGCACCCATCCTCTGAAAGCTGATGTGGCTTAGCAGCGATTTTCTCTTTGCACACGGCAATCAAATCTTCCGCGCCGCAAATCATGCAGGACAATGTTCCGCAAACCTGAATATGCGCAACAGAACCAACAGGTTGCAGTTGGAACATAAAGTAAAAAGAGGCCACCTCGAGCACGCGGATTTGCGCCATCCCCAGCATGTTGGCAACTGTCTCAATGATCGGACGAGTCACCCAGCCCTCTTGCTCCTGCGCACGCCACAACAGCGGAATAACCGCACTCGCTTGGCGGCCTTCGGGGTATTTTGTGATCTGCGCCTCGGCCCACTGTTGGTTTGCAGGCGTGAAAGCAAAGCTCTCTGGCTGATCATGATAAAGACGACGAAGCATCAGTTCTTCTCTTTCTTTAGTAGCTTAACAACCGACAGGCTCACCTGTCGATCTCCCCAAACACAACATCCATAGTCCCGATGATCGCAGCAACATCAGCAAGCTGATAGCCCCGCGCGATATGGTCCATGGCCTGCAAATGCAGATATCCCGGAGCGCGGATTTTACTACGGTAAGGCTTATTGGAACCATCAGACACCAGATAGACGCCAAATTCGCCCTTCGGTGCTTCAACACAGACATAGGTCTCGCCTTCGGGCACATGGAAGCCCTCGGTGTAGAGTTTAAAGTGGTGAATGAGCGCTTCCATCGACGTTTTCATCTCAGCGCGCTTGGGCGGCGTAAGCTTACCCCGCGCAAGAATGTCGCCCTGCCCGTCAGGCGCCCGAAGCTTGTGGCACGCCTGAATCATGATGTGTGCCGACTGGCGCATTTCTTCCATGCGCATCAAGTAACGGTCATAGCAGTCGCCGTTCTTGCCCACAGGAATCTGGAATTCGAATTCATCATAGCATTCGTAGGGCTGCGCGCGGCGCAAATCCCACGCCATACCAACAGAGCGCGCCATAACGCCCGACATCGCCCAATCCAGAACGTCCTGCTCGGTGATCACACCGATCTCGACATTGCGCTGTTTGAAAATGCGGTTCTCGGTCAGCAAGCCACCAAGGTCTTCCAGAAACTTCGGAAAGCCGATGGCCCACTCTTCGATATCGTCAATCAAATCAGGCGGCAGGTCTTGGTGGACACCGCCAGGACGGAAATAAGCCGCGTGCAAACGCGCACCACAGGCCCGCTCGTAAAAGACCATCAGCTTTTCGCGCTCTTCAAAGCCCCAAACAGGCGGCGTGAGCGCTCCCACGTCAAGCGCTTGCGTTGTCACGTTGAGCAAGTGGTTCAGAATGCGGCCGATCTCGCAATACAGCACGCGAATAAGGCTCGCACGGCGCGGCACTTCCACACCTGTCAGCTTTTCAATCGCCAAGCACCAAGCATGCTCTTGGTTCATCGTGCCGACATAATCAAGGCGGTCAAAGTACGGCAGGTTTTGCAAATAGGTCCGGCTCTCCATGAGCTTTTCCGTGCCACGGTGCAGCAGCCCGATATGCGGATCACACCGCTCAACAATCTCACCGTCAAGCTCCAGAACAAGACGCAAAACGCCGTGCGCAGCAGGGTGCTGCGGACCAAAGTTCAGGTTAAAGTTGCGAATTTTCTGCTCGCCCGTCTGGGCGTCATCAAAGCTCGTGCCGTCCATCATTTCGCGCCCTCGCCTTTTTCATCACCTGGAAGGATGTAGTTCGCGCCCTCCCACGGGCTCATGAAGTCAAACTGCCGATACTCCTGCACCAGCTTAACTGGCTCATAAACAACGCGCTTTTGCGCCTCGTCATAGCGCAGCTCAACATAGCCTGTTGTCGGAAAATCCTTACGAAGCGGATAGCCACGAAAACCGTAGTCTGTCAGGATGCGGCGCAGGTCTGGGTGACCGCTGAAGAGAATGCCAAACATGTCAAAGACTTCACGCTCAAACCAGTTCGCGCTTGGGTGCACCTCTGTGATCGACGGCACGATCTCATCCTCACGGATCGCCATTTTCAAGCGAATACGGTGGTTCTGAAACATGCTCAGGAAGTGATAGACAACCTCAAACCGCTTGGGGCGCTCGGGATAGTCTACAGCCGTCAGGTCAACCAAGGTCGAAAACTTGCAAGCGTTGTCAGTCTTCAAAAAGTCGACAAGCCCCGCAATATTCGCAGGGGCCACATCCACGCTTAGCTCACCAAAGCTCACATCCCAACCCAGCACACAATCTGGCCGTTTGGCCTCGATCAACGCGCCCAGCTCTCGCAGCTCTTCGCTCATATATCTCTTCCTCTCGCCTGCGCTTAGCGCGCAATCGTTCCTGTGCGGCGGATTTTACGCGCCAGCTGCATGATCCCGTAAAGAAGTGCTTCCGCCGTCGGAGGGCAGCCTGGGACATAAATATCCACGGGCACAATCCGATCACACCCACGCACCACAGAATAGCTGTAGTGGTAATAGCCACCGCCATTCGCACAAGATCCCATTGAAATCACATAGCGCGGCTCTGGCATCTGGTCATAAACCTTGCGCAGCGCGGGGGCCATCTTATTGGTCAGCGTCCCCGCCACGATCATCACATCTGACTGGCGCGGGCTGGCGCGCGGCGCAATCCCGAAGCGCTCCGCATCATAACGCGGCATCGAGGTGTGCATCATTTCGACAGCACAGCACGCAAGACCAAAGGTCATCCAGTGCAGCGAGCCCGTGCGCGCCCAGTTGATCAGGTCTTCCGCTGACGTCAGCAAAAAGCCCTTATCTTGCAACTCGGCGTTCAAAGCCTGCGTCGAAGTTTCTTTGTCCACACCAGCCGTATTGAGGCCCGTTTGGATGCCCGTTGAGGTCATGACCATTCGAGCGCCCCCTTCTTCCATTCGTAAGCAAAGCCAGCTGTCAGCACACCGAGGAAAACCATCATCGACCAGAAGCCAACCATGCTGATATCTTTGAAAGCAACAGCCCAAGGAAAGAGCATCGCAATTTCCAGATCGAAAATGATGAAGAGAATCGACACGAGATAAAACCGCACGTCAAATTTCATCCGGGCATCATCAAATGCGTTGAAGCCGCATTCATAAGCCGAGACCTTTTCGGGGTCAGGGTTGCGCACTGCAAGAATGAGGGCAGCAAGGATCAAAACAAGGCCTAAGCCGATGGCAATAACAAGTAAGATCAGAATAGGGAGGTATTCCCGCAGCATCTCTTCCACGTGAGGCTCCTTTCATGCGCACATTCGCGCATAGGTGTGGCAGCTTTTCATTGCAAATGGGTTTACTCCCGCCCCATGTCAGGGTCAACCGACAGAGCATTACATTCACTAAAATCTATATGTTGCGGTGAAAGCCCCAAAGTGAGCGCTCTGTTGCGCTGCTCCCTCCCTCTCCCTCACTGAAAGATTAAGGCCAATATGGGACCACACGCGCTGCGCTCAGCACGGCACAAGGCGCGCCAAACAGAAGAAGTTTTGACCTAAATTTTTAAGGCCACAAGGCTCACAAGGCCAAACAGACCATAGCCTCTGGCCTCAAAGCACCCAAGGTGCGCGGCGCTTTTCAAAAAACGCTGCAATCCCTTCACGCGCTTCTTCGCCTTCCCAAGTCTCAACCAGACGATCAATTGTCGCCTCGATAATTGCCGGCGTAATCGCAGGTCCAAGACTGCGCGCGAGCGCTTTTGACGCAGCCACGGCTTTTGGCGCTGCCGCCAGATACGGTAGGACTTCTGCATCCACGGCAGCGTCAAGTGAGTCTGCCTCGACAACCCTTGCCAGCAGATTCAGCTCGCGCGCCTCCTCTGCCCCAAACAATCTCGCCGACATAAACACACGCCGCGCTTTATCTTCTCCCATCCGAGCGAGAACATAAGGGCTGATCGTGGCAGGAATCAGTCCAAGCTTCACTTCGGTCAGGCCAAATTTTGCCTCGGGCACGCCAAGCGCAACATCAGCGACAGACATCATGCCGATCCCACCGCCGAAGGCATTGCCCTGTACTCGTGCAATCAAGGGCTTGGGCAACTCATTGAGTGCATTCAGCATCATCGCAAGCTCACGCGCTCCCTCACGCCGCGTCTGGGCATCCGCCGCCATCTGGTCTTGCATCCAGCGCAGATCGCCACCCGCGCAAAAGCTCTTGCCCTTTGCGGCCAATACAACCACGCGCACCCCATCATCCTTGCCAAGTGCTTTCGCTGCCCCTGTCAACTCTCGGATCATCTCGGCGCTCAGCGCGTTGTGTTTGTCTTCACGCGCAAGCCAGAGCGTGGCCACACCGCGCGCATCTGTTTCAATCTCGATCGTGTTATACATTATCCTGCTCCTTGCGCATCGCGCGCGCCATATCTGCGGCACGGATCAAGACCGCACGGTCCAGCCCGGTTTCATATCCAAGCTCAACAAGTCTGTCATGCACAGCCTCTGTCGCAACATTGCCCGCAGCACCAGGGGCATAGGGACAGCCACCAAGCCCACCTACAGCCGCGTCAAACACCCTGACACCGCGCGCCAGTGAGGCTTCAATGTTGCTGAGCGCGCGCCCGCTCGTGTCGTGATAATGCCCCGCAAGCTCACTTGCAGGCATCTCTTCAAGCACAGCCGCCAGCATCGCATCGATTGTCTCGGGACGCGCCTGCCCGATTGTGTCGCCAAGGCTGATCTCATAGCAGCCCATCTCGTGCAGGGCCTTGGCAACGCGTGCCACAGCTTCGGGCGCTGTCGCCCCGTCATAGGGGCAATCCGTCACACAAGAAATATACCCCCGCATTGGCAGCCCTACCGCCTTAGCGGCCTCAGCCACTGGTGCAAAGCGCTCAAGACTTTCGGCAACGGTTGCGTTGATATTGGCCTTTGAAAATCCTTCTGACGCCGATCCGAAAATGGCAATCTCATCTGCCTTCGCCGCCAACGCGCCTTCAAAGCCGCGCAAGTTCGGTGTCAGCGCTGCATAAGAAACGCCTTCCGCGCGCATGATTCCCGCCAAAACATCAGCGCTGTCCGCCATCTGCGGCACCCATTTGGGGCTCACAAAACTTGCAATCTCAATCCGCTTGAAACCCGCCTCAGACAGACAGTTCACCAGCGCAATTTTCTCCGCGGTCGGGATTTGGCGCTTTTCATTCTGCAAACCGTCCCTCGGGCCGACCTCAAAAATTTCGACATATCCGCTCATGTCTCGCTCCGCTCAGGGAAGGGCCACGGCGCATAAAACGCCTCTGTGTAAAGCTTCTGTTCTCCGACAGCCATGGTCGCCGCAAAACTCGAGCGCTCGGTGATCCGCTCATACCAAGCTGAAAGCTCAGGGTAGTCGTCAGTCTTCACGAAATGCCTGCCAACATAGACTGCCTGCCCGACAGCAATATCAACAGCCGAAAACCCGGATGTTAGCAGGTAGTCACGGTTCTCCACAGGCGTAGACAGCCGCGCTTCGATCGCCTCATAACACTTCGCCAGCCGCTTCGCCTCAAGCTGCATGATATAGGGCGAACGCATATAGTCTTCGTACAGCATAATATGCTGCTGCGTCAGTGCTGCGGCATGAACCGTTACCGTCTCGGCAAAATGCAACCATGTCAGCCACGCCATACGATCAGGGTTGCTTGGCTCGCGGCCCAGATTACGCTCTGGAAAGCGCTCGCAAAGATATTCAATCATCGCGCCACTCTCAAACATCCGCTCCCCTTCGATCTCCATCGCCGGCACGCGCCCCGCAGGGCTCAGCGTGAGAAATTCAGGTGAACGCAGGCCGCGGTCAAACGGATGCACCTGCACCTGCACCTGAAAATCAGGCACTTCCAGTTCATGCAACAACCAAAGCACGCGCATCGAGCGACTTTGAGGAACGTGGTGGAGCGTGATCATGCCGCCGCCTCCGCGTCTTCCTCTTCCAGCCGAATAAGGGCAGCCCCTGCCTCCACTTGGGCTCCAGCCTCACAGAGCACTTCCGCCACAATCCCGTCGCGCGCCGCCAGAAGCGAGTGCTCCATCTTCATGGCTTCCAAAATCGCGAGCCTATCGCCCGCTTTCACAGGCTCACCTGCTCGGGTAAAGACAGCCTTCACAAGCCCAGGCATCGGCGCCTCAATAAGGGCTGCGCCAGCACCGACAGACGCCGCGCGCTCCAAAGGATCGATCACATCAAAGGAAAGGCCATACTGCGCAAAGACATAGGCCTTGCCGTCCTTGAGCATCGCATCAGGCGCCAGCTGCCCATTGAGCCGCCAACGCCCTCCAACACACCGCGCCTCAACACGGGTGTCGCCAAAGCTCACATCATGTGCCGCTTCGTTCAGACTTTCTACAACGACGTCAAAGGCTTCATCTTTAAAGCTCAGGCGCACCTGCCGCTTCATCGCGGACCAAAGATGAAAGCCAGTCGGCCAGCCTGCGCCCGTAAGCCCAAGCGCCACCAAAGCCGCCAACGCGCGCTCCTCATCACTTGGCAAAGGGGCTTGCACAAGGCTGTCCAGATCGCGGCCAATCAGCCCCGTGTCCACATCGCCCGCCGCAAAACCCTCATGCGCACAAAGCGCACCAAGGAAACTCAAGTTTGTCACCGTCCCCGCCACTTGCGTCTCCGCAAGCGCCCGCGCCATGCGCTTCAGTGCAACGGCACGGCTCGGCCCGTGGGTGATGATCTTGGCAATCATCGGGTCATAAAACGGGCTAATGGTGTCGCTCGTGCGCACGCCACTGTCGGCCCGCGCGCCTTCAGGGAAGGCCAGATGCGCAAGCGTTCCCGTGGCGGGCAAAAAGCCCTTGGGAACATCCTCCGCATAGAGGCGGCTTTCAAAGGCGTGCCCCGTAATGCTCAGCTCGTCTTGGCGCTTGGGCAAGCCCTCACCCGACGCCACCCGCAACTGCCACTCCACCAGATCAACACCCGTGATCGCTTCGGTCACAGGGTGCTCAACCTGAAGTCGCGTGTTCATCTCCATAAACCAGAACCCATCGGCACGTAGCCCGCGCGAGCCGTCAACGATAAACTCAACGGTCCCTGCGCCCTTATAGCCGATCGCCTCAGCGGCTTTCACAGCCGCATCGCCCATCGCAGCACGCATCTCGGCAGTCATCCCTGGCGCGGGCGCTTCTTCAATCACTTTCTGATGACGACGCTGCAGAGAGCAGTCCCGCTCAAAGAGATGCACGGCTTTTTCGCCATCGCCAAACACCTGAACTTCGATGTGGCGTGGCTGGGTTACAAACTTCTCAATAAGGACATCTTCGTTGCCAAAAGCTGTCTTGGCCTCGCCCTTCGCGCTCTCCAGCGCATCCATAAAGGCACTCGGCGTCTCAACAAGGCGCATCCCCTTGCCGCCGCCGCCCGCCACAGCCTTGATCAGCACAGGATAGCCGATATCATCCGCAGCACCTGCAAGATGCTCTGGGTCTTGGTTTTTGCCATGATAGCCCGGCACAACAGGCACACCTGCCTCATGCATCAGCGCCTTGGCCGCGTCCTTGAGGCCCATGGCCTTGATCGCGCTGGCCGACGGCCCAATAAACACAAGCCCCGCCGCCTCAACAGCTTCTACAAAATCGGGGTTCTCACTCAAAAAACCATATCCAGGATGGATTGCCTGAGCGCCCGTCTCTTTGGCCACACCAATCAGCACATCGCCGCGCAAATAGCTTTCGGCTGGGGCAGAGCCGCCGATATATACCGCCTCATCGGCCAGTGCGACATGCTTGCTCGCACTATCCGCGTCCGAATAGACCGCAACCGTGCGCACCCCCAGCGCCCTTGCGCTCTCAATCACACGGCAAGCAATCTCGCCTCGGTTCGCTATCAGAATCTTCTCAAACATCGTGTCCTCCAAAATCTTCAACAACGCGGAACCGCTCGCACATCAGCTCCATCTCAGGGTCAAACCCTCCGTTGCGGCGAAAGTAGGCCTCATAGCCCTGCCGCCAATGTTCCAAATCGCGAAACTCGCCCTGAGCCGCGACAAAGTCTTCGTCCATATCGCCAAAGCGGCGGGTCGTGACCTCAACAGTCTCCAGCATCACAGCAGGCCGCCCGTCCCATTCAAGCGCCACATCGCGCCGCCCCACTTCGGGCATTTCGTCGCCGCCCTTGCCATAGACAAGCAGCGCCTCGCAGGTGGCTGTCTTCTTGCCGCTGCGGATCAGAGCGAGAATACTGTCGCATAGCTTTTTGCTGTCACCAAAACGGAAGGTCTCCGCCTCGGGGTTTGCATCGATAATCTCTTGTAGAGTTTTCATTCTGGCCCCTTAAAGCTGCGGTAGCGGTGACGGTAAATCAAATTGGCGCGTGCGCTTGTGACAAGATAAACGGCAATCGCCCCTGACGCCAAAAGCTGCACCAGCCCCAAGGCGTTCAGGCTGCCAATGCCTGTCACGAGCTGGTAACCAGATATGCCGAACAAAAGCACAATCAGCGCAACCGCAAACGGCACGCGAAAGTAAAGTCCCAGCGCACCGAGCATCGGCACAAGCGACGAAAGCAAATAGAACGGCGCATAGCCAAACTGGGTAAACTCATAAAAGCGCAGCCCCGCCACAGCGACAAGATAGAGCACAATCACATAAAGCACGGCCCCCAGCTGTCCCTTCGGATGCGCTTGCGCCATCTTGCGGCTGACATAGACCCAGCGCTCGCCCGTCACTGGGTCGCGCACGCCATAGTCAAACTGTCCTGTCTCGGGCATCTCTTTCATCGGTTACATCCGGAACACGCCAAAGCGTGTCTCCTCAATCGGTGCATTCAGAGCCGCGCGCAGCGACAGCGCCAAAACATCACGACTCTTGCGCGGATCAATTATACCATCGTCCCAAAGCCGCGCGCTGGCATAAAGCGGATGCGCCTGCTCTTCAAACATATCAATCGTCGGCTGCTTAAACTTGGCCTCCTCCTCGGCAGACCAAGTGCCACCCGTGCGTTCGATACCGTCGCGCTTAACCGTGGCCAAGACGCCAGCCGCCTGCTCGCCCCCCATCACAGAAATACGCGAGTTCGGCCAACTCCAAAGGAAGCGTGGGCTATAGGCCCGCCCTGCCATGCCGTAGTTGCCCGCCCCAAAAGAGCCGCCCACCAGCATGGTAATCTTTGGCACAGAGGTTGTTGCCACCGCTGTCACCATCTTCGCACCGTGGCGCGCGATGCCCTCGTTTTCATACTTACGGCCAACCATAAAGCCTGTGATATTTTGCAAGAACACCAGCGGGATCTTGCGCTGGCTGCAAAGCTCAACAAAATGCGCGCCCTTCTGGGCCGCTTCGGAGAACAAAACACCGTTGTTGGCGATGATCCCCACAGGACAGCCCTTCACATGGGCAAAACCAGTGACAAGCGTCTCGCCATAGCGTGGCTTGAATTCATCAAAGCGCGAGCCGTCCACCGTGCGCGCAATCACTTCGCGAATGTCATAAGGCGTGCGCAAATCCGCGGGAACAACTCCAAAAATCTCTTCGGGGTCATAGGCAGGCTCCTCGCTCGTCTGCCAGTCCACGCTCATGGGCCGCTGACGGTTCAAATGGCTCACGGCACGACGCGCCAGCGCCAAAGCATGCGCATCATCTTCTGCAAGATAATCCGCCACACCCGAGAGGCGCGTATGCACATCCCCGCCACCCAAGTCTTCAGCTGTGACAACCTCGCCCGTCGCCGCCTTTACCAAGGGGGGGCCTGCCAAGAAGATTGTCCCCTGCTCTTTAACAATGATGGTCACATCAGACATGGCAGGCACATAAGCGCCCCCAGCCGTGCAAGACCCCATAACCACGGCGATTTGCGGAATACCCTTGGCGCTCATCTGAGCCTGATTGTAAAAGATCCGCCCAAAGTGGTCACGGTCAGGGAAAACCTCGTCCTGCTGCGGCAGGTTCGCCCCACCACTGTCGACCAAGTAGATACAGGGCAAGCGGTTCTCCTGCGCAATCTCTTGGGCGCGCAGATGCTTCTTTACCGTCATGGGGAAATAGGTGCCGCCTTTAACGGTGGCATCGTTGCAAACGATCATGCATTCCTGCCCCGAGACCATACCGATCCCCGCAATCACCCCCGCCGCAGGCGCGGCATTGTCATACATCCCATGCGCCGCCGTCGCGCCGACCTCCAGAAAAGGGCTCCCAGCATCCAAGAGGTTGGCCACACGGTCACGCGGCAGCATCTTGCCACGGCCCACATGCCGCTCACGCGAGCGTTCACCGCCCCCCAGCGCTGCGGCCTCCGCCGCCTCTCGGACAACACGTAGAGCTTCAAGATGCCCCTCGCGGTTGGCCTTAAACTGCTCGCTCGTCGGGATCGCTTGGCTTTGCAACTTCATGTCTTTTCCTCCTCGGCAGCCCGTGCCTTCAACTCTTTGCGGATCACCTTGCCAGTAACAGTCATCGGCAAGGCCTCCAGAAACTCCACTTCGCGGGGGTAGCTATAGCTCGCCAGCCGCGTCTTGACCCATGTTTGAAGCTCCTCAGCGCTCGCCTCGGCTCCATCTTTCAAGACAACATAAGCCTTCACAATCTCGTGGCGCAGCGCGTCGGGCTTACCCACAACCCCCACAGTCGCCACCGCGCTATGGGTCATCAGGCAATCTTCAATCTCCGCAGGACCAATCCGATAACCCCCAGAAGAAATCACATCATCCTCACGTCCAAGAAAACGAATGAAATCGCTTTCCATCACACCGCGATCCCCCGTCACAAGCCAGTCGCCACGAAACTTCTCAGCCGAGGCCTCAGGCTTGTTCCAGTATTCCAACATCATACTCGCCGCACCGCGCTTCACGGCAATGTCTCCCTCGCCGTCCGTCACTTGGCCAGCTTCGTCAATCACGGCCACATCAAACCCCGGCACAGCCTTCCCCGTCGCCCCACCCACAGGCGCAAACAGCGCTCCACAGGAGGACACAGACATGTTGCACTCGGTCTGCCCATAAAACTCGTTGATGCTCACCCCAAAGGCCTTGCGCCCCCATGCGAGCATCTCCGCGCCGAGCGGCTCGCCACCAGAGGCCACCGAGCGCAGCCCAGATATCTCCTGATCCGCCACCTTCAACATTCTGAGGGCCGTGGGCGGGAAGAACACATTGCGCACTCCCCCTTCTCGGCAAATCCGCTCCGCCTCACTCGCGGTAAACTTGGGCAACCGCGCAGCCACCACAGGCACACCCAGCGCCAAACCCGGCATCAACACATCAAACAACCCACCGATCCATGCCCAGTCCGCAGGCGTCCAGATCACATCGCCGTCTTGGCCGAGAAAATCATGGCTCATCTCAACACCAGGCAAATGCCCCGTCAGCATCCTATGGGCATGCAGCGCTCCCTTGGGCTTGCCTGTGGTTCCACTGGTGTAGATCAAGACAGCTGGCTCTTCACTGCCCGTATCCACCATCGGCACATCGCCCTCAGGCAGATCATAAGGCAAGAGAGCCTCCGCCAAGCCACCGAGCATCTCAGCACCTTCCGCATCCGTCACAACAAGCGTTAGCCCACTGTCCCCGATACGGCTCTCCAAAGCATCGCGCGCGAAAAGCTTGAACAGCGGCACAGAAATCGCCCCGATCTTCCAAATCGCAATATGCGCCGCCGCACACCACGCATCCTGCGAGAACAAAACCCCCACACGATCGCCGCGACTCACCCGCGCCGACAAAGCCAGCGCCAGCCGCCCCGCCATATCGGACAACTCACCATAAGTGACCTCACGCCGCGCACCCGACAGATCAATAATCGCAACCTGCTCGGAGGGCTGCGCCAAAACCTGCGCCGCCATATTGAGCCGCTCGGGGAGCGCCCAGTGAAAGCCCTCCCGAAGCACCTCATATGTCGCGGCGCGAGGCAGCATCAGAGATACATCCCCATCAGCTCGCGGCCAATCAGCATGCGGCGGATCTCGCTTGTCCCCGCACCAATCTCCATGAGCTTGGCATCTCGGAACATGCGCCCGCAGGCGTTGTCAGACAAGAAACCCGCACCGCCAAAGGCCTGTACGGCCTGATGCGCCACAACCATGGCCTCCTCAGACGCATAAAGACAACACGCAGCCGCATCCTGACGGGTGATATCGCCACGGTCGCAGGCGCGCGCGGCTTCATAAACGTAAGCCCGTGCGGAGTTCATCTTGGTATACATATCGGCAATCTTGCCCTGCATCAGCTGGAAGTTGCCAATCGGCTGACCAAATTGCTTGCGCTCGGCCATATAGGGCATGACCTCGTCCAGACAGGCCGCCATGATCCCCGTGCCGATGCCCGCAAGCACAACGCGCTCGTAATCAAGCCCAGACATAAGCACGCGCACGCCCTTGCCCTCTTCGCCAAGGATATTCTCAAACGGCACTTCAACGTCTTCAAACACCAGCTCCGCTGTATTGGAGCCGCGCATCCCGAGCTTGTCAAAATGCGGGGACGTGCTGAAGCCTTTCATCGATTTCTCAACAATGAACGCAGTGATGCCCTTGGGCCCCGCGTCAGGATCGGTCTTGGCATAGACCACAAGCGTTTCCGCGTCAGGGCCGTTGGTGATCCAGTATTTGGAGCCGTTCAGAACAAAGCGATCATTGCGCTTCTCGGCTCTGAGCTTCATCGAAACAACATCTGAGCCAGCGCTCGGCTCCGACATCGCCAAAGCGCCGACATGCTCACCGCTCAAGAGCTTGGGCAGATACTTCACCTTCTGCTCATGGGTGCCGTTTAGCTTAATCTGGTTCACACAGAGATTGGAATGCGCGCCATACGAAAGCGACACAGAAGCGCTGGCGCGCGCGATCTCTTCCACAGCAATCACATGCGCAAGATAGGACATGCCCGCCCCGCCGTATTCTTCGGGTGTTGTAATGCCAAGCAGACCAAGCTCACCCATCTCTTGCCAAAGTGCGTTGGGAAATTCGTTGGTCTTGTCAATCTCAGCCGCCATCGGCTTGACGCGCTCTTGCGCCCAACGATGCACCATCTCTTGCAGGGCGTTCACATCCTCGCCCAAATCAAACTTCATTGATCCCATGAACATGAGCTTGCTCTCCATTTATTGAACACTTGTTCATTTCTTAACGCAGGCCGCGATTCGTGGCAACCGTTAAGGCAGGCAGAACGCTTCACCCCACGCGCTGCGCGCGCAGGGTGAGCAACTGAGGGACGCTGCCCCCAGACCACCTGAGATATTTTAGAAAGAAGAAACAGCTAAAGGGCGAGCGCTTGGCCGCCAATGGCGTGGATTACTCCGCCGCCTGAAAAACAGCGCTGACCTCGGCCTTGATAATCCGCGCGATCAGCTCACAATCTGCAAGGCTAAAGGTCAACGGCAGGCGCATATCGACAACGCCCTTCAGAATTCTATCGCTTTTGGGCATCGGCGCGCTTGGCGCATAGCGCCAACTGTCATAGCGACTGGTGAACCCCTTTGGCTCAGCCCCACCAAACCATTTAAGCTCAACACCGCGCGCCGCACAGCGCGCAAGCACGTCTGCGACGGCCGCATCAGACCAGTCCAACAGAAGAAACTGGATCGAAGAGCCAACATAGTGCTCCTCCTCTGGCCGCCAAACGACTGTCAGACCCGCTGTCCCGCTGATCCCAGCCTCAACAGCACGATATCGCGCATTCCATGCCTCGCACTGGCTCTCTAGCCGCGCCAGCTGCGGGCGCAAGATGGCCGCACGCAAATGATCCATGCGTCCAGAAACATTGGGCGTCTGGTATTTGATCTCAGCAAAGGCTTCAGGCGGCGGCGCAGCCACATGGCGCTCAAAAAGCATATAGGACCCCGAAAGCATGATGGCGCGCGCCGCAACTTCGGCATCATCCGTGATGAGCAGACCGCCCTCTCCCGAGTTCATATGTTTGTAGGTCTGCGTCGAGTAACACCCGATGATCCCGTCCGTTCCAGAAAGCCGCCCCTTCCAACGTGCACCCATTGTATGTGCACAATCTTCAATCACGCGGATGCCCTTGCTGTCACACAGCGCCATCAAAGCATCCATATCCGCAAGATGCCCCCGCATATGACTGAGCATTAGCACATCCGCCTGATCGGCCTTGGCCGCAAGATCTTCAAGATCAATCGTCAGACGTTCGGTCACCCCGACAAAAATGGGCACAGCTCCAACGCTCGCAATCGCTCCGGGCACAGGTGCCAGCGTGAAGGCATTGGTCAAAACCTTATCGCCTGGTTTCACCCCAAGCGCACGCAAGGCGCAGCCCATGGCATATCCGCCCGAGGCCACAGCAAGGCAGTATTTCGCCCCCATTGCCGCAGCGAACTCCTGCTCAAGATGCGCGACTTCGCCCAGCTCGCCCTCTGCAAGGTTGTAACGATGCAACCGCCCCGTACGCATCACTGCAATTGCGGCTTCGATCCCCTCTTCAGGGATTGGCTCTTGCTGTGTGAAACTGCCTTTAAATATCTCGCTCATGCAGCCTTATCGCGCCTCTCTCATGGGTGCGTCAATCACCCAGTCCATGATTTCAGTTTCCCAAAAATCCAGTTTTCAAACCCACGAAGACCCTAACGCAGAAGCGCACGCGCGATCGCTGGCAAATCCGCAAAATCATGCAGCAAGGCTTCTGGCTCAAGTGCAGCCATATCTTCGCCAGACGGTCCGAATGTAACCAAGACCGACGGCACCCCCGCTGCGCGCGCAGTATTGCGGTCAGTGTCGCTATCACCCACCAACAGACAGCGCTCTGGATGCCCGCCCGCACGGCGCGCCGCCTCAAACAATGGCTCAGGGTCAGGTTTGCGCACAGGCAGCGTATCCGCGCCCACAAGGCTCGCAAAGCGGTCGAGCGCCCCCAAGCGGCGCATCAGCTCCACAGCCAACGCTTCGGGTTTATTCGTACAGATCCCAACGCCAAAGCCATCTAGCTTCAAAGCCTCCACTGCGTCCAATGCCCCGTCATAAAACACGGTACGCCGGTCTAAATCTGCAGCATAGGCCTCAAGCAGCACAGGATAAAACGCCTCAACCACCGCCTCATCAGGCCGCCCGAGCCGCTCAAGCCCGGCGCGCAGCATAAACTTCCCCCCACGCAAAGCGACGCCCGCATCAGCCTGCGTGAGCACATCGCCCTCGCCCATCTGCTGAAAGCAAGCGTTGGCCGCAGCGAGCAAATCGCCACTGGTGTCCGCCAATGTGCCGTCCAAATCAAAAATAACCGTTTCCATGTTAACACTCCCTTTGACATATCCCGCAACAATGCTTGATACGTGCCCCCTTGTGCTCTGCTCTAGAGCGGATAAAACGGGCCAGACTAAAAAAGGCAAGTAAAACCCATGAGTATCAACCTGGTTATTCTAGCCGCGGGCAAAGGCACGCGGATGAAATCTGACAGCGCAAAGGTGCTTCACAAGGTTGCGGGGGCGCCACTGCTGATCCACGCAATGAAAGCTGGCACCAGCCTTGAGCCACAAAATATTGTGATTGTGGCAGGCCATGAAGCCGACGCCGTGAGCGCCGCGGCTCTTGCCTATGACGAGAGCGCCCAGATTGTTCTGCAAACAGAACAAAAGGGCACGGGTCACGCTGTTCTCTGCACCAAAGATGCGCTCCAAGGCGCCACGGGCGATTTGCTTGTCCTCTATGGTGACACACCGTTTATCAGCCCCGAAACACTCGACACCATGCGCTCCGCCCGCGCGCGCTTTGACGTTGTGGTGCTCGGCTTTGAAGCCGCTGACCCCGCCCGCTATGGCCGCCTTGTGATGGATGGCAATACGCTGGAACGGATCGTTGAATTCAAAGATGCGTCAGATGAAGAACGCGATATAAGCTTCTGTAATAGCGGAGTTATACTCTGCTCAACAGCACATATGTTTGAGCTGCTCGCGCAGGTTACAAATGACAACGCAGGCGAGGAATACTACCTCACTGACATCATCGGTCTCGCTCGCGCAGCGGGCCTATCTGCCACTGCGGTGGCCTGTTCAGAGGCAGAAACCATGGGGGTCAACTCCCGCACGGATCTCGCCGCCGCAGAGGCTGCTTTTCAGGCCCGCGCCCGCGCTGATGCGCTCGAAGCAGGTGTAACACTCACTGCCCCCGAGACAGTTTTCTTTGCCCATGACACATACATTGGCCCAGATACAATCATCGAGCCCAACGTGATCTTCGGCCCAGAAGTTACCATCGAAAATGGCGCCCACATTCGTGCATTTTCCCATCTCGAGGGCGCACATGTCAGTCGCGGGGCGGTTGTTGGCCCCTACGCCCGCCTGCGCCCAGGTGCGGAGCTGTCTGAAAACGTGCATGTCGGCAATTTCGTCGAGATCAAAAACGCGACCCTCGCTGAGGGTGCCAAGGCCAACCACCTTACCTATATTGGCGACGCCACAATAGGCGAAGGCACCAACATAGGCGCAGGCACAATCACCTGCAACTATGACGGCGTCTTCAAACATCACACCCATATCGGCGCACGCGCCTTCATCGGCTCGAACACCATGCTGATTGCGCCTGTGTCAGTGGGAGATGAAGCGATGACAGCCACAGGTGCAATCGTGAACAAAGATGTGCCCGATGGGGCCCTCGCGATCTCACGCATTCCGCAAGACAACAAACTAAATCTCGCGCGCAAGCTCTTTGACACACTCAGAGCCAAAAAAGCCCGGCAACAAAACGAGGACGAGTAAGATGTGTGGTATCGTAGGTGTTTTGGGCGAGCACGAGGCTGCGCCCCTTTTGGTGGAATCTCTCAAGCGGCTTGAATACCGCGGCTATGACAGCGCGGGCATTGCCACAGTCGACAAGGGTCGCCTTGGCCGCCGCCGCGCGGTTGGAAAGCTCGTCAATCTCTCCGACAGGCTGGTACACGAGCCCCTGACAGGCAAGGCTGGCATCGGCCACACCCGCTGGGCCACACATGGCGCACCCAATGAAAACAACGCCCACCCCCACAGCACGCGTCAGGTTGCCGTGGTCCACAACGGCATCATCGAGAACTACCGCGAGCTGCGCGAAGAACTTGCCGCCAAAGGCATCGGCTATGAGACAGACACCGACACAGAGACAGTCGCCCTGCTCACCCAAGCCTATCTGGACGAGGGCCAAAGCCCCCGCGAAGCCGCCCTCAGCACCGTCAGCCGCCTCACGGGCGCCTATGCCCTCTGCTTTCTCTTTGAGGGCGAGGAAGACCTGCTCATCGCCGCGCGCCAAGGCTCGCCTTTGGCAATCGGCTATGGCAGTGGCGAAATGTTCGTCGGCTCCGACGCCATCGCTCTTGCCCCGTTGACCGATCAGATCACCTATCTCGAAGAGGGTGACTTTGCTTTTGTGACACGCACGCAAGTCGAAATCCTTGATGCTGCACGCCGTCCTGCCAACCGCGAGATCAAAACTGTCGAAATTGAAACAGGCCAGATCGACAAAGGCGGCTACAAGCACTTCATGTCCAAAGAGATCGCCGAGCAACCGCGCGTTCTGACCGAGGTCATAGGCTATTACCTTTCCGATGACGCCACGCGCATCAATTTGCCTGAAAACGGATTTGATTTCAAAACGATAGACCGCCTGACCATGGTCGCCTGCGGCACGGCCTTCTATGCCTGCCTGACAGCCAAATACTGGTTTGAACAGATCGCAGGTATGCCCGTCGAAGTCGATATCGCATCCGAATTCCGCTACCGCGAGCCCCCCATCACCGAGCGCACAGCCGCGCTCTTCGTGAGCCAGTCAGGCGAAACCGCCGATACCCTCGCCGCGCTGCGCTACTGTGAGGGCAAGGCCGACAGCATTTTGTCCGTCGTAAACGTTCCAACAAGTTCAATCGCGCGTGAAAGCAATCTGGCTCTGCCAATCATGGCAGGTCCAGAAATCGGCGTGGCCTCTACAAAGGCCTTCACATGTCAGCTCACAGTGCTCTACCTGATGGCTCTCAAAGCCGCTCACGACAAAGGCCGCCTCTCGGACACAGAGCTTGCAGATCGCCTGTCTGAGCTGCGCAGCCTGCCCTCCGCAGTCAATGCGGCGCTTGCGCTCGACAAATCGCTCGCCCACGCGGGCCTCAAGCTTTCAGAGGCGCAAGATGTGCTCTTCTTGGGCCGCGGCCTGATGTATCCGCTCGCCCTCGAAGGCGCTCTAAAACTAAAAGAAATCAGCTATATACACGCCGAAGCTTATGCTTCTGGCGAGCTCAAGCATGGCCCTATCGCGCTGATTGACAAGAGCATGCCAGTGGTCGTCAAAGCCCCCCGTGATGCCTTGTTTGAAAAAACTGTATCCAACATGCAGGAAGTCATGGCGCGCGATGGCAAAGTGATCCTCATCACAGATGCTGCCGGCGCTGCCGAAGCAGGCGATGAAGCATGGATCACCATTGTGATGCCGACAGCCCCCGCGGCTCTTACACCCATTCTCTACGCCATTCCCGCGCAGCTTTTGGCCTATCACACAGCCGTTGCCAAAGGCACCGATGTGGACCAACCGCGCAATTTGGCCAAGTCGGTGACAGTGGAGTAAGCGAAAGACCCGTAGCCTTTGGCTTCTGACTGTGCGATAGCAGCGCCAAACGCCACTCAGGATACGCTCGACATGACTTTAGACGACGCTCTCACAGCTCTGCGCAACGCTGCCGAAGACGGCCGCGCCGCAGGCATGGCCGACTATCACAAAGTTCCACGCGAGTACCTTGGCGTGCCAAATCCGGCGATCAACGATCTCGCCAAAGAGTGGCGCGGTCCGCTCTCAATTGAAGAGCGTGTCGCTCTTGCGGATCAGCTCTGGAAAACCAATATTTTTGAGGCTCGCCTCGCCGCCGCAAAACTTTTGACGCAAGCGCGGATCAGCCCTGACCAAGCCGTCTGGGATCTGATCGTCTCATGGGTTCCCGACTTTGACAGCTGGGCCATCGCGGATCACGCTATGATGGCAGGCCAGAAGCGCCTCGTCGCGGACCCCTCGCGCATCGAAGAGGTGGAGAGCTGGACCAAATCCGATGTCCACTGGACTCGCCGCGCCGCTATGGTCATCACCCTGCCCTACACCAAGCAAAATCACCCAAAACCCGATGAACTTGCGATCCGCAAGCGCGTCCTCGGCTGGGCCGTGCGCTATGTCGAAGACCCAGAGTGGTTTATTCAGAAGTCTGTTGCATGGTGGCTGCGTGACCTGAGCAAGCACGATGCCCCGCGCGTTGAGTATTTTCTCGCCAATCACGCGAAGAAAATGAAGCCTTTTGCGCGCAAGGAAGCGGCCAAATTCCTCCCGAAAGAGGCCTAGGAACGCCAGCGCAGCAGGCGTTTTTCGATCAGCCCGATGAGCGTGCTCACCACGACGCCAATCAACGACAAGATCACAACGCCTGCAAACAGCCGCTCTAGGTCATAAAGCGATCCTGCCTGCAAAATATAAGCGCCGATGCCGTATTCCGCGCCAAGCATTTCGGCAGCAACCAGCAGGATGATCGCAATCGCAAGGCTGATACGCAGCCCAGACAATATCCCAGGCATAGCGCCGGGCAGAACAATCTTGCGCACAATCGACAGCCAGCTCAGGCCAAAACTCTGCCCCATGCGGATCAAGCTGCGGTCAACATTGTCGACGGCTCCATAAGTAGCCACAACTGTTGGGGTAAAGGTACCGAAGGCGATCAGCGCATATTTGCTCGCCTCATCAATGCCAAACCAGATAACAAACAAGGGCAACAGCGCAATTTTCGGGATAGGAAAAAGTGCTGCAACCAAAGGCACAAGTCCCGCGCGCACATATGAAAACAGCCCAATCAGCACACCAACAGAGACACCGAGCGCCACACCAAGCGTCGCCCCCACAAGCAGCCGCGACAGCGAAGGCGCAAGATGCTTGGTCAGCATCCCGCTCTGCCAAAGCTCGCCAAAGGTTGCCAAAACATCGGAGGGCCGTGGCAAAGTGAGCTGCGATATCCAGCCCGCCCGCGTGCCCCATTCGGCAATAACAATAAGAAAGAAAAACACCAAAAGCCCTATGCCGCGCCGTGCAGTGGGCGCAAACCCGCCGCCCCGAAAACGCACTTCTCGCAGATCAGACATCTAGCAACTCCTCATCTGCGGCGCGGGCCTCATCGCGCATAACGTTCCAAAGATGCTTTTGCACCGCCTCAAGCTCCGCATCACCATGCGCTCTTTCGGCAAGCGGCGTCGCAATCTCGACCACCTCACGCACCTGCCCCGGCCTGCGCGACAGCACAACAATCTTGTGCCCGAGCCGCACAGCTTCTGCGAGGTTATGGGTCACATAAACCGCCGTGAAGGGTTGGCGCGTCCAGAGACCGACCAGATCGTCCATAAGCAATTCACGCGTCTGCGCATCCAGCGCCGAAAGCGGCTCATCCAGTAGCATCACGGCAGGCTTCACCGCCAGCGCACGCGCTATCGCAACCCGCTGCTTCATCCCGCCGGACAGCTGGCGTGGCAAAGCATCAGCAAAGTCGCCAAGCCGTGTGCGCCCCAGCACATCCGCAATGATCGCGTCACGCGCCGCACCTTTGATCCCGTGATCTTCCAACACAAGCGAGATATTCCCGCGTACAGTCCTCCACGGCAAAAGAGCAAAATCCTGAAACACATAGGTCAGCGGATTCAGACAGCCCTCTGGCGCCCCCCCAAGTTGCAAGACGCGGCCCGCGCTCGGCTTTTCCAAACCGCCGATCAGCCTCAACAAAGTTGACTTGCCGCAGCCCGAAGGCCCGACAAGACACACAATCTCCTCGCTCTGCACCTCCAGAGATATATCGCGCAAAACCTCTGTGTCGCCATAAGCATGGCTGATGCGCTCCAGCGATAGATCCATATCGATATCCTCAAAGCAGCGGGGGGCTTAACGTCCCCCGCCTTAAATATTACGCTTCAAACGTCTCGACATAACTCGTGTCCAGAAGCGTATCGAGCGTGATATCCTTGCCAACAAGGTCTTCCGCTTGGAACCAAGCCAGCTGATCCGCCATAGAGGCAACATTGAGCTTCGCACCCTCATTGAGACGCATCGTACCGTTGATGATGCTCGGCGCCGCCTTTTCGCGGGGGCGGTCGGTATAGACATATTTATGGATCAGATCGACCATCGCCGCCTCGCCATCATCGCCACCAGCACGATCAATCATCGCGCTGTTATAATCGCCCGCGCCTTTCGCGTAGGCCGCAAGGAAGTCGCCCGTCTGGCCTTTTTCGTCACTCGCATTGCTGGCCGAGGTAAAGACCGTGGTCACCTGATAGCTGGGCAAGTAGTCCGAGATATTGCCAATGATATGTACGGCGCCTGAGCCCGCCAGAGGCTTGGCAATATGTGGCACAATGCTCCACGCATCGATCTGCCCAGACTTGAGCGCACCAATCACGGCGCCGACTTTTTGCAGCGGCGTAAAACTCATTTCAATGCCTTCTTTTTCGGCCACTTTGGAGCCCATGTAATGGAAAGAAGAGCCCGCCTGCGTGACGCCAAACTTCTTGCCCGCCAGCATAGCTGGGCTGGTCAGCCCCGCTTGGAAAGCCGCGTCGGAGGCCAGAATTTTCTGCCCATCGATACCCGCTTCTTCGCTCAACGCACCGCCAATCACCTTGATCGCGCCTTTGTCAGCCAGCGAAATAAGCCCGCCCGATACAGCCGTAACCGCATAATCCACATCTCCCGAAGCTATCGCGACAGCCATAGGCTGCGCCGCCTCAAAGAAGCGCAGCTCAACATCAAGCCCAGCCTCGGCAAAGTAATTACGCTCCACAGCCACAAAGCTGCCCGCATGAGAGGTAAAGCGCAGAGCACCCACCACAATCTTTTTATTCATCGCAATCGCAGGCGCCGCTAGGCTCGCTCCCGCTGCGGCGCCCAAGAGTCCAAGCGTCTGCCGTCTGTTGAAATGCGTCATTCTCTCTCTCCCATTTTGTGATTACTCTACGGCAGTCTTGCCCGCTCTGCCCGCTGAGTAAACACTTACCTTGTGTAGGCGTTCAAAAGAGCTTCAGTTTCTTGAAGACAGCATACTGTCCGATCAAGACAGCGACGATGATGCCACAGATGATGACAAAGCCGTTCGCACTGTCCGCCAGCGGCACTCCACCGACATTGATACCCAACAGTCCCGTGATGAATCCGATCGGCAGGAAAAACGCCGAAACAATCGTCAGAACAAACATTTGTGTGTTCATCTGCTCGGCTCGCGCATCCATCACCTGATCATGCACAATCTGTGCACGGTCGCGGATGGCATCAAGCTCCTCGCTCAGCCGCGTCAGCCGGTCAATTGCCTCTCGCAACTGGCTCAAAGCCTCGCGTGACACCCAGTCAAACCCCTCGACCTCAAAGGTCGTCAAAGCGTCCCGCTGCGGAAACATATAACGACGTAGCGCTGTCGCGACTTGCCGAATATCGGCGAGCGCACGGCGGGTTTCACTTAGAGTTTCGCCCTCTAGCCGATCAGAAACCTCGTCAAGCTTCTCATTCAACTCCGCCACCACAGGCTCTGCTCGGTCAGCAATCCGCAAGGAAAAGGCGGCCACCATCTCAGCAGGCGAGCGTGGCGCGCGTCCGCCGCGCACCATCCCAGCCACATCCTGAAGCGCGTTCAAGGGCCGCACACCACAGCTGACAACCTGCCCCCCTTCGACCCAAAGTCGAAGCGAAACCATATCTTCAGGCTCTGCTCCAAGGTTGAGGTTAACTCCACGCAGAACAAGGATGGCCCCGCCACCATGTGGCGTACAGCGCGGGCGCGTCTCTTCTGCGGTGAGCGCGGTTTTCACCGCCTCATCAAGTTCAAACTCCGCCAGCCCGCTCGAGAGCTGCTCTGGTGTGCCCTGCACATGGCGCCAGACATAGCCAGCCGCATCTGACGGCGCAGCAGCACCCTCAAGAGCCTTTACACTTCGATCTGTCCCAATCTGAAAGCCAAAAGCAGGCGTCACATCATTCATTTTTTCGCCTCGCTTCAGTTTCTAAAGACATCAACCTCGGTCAAATCTGTCAAAGGTGCATCAATCACGCGCAGTGCCGCCAGCGAAAGCTGGCTTCCCGCCGTCTTCGGCCCATCCAGCGGCAGAAGGTCTAGTTCGACTGACTTTCCGTTCTTCGCCGACACAACCCGCCCCGTCGCAGGCGCGCTCACAAGCGGTGTCTTGATCCAGAGCCCCGGCTGCGCCGCATCCCCAAGCGAAGCCACAGTCCGGCCAAGCGCACGCCCCTCACCCTTGGCTGCTTTTTCTTCTGCCGCCAACACAGCGGCTTTTTTCTGGTCTGCACTCGTCGTATCAAACTGAGCCACTGTGCGCGCGGTCGCAGACGGTGGCGGCGCTGCCGTCGTATTCAAAGCCTCAGGCCGCGGGTTTGGACGCACCGTCTTTGCGTCTTCGGCAGCATCAACAGCAGGCACAGGCTCGTCTGCCACTTGCACCAAAGCACAAGCGCCAAGCAAGGCAACCAGACTCATACTCAATAAAACGTGTTTCATACTGTCAGATTAGGGCCCCCTGCGCCCCTTGACCAGAGTAGAAACACCCTTGCCCCAAGCCCCCTCAGCCCTTAACTGTAGCGCATGAAAACGCCGCTGATTGATCCCTTCGCCCGCCCGATTTCTTACCTGCGCGTCTCCGTGACAGACCGTTGCGATTTCCGCTGTGTCTACTGCATGTCCGAAAACATGACGTTTTTGCCCAAAAAGGAGCTACTCACCCTTGAGGAGCTTGACCGCATGTGCAGCACCTTTATCGGCCTTGGAGTTGAAAAACTGCGCATAACGGGCGGCGAGCCGCTTGTGCGCAAAGGCATTATGACGTTCTTTCACGCGATGACCCGTCACCTTGAGAGCGGCACACTCAAAGAGCTGACGCTCACAACCAACGGCTCCCAACTTGAACGCTACGCTGATGAACTCTACGCAGCAGGCGTGCGCCGCATCAATATATCGCTTGATACGCTGGATGAACAAAAGTTCGCAGATATCACCCGCTGGGGCCGTCTGCCCCAAGTTCTCAAAGGCATCGAGGCCGCCAAAAAGGCAGGCCTACGCGTCAAGATCAACACGGTTGCGCTCAAAGGCTTCAATGAAGACGAGCTTTTCACTCTCACCGAGTGGTGCCAGCGCGAGGAGATGGACCTCACTTTCATCGAAGTCATGCCTATGGGCGACATCGGCAATGAGGACCGTCTTGACCAATACTGGCCGCTCAAAGACCTCCGCACAACGCTGGCAGAGCGTTACACGCTGACAGACCTTGCCCATCGCACAGGCGGCCCCGCCCGCTATGTGCGCCTTGAAGAAACAGGCCAACAAATCGGCTTTATTACCCCGCTGACGCATAACTTCTGTGAAAGCTGCAACCGCGTAAGGCTCACCTGCACAGGAGAGCTCTTTATGTGCCTTGGCCAAGAAGACAACGCAGACCTGCGCGCGCCCCTGCGCCTGCACCCGGACAGTGATGCGCCTCTTGAAGAGGCAATTCGCGCCGCCATCAAGCTCAAGCCCAAGGGCCACGACTTTGACTACGATCGCCAAAGCGTCGGCGGCAAAATGACCCGCCACATGAGCCACACAGGCGGCTGAGCGTGGCAACGCCCCTGCTCCCCGCTGCCTATTTCGCTGCCACAAGCACCGCTCCGTGGCTTCTCCTTCGCGCGGCCCGCGCCGCACATTTACGCCAGAATGCCCCCGTGGTACGCCTGCCCGAGCGCTTTGGCGAGGCCACTCTGCAACGGCCCAAAGGCAAGCTGATCTGGCTTCACGCCGCCTCTGTTGGCGAGATCCAATCTGCCGCCGCACTCGCCCCCTATTTGGCTGCGCATGCGACGCTGCTTGTCACCACAAGCACGCAGACAGGCGCCGAGCGCGCCGCACAAGTGCTTCCAGAGGGCTGCATCCATCAGTTTCAGCCCGTTGATACCGCCCGCGCCGTCAGCAGCTTTCTCAGCCATTGGCAGCCCGATCTTGCGCTCTTTGTCGAAGGTGATCTCTGGCCGCGTATGTGCCGCAATCTCGCACGCCGCGGCACACCCGCCGCCCTGCTCAATGCCCGCGCCTCCAAAAGCCGCGCCCGCTTTCCCAGAAGCTATGGCTATATGCTCGCGCCGTTCCGCCTGATCACATGCCAGACAGAGGCTGTGCGCGCGGGGCTTATGGCCCTTGGCCTGCCCGGAGACCGCCTCAAGTGTCTTGGAGACCTCAAGGCAGATCTACCCGCCACCAGCATCTCAGAAAGCGCGCTAGACGCCTTTCAAACCGCCGCCAAGGGACGCCCCGTCTGGGCCGCCGTCTCCACACACCCTGCCGATGAGGCCCATGTCCTCGCCGCACACCGTACCTTGCTGACCAATACGCCCGATGCGCTCCTCCTCTGGCTGCCGCGCCACCCTGCCCGCGCCGAAGCCATCCGCGCCGCAGCTGATGGCCTCAGCCTGAGCCAAAGAAGCCAAGGCGAAGCGCCGACAGAAAAAACGCAAATCCTGCTTGCCGATACTCTCGGAGAAGCAGGCGCCGCCTTTGCCACTGCCTCAACAGTCTTTCTGGGCGGCGGCTTTGGCCGTGAAGGCGGCCACAACCCGTATGAGCCGGCCAAAGCTGGTGCCTTCGTGCTCTCAGGTCCAAGAGTAAACAACTTCAGCGCCGCATATGCGCGGCTCGCCGTTGATGGCTTTACAGAGCTTGTCGCGGACACAGCAACGCTAACAGAAGCTCTCGGCTCCCGCCTCTCAAAGCCGCATCAGGCCCCTTGGCAAGGCAGCGAGACAAATGCCGCTGCCGCAACCATGAACGCACTCGCGGCCTACTTGCCCTGAGCGCGCGCGAGAAAATCAATCGCCGCCACGTCTTCGACTTCATCCGCTTCAATCTCGGCCACAATCCGCATCACCCGCCGTGCGTGCTGCTGGAGCGCCACAGATGCTATTAAACAAGCCTGAAGCTTGGCCTGCAAGTCATTGTTTGAGCGTGTATAATAGTGATTGAGCTGCAAGAATTCAGCCGAGTAAAATCCAGCCTTTCCGCGTGCAGAATGCGCCGCCCGCACGCCCGCATCATTCACGCCCTCACCCTTGCCATCAATCTCCATACCGTGCACGCGCACTCCCGTCACACGGCTAGGATCAACAATACACTTCCAGTTCAGAGCATGCCGCGCGCCCTCGGTCGTGCGCATCCTGCGGGTATAGTTCGCAACAATCCCGCCCTCAGGCGGCGCCTCATGTCCACCGCGGCCAAACATCTGCCAAGGCAAGGAGACATGGGCCGCCTCCCCGACACGCTCAAGCGCGGCCTCAATACTCGCGTCCGCCTTCGGGACAATAAACTCGTCCACATCCACAAAAGCCATCCAGCGAAATTCAGCCCCATAATTGGCCAGCGCATGGGAAAAAGCGAGCACCTGATTGTGAATTTCCGCGCCGCTGCGCCCGTCGCGCAGGCTCTGCGCCCAAGGCACAATCGTCAGCGCCTCTGCTGGTACAGTGTCTCGCAAAATCGAGACAGTCTCATCTGTTGAGCCGTTGTCATAGACGATAAAATGCGACACCCCAGCCAAGAGGTGAAACCGCGCCCATTCTTCAATGTAGCGCGCCTCGTTCTTCACAATAATAGGGATCGCCACGCCGCTGCGCTCAGGGTTCGCCTTAGGAGGAGAAACCGCCAGTTTACTGATCGGTCTGGCCTTGAAAAATCTCATGTCGCACGTCCTCTGGCTCTGATCCGCTGTATCTGCTCTGGCTCTAAAAGCCGCCCTTGGTCAAAACTCACATAATAGTCCCGTGCAAGCCAAGTCAGCATCCGCGCGCGCAAATCTGCATCAAACGACAGCTCCGTCGCCTGTGCACAGAGCGCGCCAAGCGCTGCAGCACTGTCCGCTCGCATCACAGCGCCCTCAATATCGTAAAGCGCCTCCCCAGTGATCACCACGGGCTTGTCCCAGAACATCGCCTGCAAACCCATTGAGGAGTTGATCGTGATCACCCCTGCGCTCGCCGCAATCTGGGCAAAACTGTCAGTCGCATTGTCCAGAACGATCCGTGCACCAGAAGCAATCAGCGCATTGATCTCATCCGTCACCGCAACTTTGGATGAGGGGTGCTCCTTGACCCGCAAGTGCCAACCCTCGGGCAAATGCCGCGAAGCCTCCGCAAGAGCGGCAATAAAGCCCTGAAGCCCGCCACACCAACCTGCAAACAGCGTCATCTGGCTGTCGTCAGGCACTTGCAGCGGCACAAACAAAAAGCGCGCGCCATCAAAGTGGGCCTTACCCTGCCCGACATCCGCCCGCCGAGGCGCACGCGCCTGAAAGCCAGCCTTGAGCTCGGCCAAAAGTGTCATATCCGCGGTAACATTCTCATAAAACGCAGCCTGCTTCGGCACAGAACCTTCAGCATTTACCCCCTTCGCATCCAGAGTGCGCCGCAGAGGCAAAGGGGCAAGTTCGGCATACAGCAGCTCCGCGCCTGCGTCTTTCGCACCCTCCATAAAGGCACGCCGCGTGCCTGTTAGCCCTTGCCAACAGAGCGCGGCAGCCTCGGGCCGCGCCTCAAAATAGCGCCGCGCCCAGTTGTAACGCCCCTTCAGAAACAAAAGCTTGAGCCAACGTCCAAAAGCGCCCTTGGGCTGCCTCTTTGCCCGCGCCAGACAGGCACGCGCCCGTGCCTCTGTTTCAGGGTAGCCCCGCCATGACATCGGCCAGGTCTTCAGGCGCACACCGTCGCCAAATTCAGCCGAAACAGCCTCAAAAAATGCCATCTTCTCGGCATGAGGCTCGGCCAGATAAGCAAGGAAGGGCGCAGTTTTCATGCGCCCTTCCTAGTCCTGCCATAGCTCGCGTGCAAGTCTCAGACCGCCTCAGCTGGCCATTGGCATCCGTTGCTCGGCGATTTCCGCCCAATAGCTACAACCCGCTGGAATAGCGTCATCGTTGAAGTCATACTTTGTGTTGTGGACCATAGCGGTATCGCCATTGCCCATCAAAATATATGCGCCAGGGCGTTCCTCAAGCATAAAGGCAAAATCCTCGCCCCCCATCACAAGCGGCGCCTCGTCACATCCGCCCGAAACGCTCGTCGCAACTTGCCGCAAGAAATCCGTCTGTGCCTCGTGATTGTCCATGACAGGGTAGTTGCGCTGATAGTTTACATCCACTGTGCCACCGAATGTCGCTGCAACACCGTTGCAAATCTCTCCAATGCGCTGTTCTGCCAAATCTCGCATCTCAGCGCTCATCGTGCGCACCGTGCCCTTGAGCGTCACACCACCGGGAATCACGTTAAACGCCTTGGAGCTTGTCTCAAACGAGGTCACCGAGACGACAATATTCTCCACAGGGTCCGCATTTCGGCTCGCCACGGTCTGCAGTGTCATAACAGCCTGCGCCGCCATCACTGTCGTGTCCACAGTCTCCTGCGGCTTGGCCCCGTGCCCGCCACGCCCCGTAAACTCGACGGTAAACACATCCGTCGCCGCAAAAAACGGCCCGGATCGGATCGAAAACGCGCCCACAGGTTTACCAGGCCAGTTGTGCATCCCATAGACTTCCTGAATGCCAAAGCGCTCCATCATCCCGTCGTCGCACATCTCCTTGCCGCCGCCGCCGCCTTCTTCCGCCGGTTGGAAAATAACAACAACCGTGCCATCAAAATTGCGCGTTTCACTGAGGTACTTGGCCGCGCCCAAAAGCATCGCCGTGTGCCCGTCATGTCCGCAAGCGTGCATCGCGCCAGGCGTCTTACTCGCGTAAGGCAGCCCCGTTTCCTCTGGCATCGGCAACGCATCCATATCCGCGCGCATCCCGATCACCTTGCCAGACGTGTTCGTGCGCCCCTTGATCACTCCAACAACACCAGTACGGCCAATCCCCGTGACGATTTCGTCACAGCCAAACTCCTTAAGCTTTTCAGCCACAATCGCGCTGGTGCGATGCGTTTCAAACAGAATTTCTGGATGTTCGTGCAAATCGCGCCGCCACGCGGTGATCTCGTCATGCAACTCGGCAAATCGGTTTTTTACAGCCATGGTCGTTCTCCCTAATCAATCCCCAAGCGGCATACGGTTCTCTGCCAATTCAGCAAAGAAGCTCGCGCCTACAGGCAAGATATCGTCGTTAAAGTTATAAAGCGGATTGTGCAGATCGGCGCTGTCGCCGTTGCCAATAAAGACATAGGCCCCGGGCCGCGCCAAAAGCATCTCCGAGAAATCCTCAGCAGGCATCACAGGATCAATCTCAAGCGGCGCCTTACCCGTCACAGCCAATGCAGCCTCAGCCGCATGGGTCACCGCCTCAGGCGCGTTCATCGTCGGCGGTACACCGACAAAGTAGGTCAGCTCAGCGCTCGCGCCATAAGCCGCCGCTGTCTGCGTCACAAGCGCCTGCATCCGTTCACGGATCACACCCTGCACTTCAGGGTGCAGATAGCGCGTCGTGCCCTTAAGCAGAACCTCGTCAGGAATCACATTGTATGTGTCCGTGTCGCTCTTCATCCCGCAGACCGAGACAATCGCCGCCTTGAGCGGATCCACATTGCGAGAGACAACTGATTGCAAAGCGATAATAATATGGCTGGCCACAAGGCTGGTATCCACCGCAATATGCGGCATCGCCCCATGTCCGCCCTTGCCGCGCACTCGAACTTCAAAGGAATCTGCCGCCGCCATTTGCGGGCCTTCACGCATCGCAAACTGCCCCGCCTCGATCCCGGGCCAATTGTGCATTCCATAAATCTCGTCGATCTCAAAGCGCTCCATCAACCCGTCTTTGAGCATGGCGCGCGCCCCGCCTCCACCCTCTTCGGCAGGCTGAAACACAAGCACAACCGTGCCGTCAAAGTTGCGTGTTTCGGCCAAATATTGCGCCGCTCCCAAGAGCATGGAGATATGCCCATCATGGCCACAGGCATGCATCGTACCCGCTGTTTCGGAAGCATACTCAAGCCCTGTCGCTTCGGTGATCGGCAGAGCATCCATATCCGCGCGAAAGCCGATCGTGCGCCCGCTTGCCTGCCCGCGCCCACGGATCACCGCAACAACGCCAGTCTTGCCAAAGCCCTCAACGACCTCGTCACAGCCAAAGCCTTTGAGCCGCTCGGCCACAAGCCCCGCCGTGCGTGTCTCTTCAAATCTCAGCTCGGGGTGGGCGTGAAAGTCCCGCCGCCACGCCGTAATCTCTCCGCTCAAATCTGAAAATCTGTTTTTGATCGGCATCACGCCTCTCCCATTGTGCAGCCCTTAAACATCGGGTCCAAGCTCAAGCTTGGCATAGCTGTCAAACCGCGCAAGGCGAAAACGCGTGAGATCATGTCCGACGTCACGTCCCACCATCATGTCCGCCATGATGCGCCCGAAAGCAGGCCCGATCCCGAACCCATGGCCACACATCCCCGTGCAAATGCTAAGCCCTTCAATCGGCGCATGATCCACGATCGGCACAACATCAGGCATCGTATCAATCATACCCGCCCAACGCCTCGCCACCTTGGGCCGCCCCACTTTAGGGAAGCGCGCCGCAAATTTATCAAGCATCCTGTCGAGCGCTTTGTCACTCGGCTGAGGGTCAAGCACGCGCATCCGCTCAAACGGCGTCTCCTCATCAAAGCCCCACCGCCGCTTGGTCAACAAACCGTCTGGCCAGTCCTTTGGCGCGGGTGGGCGGTAACTCATGCCAAAGTCCCCGCCGACAATCAGCTGACGATAATGCGGCACATGGCGCAGCGCATCAGGCCCAACCCAAAGATGATTGACCCCAAGCGAGGCCATCGTATAGCCGCCATCCTTACGGCGACGGAATGACATCGCATCCTCCCCCGCAGCGCCCTCAAAGAAAGACGGCATCGGCGCGGTCGCTAAGACATTGGAACGTACAGACAACTGCGGAATACTCACCCCCTCACGGCGCAGAAAGAGCGAAGACCACGAGCCTGCTGCCACAAGCACAAGCCTCGTTTTGACCTCTCCAGCCTCGGTGACAACTCCGCTCACAGCGCCGCCCGCGCGCACCAACCCACGCACAGCACAGCCCTCTCGAACAATGGCCCCCGCAAGCACTGCCGCCCGCGCGATCGCAGGCACAGCCTCAAAGGGCTCCGCCACCATATCATCGGGCGTGTGCATAGCCCCGCCCCAAGGATTGATCGCATCAGGCAGCATCGCGGCAACCTGTGCCGCACCAAGCATTTTGGTCCCAGCAGCGGCCCCGAACTCGCGCGCCCAGACCTCATATTTTGCAAGCTGCTCTTCGTTCTTGGGCAAAAACGTAACGCCCGCGCGCCTCAGCCCGAAGTCATCCTTGCAGACCTTGGCCAACTCTTCCCAGCGTTCTTGTGCCTCAATAACGATTGGAAGCTCGGCATAGTCACGCCCCGTCTTGCGAATCCAGCCCCAATTGCGCCCGCTCTGCTCGGCAGCCACACGGCCCTTTTCCAACACCAAAGCCTTCAAGCCCCGCTGCGCCAGATAATAGGCCGCGCAAATCCCGATGACGCCGCCACCAATGATGACTGCATCCGCCTCAGCAGGCAAAGCGCCCACATGCTCGGGCGCGTTTTGCAGGCCCAAAGGGATCCCCCGCATCACGCAGCAAGCTCCTCAAGCAGCCGCTCCATAAAGCGCTGCCCCGCTTCAAACTCGGCAATCGTAATGTATTCGTCAGGCTGATGGGCCTGCTCGATGCTACCGGGTCCACAGATCACAGCCGAGTATCCAGCCTCCTGAAATTGTCCCGCTTCTGTCCCGTAGCTCACAACATGGCTGGCATTGTCCCCCGTTAGGCGGCGCACAAAGTTTTCAGCCACGCCATGTTCCTCAGGCTTCAGCCCCGGCACATCAAAAAAGCCGGTAAGGTCAATGCGCGCCTCAGGGTGAATGGCCTGCATCTCAGCCTCGACCTCACGAGCGCGCGCCGTATAGCGTTCCACCCAATCCTGCTTGTTTTCGCTCGGAACAACCCGAAACCCCATGATAAACTTGCAATCTTTCGCGGTGATATTGTTCGCCGTGCCGCCCTCAATCGTACCAACATGCGCATTGCTCCAAGGCGGATCAAACATCGCCGCAAGCGCATCAGGCGTGGCCGCCATGTTTTCCGCATTGACCTCATTGGCCCACTCCAGAAGCTTTGCAGCCTCCATCACCGCGCTCACACCACGGTGCATGATTGAGCTGTGAACCTCAAACCCGACAACATGTGTCGCCACACCCACGCCGCCCTTGTGGCCGTTCACACATTTCATCAAAGACGGCTCCCCGATGATGGCAAGCTCGGCCTTTGGCAAAACGCCCTGCATCGCCTCAATCATCGCAGGCGCACCGGTGCAACCAACCTCCTCATCATAACTGAGAGCAATCTGCAAAGGCCGCTTCACGCCACGCCGCTTGGCCTCCACAAGTGCCCAGATCGCAAGCGCATCAAAGCCCTTCATATCGCAGGTCCCGCGCCCAAAATACTTCCCGTCCCGCTCCGTCACCGTGAAGGGATCAGAGCTCCAAGGCTGCCCATCCACAGGCACAACATCTGTATGCCCCGAGAGCACCACTCCGCCCTCGATCTCAGGACCAACATGGGCAAACAGCGCACAATGCGTCCGCGCCTCATCGCGCCAGTGTCGGTGGCTCACAATGCCATGTGCCGCCAGATAGCTCTCAACCCAATCAATCAAATCAGTGTTCGGATCACGGCTCACCGTGGGAAAGCTGATCAACTTCTCCATCAGTTCATAAGGCGTCATAATGGTCATAGTCGTCTCCTTACAGCGCATCCTGATATGCTCCCAAGCCCCCTCCTTCTTCTCTTCAGAAATATCCCGGGGGCGTGGGGGCTGGCCCCCACCTATTACGGGGGTCTGGGGGCAGAGCCCCCACCGGATCGCCTGCGTCAGCAGGCGAAACCGCTCTCTTAATAGCCACTGTCCGTGGTCAGAATATAATGCCCCGCGCCAATCTCACGATACTCCGACGGCGCCGCCTCATATCCCACGGGATGGATCGGTGATGGGATGGGCTTAAAGTTCAGCTCGCGCTCGTCCTTGCGGTTGCGCGGGTCGGCAATCGGAACCGCCTTCATCAGAGCTTGTGTATAAGGATGCTGCGGATTCTCAAAAACTGCCGCGCGTGGCCCCAACTCTACAATACGGCCCAGATACATCACACCCACATCATGGCTCACCCGCTCCACCACAGCCATATCATGGCTGATAAAGAGGTAGGACAGTTCCAATTCTGCCTGCAATTCCATCATCAGGTTCAAAACCTGAGCTTGCACCGAAACATCCAAAGCGCTCACGGCTTCATCCGCAACGATCAGTTTAGGATTGAGCGCCAAAGCGCGCGCAATCGCGACGCGCTGGCGCTGTCCACCAGAGAGTTCGTGCGGAAAGCGCCGCAAGAAAGAGCGCGGCAGTTCAACCCGGTCAAACAGCGCTGCAATCCTGTCCTGAAGCTCCTGCCCCTTGGCAACACCATAGTTCTGCAAAGGCTCAGCCACTTGGCTCATCAAATTCATCTGCGGGTTAAGGCTCGCAAACGGATCTTGAAAAATCATCTGCATATCAAGCCGTGCGGCGCGCAGATCATTGCTGCCGAGCGCCATAATATCCTTGCCATCGAGGTGCACTTCGCCCGATTGCGGCTCCACGAGCCTCAAAAGCGAGCGCCCCGCAGTAGATTTGCCGCAGCCGCTCTCGCCAACAAGGCTCAGCGTACGCCCCTTGTTGATCGTAAAGGAAATATCCTCAACCGCATGCACATTGGCGACAGTACGGCGAAAGAAGCCCCCCTTCACAGGGAAGCGCGTGGTCAGATGCTTTACCTCCAGCAAAACCTCATCACTGCCCTTGATCGGGTCTAGGTTCTGGTCAGACTTGCCCAAAAGCTTCATTGGTTCGGGATAGGCCTTGCCGCGCATCTCCCCAAGCTTGGGCACCGCCGCCAACAGCGCCTTGGTGTAATTGTGCTGTGGGCGCTCGAAAATATCCTCAACAGCGCCCTCCTCAACCTTCTTGCCGCGAAACATCACAACAACACGGTCCGCCATCTGAGCGACGACAGCCATGTCGTGAGTGATAAACATAACAGCCGTACCCGTCTCACGCTTGAGGCGGTCCATCAACGCAAGGATCTCGGCCTGAATCGTCACATCAAGCGCCGTCGTTGGCTCATCCGCAATCAGCAACCGCGGCTCACAGGCCAGCGCCATCGCAATCACAACCCTCTGGCGCATCCCGCCTGAAAGTTCGTGTGGATATTGTGTCAGCCTCCGCTCGGGCTCAGGGATACGCACCTGCTTGAGCAAATCCAGCGCACGGGCCTCGGCCTCGGCTTTGTTGAGGCCCTTATGCATCCGCAGCCCCTCAGTCAGCTGGCGGCCCACGGTAAAGACAGGGTTCAGCGCCGTCATCGGCTCCTGAAAGATCATCCCAATCTCGTTTCCCCGAATCGTGCGCATCAGGCTTTGGTCCGTTTTGGCGAGATCAATCTCATCACCGTTGCCCCGTTTAAAGAGCAGACGCCCCCCCGCTATATCGCCGCCACCGTACTCAATCAGCCGCATCAGCGAGAGTGACGAGACAGACTTGCCTGAGCCCGATTCCCCAACAATACAAATGGTTTCACCAGGCCGTATCTCAAACGAAACATCCTCGACCCCAACAACAGGGCCGTCTTTTGTTTGGAACTCGACACGCAGGTTTTCAATTGTCGCAAGGGGGTGATCAAGCATCAGAGAGCCATTCCTTCAAAGCAGATAGCACCACGCTACAGAGGGGAACGGCTGACTGTCAAACACTGCAAGCTGCGCGCGCAGTGTTCCGTTAGGTTCGCATCACGGTCCATTCAAAGGGCTTGCATTTTTGCGAATCTCTGTGTCGTATGATCCTCATTGCGGGGGAAAGTCAGGCCAACTGACTGATGTCTGAAATCCAGACTGCCCCGCCCCGACGAAACCGCAAAACATGCGGACAAGCTCAGACGAGGCGCAAGTTTCGTCCAACATGGAGTAAAATATGAAAGTCAAAACCCTTCTGCTTGGTGCAGCGGCAGCGTTTGTTATGGCCCCGGCGGCCATGGCCGAGCGTGGCTCTGACGGCCAAGTCAACGTGATCTACTGGCAAGCGCCTTCGATCATGAACCCCTACCTTTCAGGCGGCACGAAAGATGTCGAAGCCGCCTCGCTCGTGATCGAACCCCTCGCCCGCTACGACGAAACTGGCGCCCTTGTGCCTTTCGTTGCCGCAGAAGTGCCCACAGTGGCCAATGGCGGTGTGAGCGAAGACCTCACAACAATCACATGGAAAATCCGCCCAGGCATCCTCTGGTCAGATGGTACGCCAGTCACATCAAACGACGCCAAATTCACGGCTGACTACTGCATGAACCCCGAAGGCGGCTGCGCCCAAGCGGCATTCTTTGACGGTGTAAAAAGCATTGAAACGCCTGACGATATGACCCTTGTCATCACGTTCAACGAGCCCAAGCCAAATCCATACGGCCCGCTCGTGGGTGGACAGTCACCTATTATCCAAGCGGCCCAGTTTGCTGATTGCACAGGTGCCAAAGCGCCCGAGTGCACAGAAGCCAACTTCAACCCGATCGGCACAGGCGCTTTCGTCGTTGACGAATTCAAGCCAAACGACGTTATCACTCTGTCGGCCAACCCGAACTACCGTGAGGCCGACAAACCGAAGTTTGCCAAAATGGTTCTCAAAGGCGGTGGTGATGCAGTTGCCTCGGCCCGTGCCGTTTTTGAAACGGGTGAAATGGACTACGCATGGAACCTTCAGCTCGCGCCCGACGTGATCTCAAAGTTCGAAGAAGGCGGTAAAGGCAAAGCGATTACAGGTTTCGGCCCACTCGTTGAACGCCTTGAAATGAACATGACAGACCCATCGCCCGACCTTCCAGAAGGCGAGCGCTCGACTGTGATGCACCCACACCCAATCCTCTCAGACATCCGCGTGCGGGAAGCGCTTTCGATTTCGATCGACCGCGATCTGCTCGTAGAAGTCGGCTATGGCCAAGCGGGTAAGCCCACATGTGATCTCGTTCCATCGCCTGCAAACTATGCGTCGATGAACGACTTCTGCCTCACGCAGGACATGGACCGCGCCAAAGCTCTGCTTGAAGAAGCTGGCTGGACAGATACAGACGGCGACGGCGTGCGTGACAAAGACGGCAAAAAACTCTCGCTGCTCTATCAAACATCAACCAATGCTGTGCGTCAGGACTTCCAGGCCCTGATCAAACAGTGGTGGGAAGAAATCGGTGTTGAAACAGAACTGCGCAACCTTGATGCCTCTGTCTTCTTCGGTGGCGACCCCGGTTCGCCCGACACCTTCCAGAAGTTCTACGCAGACGTAGAAATGTATGCCAACACCTTCAACGGCACAGACCCGCAGCAGTATCTTGCGGCCTACCGTTGTGGCGGCGAGCCCAAGCCATCAAGCCAGTGGCAGGGTGAAAACATCAACCGCTTCTGTGATCCAGCCTACGACGCACTGATCGACGAACTCGGCCGCACAGGCGACATCGCCAAGCGCGGTGAGATCGCCAAGAAGATGAACGACATGCTGACAAAAGACAGCCACACCATCGTGGGTCTTGTTCACCGTGGTCGCGTCTCTGGCCAAGCCAACACGCTGGGCGGCCACGTCCTCAACGTGTGGGACTCAGAGCTCTGGGATGCCGCTGAGTGGTATCGCATCGACTGATAAGCCTTGTGCTTTTAGGGCGTCCTGCTTTTGTGGGGCGCCCAATCTGACTGCCCCGCGTCATCCGACATTAACAGACCTATAAACCAAGGCCCCGCTTCATGCTGACCTATACGATCCGCCGGCTTATTCTCTCCGTTCCGGTGCTTTTGTTTATCGCTCTGATCATTTTCTTGCTGCTACAGCTCGCCCCTGGCGATCCGATGGCGCAGGTGCCCCTCACAGTGCCTCCCGAAGTCAAACAGAAGATGCGCGAAGCGCTCGGCCTCGGCGCACCTTGGTATATCCAGTTCTGGAAATGGCTGGTGCAGATGTTCTGGATCGAGCCGATGGTCTTTATCGACTGGCTCACAAACCACAGCTCACTCCTCGGCTGGCTCCCTAACACCGACTTCTACACCCCTTGTGGCCCAGCAGTAGACGGCCCCTGCGACCTGCGCGTCATCAGCTGGCAGACCCGTTCACCCGTAATGGACATCATCATCCAGCGGATGCCACAGACGCTATGGGTCGTCGGCCTTGCCTATGTGGTTGCGTTCTTCATCGCCATTCCCATCGGCATTTACTCGGCCTACAAACAATACTCCGCCTTCGACCAAGCGGGCACATTCATCACGATGATTGGCTTTTCCGTCCCCCCGTTCTTCACGGGACCGCTTCTGATTGTAATTTTCTCGGTCTATCTCGGCTGGTTCCCCTCGATCTATGACACCACCCATGTGGTCAATGATTGGGAAAGCTTCGTGGTCCAGCTCAAGCAAATGATCATGCCGGTTATGGTACTCGCCCTACAAGTCACAGCCCAGATCAGCCGCTTCATGCGTGCCTCCATGCTCGACAACCTCAAGCAAGACTATGTGCGCACCGCCCGCGCCAAGGGCCTGCCAGAGCGCGTCGTGCTGCTCGTTCATGTGCTGCGCAACTCAATGATCGCCGTGGTGACAGTGGTCGCACTCGCCATTCCAGGCATCTTCGGTGGTTCGATCATCACGGAACGCGTCTTCAAAGTAAACGGGATCGGCGACGCTCTCATCGGCGCGCTCTTTGCCTCCGATATGCCAATGGTAATGACACTCACCTTTATCTTCGCCTTTCTGATTGTCATGGCGAATATCATCGCCGATGTGCTCTACGGCGTGCTTGATCCAAGGATCCGCTATGACTGACGAAATTCAAGCCATCGAGGCGCTCCAAGACAACGAACCCTTAAAACCGCATCGCTCCCAATGGGGAGAGGTCTGGCTGCAATTCCGCCAACATAAGGGCGCGATGGTCGGCGGCAGCTTCCTTATGCTGATCACAATTGCGGTGATCTTTGGCTCGCTGATCTGGACCGTAGACCCAGGCAAGCTCGACATCCGCGCCAAAGACTATCGTCCGATCTATACGGCCCTCTGGGATTCAGATGCCAAAACAGGCTGGAAACACCCATTCGGCACAGACCAGCTCGGTCGCGACGGCCTCGCCAATATGCTCGCTGGCGGACGTACCTCTATGGCCGTGGGCTGGGCCGCTATGCTGCTCTCGCTGTTTCTTGGCGCAATGATTGGCGTGCTTGCGGGCTACTTCAAAAAGCTCGATGGACCGCTCATGCGGCTGACAGATCTCTTTCTGTCTCTGCCGATCCTGCCTTTGCTTTTGGTCGCGGTCACGCTTTTCCGACAGCCGCTCAGAGCAAACTTTGGCCCGGAGGGTGGCATGTTTATCCTGATTGTCGGCGTCATTGGCATCACATCTTGGATGCACACCGCACGGATCGTGCGTGGCGATGTTCTGGCGCTCAAAGAGCGTGAGTTCGTCCTCGCAGCCCGCTCCGCAGGCACGACCTCACGCGGCATCATCATGCGCCACCTTCTGCCAAACGTCGTCTCGCCCATCGTGGTTTCCGCGACCTTCGGGCTCGCAACAGCGATCATCACAGAAAGCTCGCTCAGCTTCCTCGGCGTAGGCTTCCCGTCTGACTTCCCGACATGGGGCAAAATGCTTGCAGACTCGGTCTCACGCATGACCGAATTCCCTGAGCGCGTCATTCTACCAGGAATCGCAATCTCGCTCACAGTGCTGGCCGTCAACTTCCTCGGCGATGGCCTACGCGACGCGCTCGATCCGCGTATCAGAGGCCGCTAACCCGCCTCAGAACCAATATCTCAAAATAAAAACGCGCGTCCCTTATCAGGGCGCGCGTTTGGTCTTTTGTTCCACCGCGCCGAAAGGCTCAGAACAACGCCCCAAAGCCTGCGGACGCTGAGAACACCTGTCTGCGCGCGCGCCGCCCTCGGCCAGCCCCTCCCCTTGTTTCAAGCCCCAACCCCTGCCAACTGGACAGCAACAGCCCTCACATTGCGGAGCACACCCATGTTTGAATCCTTTGGTTTTGAAACTCTGACCCCAGTCACAGCCAGCCTCTATCTGGCCCTTGCCCTCGGCGTCGCCTTCGGCGTGCTGGCCGAGATCACCCGCTTTTGTCTGCGCCGCGCCCTCGTGAGTGCTGACCCATCCGAGCGCCGCTCTGCGGGCGGCGTCTGGCTCATGGCCCTCGCAGTCGCCCTCATCGGCACACAAGCCAGCGTCGCCACAGGCCTCATCAACTTTGACAGCCACAGACTGCTGGCCTCCGATCTGCCGGTGCTGGCAATACTCCTCGGCGGCCTCGCCTTTGGCGCAGGCATGGTGCTCACCCGCGGCTGTGCCTCACGTCTCGCCGTGCTCTCAGGCTCAGGCAACCTGCGTGCTGCCTTCGTCCTCGTGCTCTTCGCGATTGCGGCTCACGCCGCGCTCAAAGGCGTGTTTGCGCCGCTCTCCTCAAGCCTTGCCAGTGTGACACTCCCCTTGGGTGATCTGACATCCCTCGCAGCCCTCCCTGGCGGTGCCCTGCCCTATACAGCTGCGCTGGCGCTCGGCTTCCTCGCCTTCGCCCTGCGCTCAGGCGCAAGCAAGCTCAACCTCGCCCTTGCGGCGCTCATCGGCCTGATCGTACCCGCGGCATGGGTCGGCACAGGGTATATCCTTTTTGATGAGTTTGATCCGATCGTGGCCGAAAGCCTCAGCCTCACAAGCCCCGCCACAGCCACGCTTTTCTGGGGCATTGCAAGCACTTCGATCACACCAGGCTTCGGCGTCGGCCTCTTCGGGGGTATCCTCGCGGGCGCAGCAGCCTCTTCGCTCATCTTTGGGCGCTTCGCATGGCAGAGCTTTGAAAGCCCAGCTCAAACAGGCCGCTATGCGCTTGGCGCTCTGCTCATGGGTCTTGGCGGTGTGCTCGCAGGTGGCTGCACCCTAGGCGCAGGCCTCTCAGGCATCCCGACACTCGGTTTCGCAGCCTTCCTCGCCCTTGCAGCAATCATCGTAGGCGCGAAAATCGCGGGCCGTGTCCTTAATGAAAGCGGTTCCGGATACGGCGCACAGCCATCCACACAAGCCCTACAACCGGCAGAGTAACCAACGCACTCAGCATCCCTTTGTCAACGCCGGCCAAGGCCTTGGCAAAGGGATAAGCCGCGTAAGTCACCAAATTCACAGCATAATAACTGATAGCGACCACCGAGAGTCCCTCCACAGTCTGCTGCAACCTAAGCTGCAAATCAGCCCGCTTGTTCATGCTCTCCAAAAGCGCCGAGTTCTGCGCGCTCCGCTCGACTTCAACTCGCGTTCTGAGCAGCTCCCCCGCCCGCATCGCCCGATCAGCCATCTTGCTCAAGCGCGCCCGCGTCGCAGCCACAGTGCGCATCGCTGGATCATAGCGGCGCATCATAAACTCGCCAAAGGTCTGGCGTCCCTCAAAACGGGACTCCCGCAAAACCGAAATCCGCTCATGTACCAACGCTTCGTAAGCCTCTGTCGCTCCAAAACGGAAAGACGAGGTCGCAGACAGCGCCTCAAGCTCAGCTGAAACACTCAAAAGCGCATCCAGCGTGGCCTCTGCAGGCGTCTCCGAGAGCGTCATATCCTCCATCAAGCCAGAAAGCTGCGCATCAAACTTTGCCAAAGGCCCACTCAGGCTACGCACCCGCGCAAACCCGAGCATTGAGAGGGTCTTATAGGTCTCTATCTCGCACAGCCGCTGAACAATCCGCCCCGTGCGCTGCGGCCCTGTCCCCTCATTCACAAACACTGCAAAGCGCATATGCCCTGCTGGATCGATGTGAAAATCGCCCGCAATCACAGCGGCCCCATCCAGAACGTATGACACAGCCACACTTTCAGGCACAAACCACTCCGCCACAGCCTCCTTGATCGTCGCAACAACAGGGCTTGGCCCCACCCTGACCAAAGCGCTCGTGACCCGCTCCATGCCAGAGGCCGCAAGCCAGTCATCGGGGAAAATGTTAAAGTCCGCCGCATCAAACGCGCGGTCAGATACGCCCGTAAAAAACGCGGTATAGGTTACAAACTCGGTGTGGCTCTCCCACTTCAGGGTATGGCGGCCAATCTGCCCCGAATAATGCGTGGCATGAGGCGCAGGATGCGCCGCGCCGTAGCGGTCGAGCAAGGCACAGAGATGCGCAAGGTCAGCAGCGCGGTTCCGCCCTGCCGCGTCTTTCTTGGGACGCAGCGCTACAAAAACAGCAGTGGCCGAGGTCGCAATACTCGGAAAAGGGCGTGCATGAAGCTCGTTGGCCAGCTCGTATCGAAGCGGATGGTCTTGCAAAGCCGTCATAGCGCGCTCTCCTGTGTTCTGGGCACCCTAACGCGCTCGGCGCACATGTAAATACGCAATTTGCCGCAAAATCAATAAGTTAGCGGAATACATTTGTATACAGAAACGAAAAAGGGCGCCCCTCCGCAGGACGCCCTCTCTGGTCAATCATCCGGAATGATCAGTCGATCATCGGCAAAAGCTTATCAAGGCTCGCCTTCGCATCGCCATAGAACATCCGTGTGTTCTCTTTAAAGAACAACGGGTTCTCGATCCCCGAATAGCCGGTGCCTTGCCCGCGCTTGGAAACGAAAACCTGTTTCGCCTTCCAGCACTCGAGCACTGGCATACCAGCAATCGGGCTGTTCGGATCGTCCTGCGCTGCAGGGTTTACGATGTCATTGGAGCCGATCACGATGGCCACGTCGGTTGACGGGAAGTCTTCGTTGATCTCATCCATTTCCATCACGATGTCATAAGGCACTTTAGCTTCGGCCAAGAGCACGTTCATATGCCCAGGCAGACGCCCCGCAACAGGGTGAATGGCAAAGCGCACGTTCTTGCCCTTGGCACGCAGCTTGCGCACAAGATCCGCAACACCCGCCTGCGCCTGCGCAACAGCCATACCATATCCAGGAATGATAATAACGCTGTCCGCCTCATTGAGCGCCGCCGCGACACCTTCTGCTTCAATGGCAATCTGCTCGCCTTCCACAGCCATTTGCTCGCCCTGTGGGCCACCAAAACCGCCGAGAATAACGCTGACAAACGAACGGTTCATCGCCTTACACATGATGTAGCTCAGGATCGCACCTGATGAGCCAACAAGCGCACCCACAACAATCAAAAGATCGTTGCCAAGGCTAAAGCCAATAGCCGCAGCCGCCCAGCCTGAGTAGGAGTTGAGCATCGACACAACCACAGGCATGTCCGCGCCGCCAATCCCCATGATCAGGTGATAGCCGATAAACAGCGCCGCCAGCGTCATGATAAACAGCGGAAGGAAGCCACCTGTGTTGAAATACCAGATCAGGGTCAGCAGCGAGATACCCGCAGCAGCCGCATTGAGCATATGCCCACCCGGAAGTTTCTCTGCCGCAGATGTCAGACGCCCCGCAAGCTTGCCATAGGCCACAACAGAGCCCGTGAATGTCACAGCCCCGATGAAGATCCCGAGGAAAAGCTCAACCCGCAGAATGGCAATTTCAACGCCATCTTTCTTCGCAAGAAGTGCGGCAAAGCCCTCGAGTGCTTTTTTGGCACTGTCGTCCATCGCCATAACACGGCCCAGCTCGATGTGCGCGTTGAAGCCCACAAAAACAGCTGCCAAGCCAACAAGCGAGTGCATCGCTGCGACAAGCTCTGGCATCTGTGTCATCTGCACTTTGGTTGCAAGTTGATAGCCGATAAGCCCGCCCGCCCCGATCAGAACAAGCGACAAAAGCCATAGGCCCGAGCCCGGTCCAATCAGCGTGGCAAACACAGCCAAAGCCATGCCCGCAATACCATACCAAACCGCACGCTTAGCACTTTCCTGCCCCGAAAGGCCGCCCAGCGAGAGGATAAACAAGACTGCGGCAACTACATAAGCCGCTGTGGTGAAACCATAATCCATTGATCAAGCCTCCCTTAAGATTTCTGGAACATGGCAAGCATGCGCCGTGTGACGAGGAAGCCCCCGAAGATATTGATCCCTGCCATAAAGACAGACAGTGCCGACAAGAGGATCACAAGGAAAGAGCCTGAACCGATCTGCATCAGCGCGCCCAAAATGATGATCGAGCTGATCGCATTGGTCACAGCCATGAGCGGCGTGTGCAACGAATGCGCAACCCCCCAGATCACTTGGAAACCAACAAAAACAGCCAGCACAAACACGATGAAGTGCTGCATGAAGCTCGCGGGTGCAACAAGCCCAACACCGAGCAGAAGCACGGCCCCAACGGCCAGAAGCGTCACTTGGTTCTTGGTCTGCTGCTTGAACGCGGCCACTTCTGCAGCGCGTTTTTCCTCTGGCGTCAGCTCCTTCACTTCCACCTTGGGCTTGGCCGCAATCGCAGCCACCTTTGGGGGCGGCGGCGGGAAGGTGATTTCCCCCTCATGGGTCACAGTCGCACCACGGATGACATCGTCTTCCATATTGTGGTTGATCTGCCCGTCCTTCTCAGGCGTCAGATCGGTCATCATGTGGCGAATGTTTGTCGCATAGAGGTTTGACGCCTGCGTCGCCATGCGGCTCGGGAAGTCGGTGTAGCCAATAATGGTCACGCCATTCTCGGTCACAATCTTCTCGTCCATCACAGTGAGTTTGCAGTTGCCACCCTTCTCAGCAGCAAGGTCCACAATCACAGAACCAGGCTTCATCGCCTTGACCATATCTTCGGTCCAAAGCTCTGGTGCCTCACGGTTCGGAATAAGGGCCGTGGTGATCACGATATCAACTTCAGGTGCCAGCTCGCGGAATTTAGCAAGCTGCGCTTCGCGGAACTCAGGGCTTGAAACAGCCGCATAGCCGCCTGTCGCGGCGCCGTCCTGCTGGTCTTCCTCAAAGTCGAGATAAACAAACTCGGCGCCCATTGATTCGACTTGTTCCGCCACTTCGGGGCGCACATCAAACGCATAGGTGATCGCGCCAAGCGAGGTTGAAGTGCCGATGGCCGCAAGCCCAGCCACACCAGCCCCCACAACCAAAACTTTCGCAGGTGGAACTTTGCCCGCCGCCGTAATCTGGCCTGTGAAGAAGCGGCCAAAGTTGTTACCCGCTTCAATAACGGCGCGGTAACCCGCAATATTGGCCATGGAGCTGAGCGCATCCATTTTTTGCGCACGGCTGATCCGTGGCACCATTTCCATCGCAATAACATTCGCGCCCTTGGTCTTGGCCGCGGTCATGCCCGCGTCGTTCACCGCAGGGTTAAAGAATGAAATCAGGGTCTTGCCCGCCTTGAGGTACTTCAGCTCTTCGGCTTCAGGCTGGCGCACCTTGGCGATAATATCCGCGTCTTTCCAAAGGGCAGCAGCGGTTTTTTTCACGCTCACGCCGGCGGCCTTATAGTCCGCGTCCGAATAGCCAGCGCCCGCGCCTGCGCCCGTTTCGATCATGCACTCATATCCGAGCTTTTGCAGGTCAAGTGCCGAGGCAGGCGTCATGGCAACCCGCGCCTCGCCTGCAAACACTTCCTTTGGCGTTCCAATTATCACGTTAGCGTCCCCTCTAGTTTCTCTTCAGTTTCGGCAATATTGGCCGAGAAATATTATTGCGCCGAAAGTCTCATCGACTTTTGTAAAAGTTCGCCGCGAAGTCAATGCCGCATTGCGGCATTCCCCGCAGTTTCTGTAAACCCCGCCATCAAAGCCAACGGCGTGTCTCCTTTTCATAGGCATGAAACGCCTGACCGAAAGCATGCCGAAGCTTAGCTTCTTCGCCTTCGATAAACCGCCAGCTGATCAGCCACATGAACACAGGCACGAGCACAAGGCTAGGCCAAGCCCCCCAATAGAGCGCAAACCCCGCCAAAACGAGCGCATCTCCCAGATAAATCGGGTTGCGGCTCAGACTAAAGACACCCCCCGTCACTAGCTGGGAGGCATCATGCCGTGGAATGATCGTGGTTTTGGCACGATACATCTGCACAACAGCCGCCACCATAAGCGCCGCCCCCGTCCC